>JAPXRP010000065.1:0-20047 GCA_033813475.1 Candidatus Hydrogenedentota bacterium
GCTCTGGGGACTGCGCGCGATGACGGCGGCAAGCTCCGCGGGCGTGGCGGCCGTGGAGATGTTGAGGCGGAACGGGGTCTCCGGGTCGAAATGGCAGCAGAAACGGAACACGGCCAGTTCCGCGTCGGCCCGCGTGTGCTCCCGGGCGCACCGGTCCAGAAACGCCGCGTCCTCCCTGCGGTCCGGAAACGCCGCGCGCATCCACTCGGCGAGGCGTCCGCTGAACAGATGGTTGACCAGCCGGCCGGTCTGCGCGGCGTTTCCCTGGAGCAGCCTGGGAAGCTCCTCGGGAGTCTTGACCCGCGCGGGTCCAAAGGCCATCGGCCGGGCGGGGTCCAGGGTGTGCATGAGGGCGAACAGGGCGACATCGGGGTCCTTCACCCGGACCCGGACATCGCGGATGCGCCGGGCGAGGGCTTCGGCCGCCGCCGGATCGCCGCCGAGGGCCTTGATCCATATTTCGATGCAGCCCGCGCGAAAGAGTTTCACCAGCTCGTCCCGGTTGGTGAGAAAGGGCGCGGCCAGCAGGTCCACCAGCTGCTGGAGGTTCACCGCCTGGCTGTCCCCGAACTCCAGGGGGAGCGTCGGGTCGAGCAGGTATTTCAGCTTGAACGCGCCAAGGTCCAGGTGGTCGGCGTACTGCTCCTCGATGCGGGCGACCTCTCTCCCGAGGGCGGTGTCGAAGAGCATGACCCACTGGGAGACAAAGCCGCGCAGCATGTCCCTCTTCACGTCGAAATCGTTCATCCGCCGGGCCATTTCCCGGGGCGTGGTGATTTCGGGAAGGCTTCGGTAGGGAACACGGCGGCCTGCGGCCACCTCCTCGCGGTCGGGAACCCCCTCGTCGGTGAAGACGGGCTCGCCCTTGACCCACGCCCGCACCTGGGCGTAGCCCCAGCGCGATTCGGGGCTCACGCGCAGCAGGCCGCTGATGAGGCGCGCGAAGGCGGGGGACATGCCCTCGGGCCGCGGGACCCGGCCCCGGAAATGCGCGCCGAGCACGGCGGTCCGGTCCATGCCGTGGAAGGGCGACCGCCCCGCCAGCAGGTGCAGCAGCGTGACGCCCAGGGCGTAGTAGTCTGTCTTCGGCCCGACCTCCTTGCCGTCGAGCAGCTCGGGGGCCGCATAGTCCAGGGTGAAGAAGTGCGCGCTGGCCGTCTTGCGGACGCGCTCGCCGGACTCCATCATGGAGCTCACACCGAAATCGCCGATGACAATGTCGGTGCGGCCGGCGTCGAGGAAGAACAGGTTCGTGGGCTTGATGTCCCGGTGGATGATCCCGTTCTGGTGCAGGTGGTGCAGCCCGCGCACCACGCTGCGGCAGACCCGGCGCAGTGTCTCCTCGTCAAAGGGCATGAAGTCCGCCAGGCTCCCCCCCTCGCAGTAGTCCATGACCTCGTAGGCCCGCCCGGCCCACACGCCCCATCCGCGGATGGCCACGATGTCCCGGTGCCGGATGGACAGAAGCTGCGCGACGACAGAAGCCTTGGGGGACATCTTCTCGTGGTAGTGCTTGAGCGCGACCGCGCCCCCGCCCTCCAAGTCCGCGCACCGGTAGACGACGGCCTCCCCCGACGGTTCGCCCACGGGGCCCTCCTCCACCCGGTACCGCCCGTCCACCGTCTCGCCCGGGACAAGCGCGCCGGGCGCGGGCGCCGACCGGGTTGCGGCATCGGAGGACGCGGCCTCCTCAAACCGCGCGGTCGCGCGCGGCTCGTCAAACCGCTCCGTGGCGCGCTCTTCGGGGAACCGCTCCGTGAACCGGGGCTCCTCCCCGTTTTCGTTCTTGTCGGCGCCGTCGGTCACGGTTCAGGCTCCGGTTCCGGCTCGCCGCCCGCGTACTCCACCAGGACAATCGAGATGTTGTCCGGCCCCCCGGCGTCCAGGGCGAGGTTCTTGAGGCGGTTCGCCCGGTCCAGAAGGGGGGCGGCCTCCGCCATCACCCGCTCCGTGTCCTCAATGGACACCACGTCATGCAGCCCGTCGGAACTGACCAGCAGCACGTCGCCCGACCGCGCGATCTGCGGATCGGACACATGCATGATGAAGGAGGGCGTCCCGATCCCGTTGGTCACGACGTGCCGCATATTGCTGGAGGAGGCCTGCGCCGGGGTGAGCTGACCCTCGCGGACCGCCATGCCGACCACCGTGTCGTCCTCTGTGAGCTGGCGCAGCACGCCCCGCCGGAAGCGGCACACCCGGCTGTCACCGGCGTGAAACACCACATACTCCGCCCCCAGCATGCACACCCCGGCGATCACGCACCCCATGCCGGCGTGCTCCGGCTTCGCGCCGGACACCTGCCGGACCATGAAATTGCCCCGGTCGCCCCCCTGGCGCAGGGCGGCGAGCGTTGGGGGCCACTGCCCGTTCTTCTCCGCGCCGTAGAACTGCTGGTCCATGCCGCGCAGGGCGATGCGGGCGGCCAGGGCGCCCGAGGCGTGGCCCCCCAGCCCGTCGGCCACGGCGGCGAGAAACCCGTAGCGGAGCATGAAATCGTCGTCCTCCTCGAAGCACATTTCCATGTGCCCCGCATTCTTGACGATGCGCCCGAGCAGGAGCATGTCCTGGTTCTCGGAGCGCTTTGCGCCCGGATCCGTCACGCCGCAAACACGGATTGTCTTCATCAGGAGATGATCCTCACGGTGAACTGAACCCCTGAAAGGGCGAGGCTGTCCCCGTTGCGCAGGGCCATCCTGGCGCCCGCGGGCACACGCCGCCGGTTGACCAGGGTGGGGTTGGTGTAGTCCGGCTGCTCCAGCGCCTCCACCTCCCACACGCCCTCCCCGTACAGAAACCGGCAGTGCCTGCGGTGGACAAACTGGATGCCCGGCCGTTCCCCAAGCTGCACCTCCGCCACGCTTTCGGGATGCTCCTGCCCGACCACCCACCCCGGCCGAAGGAGGTGGCACTCGCCTGTGGCGGCGTTTTCCAGGTACAGCACGGGATCCGCCCCCCCGGCCCGGACGGGTTCCGCAGCGGGCGAGGCGGACGCCGGGGCCGGAAGCGGGGCTTCCGCCCGCGCGGGAGCGGCCGGCGTCGCGGGCACCATGCCGAGAAACTCCCCGTCCCTCAGGCAGATTTCCGCCATCTCATCGTTCTCCGCCCCACACCGCGGGCAGACCTTCACATAGCGCATCGAAATCGTCCCCTATTCGGGCTCCGGCCGCGGACAGTCCTTTCGCCGAGCCCGCAGACATTATGCAGAAAACCGGCGCCCGGGCAAAACCTCCGGGGAGACGAACAACTTGACATCGGGGGGTGCCTGCGGAATAATGCCGGTCGCGGGCCCGTGCGTTCCGCCCCCGGATGCGCGCTGGAGCCGACAGGAGGGTCGTCTTCGTGGAGTCACAGCACCGAAAAGACCGGGAACCGACGGCGCCGCCCCCGGGAAGAGACAGGCCCCGCGAGGGAACCCCCTACCTCACGCAGAAGTTCTGGCGCCGCGCGGCCCTTGGCTGCGTGACCGCCGCCGGCATCATGGCCTGGTACGGCGCCGTGATGATGGACCCGAAACAGCACTGGCTCTGGCTCGCCGGATACTGGGGGGTCTTTCTGTTCCTGCTGCTGGCGGCCCTCTACGCCGTGGTGCTCGACCTGCGCTTCATCCGCCTCCAGTACGCCCTCGGCGCGCGGGACCTCTACCGGGAGACCGTGGGCGACCCCGCCTTCCGCGAGGCCCTGCGCAAGGCGCTGGAGGAGGAGCGGCGCAACCCCACGGCGCCGCCCCGTCCGCGCGGCGGCAGCGGCGGCGCCCCCTGACACGCGCCCGCGTGAACCGCGCCGTCCCGCCGCGCTATAGTATGGGCGTCCGCCAACCCCCGGAGGAACAGCCATGAAAGTCCATGATTTTGCCTGGCAGGTCGCGGAGCGCACCATGGAACTGCTCGAGCAGAACCAGCACTACAAGATCGCCGACAGCCACCGCAGGGAGATTCACGCCACGATCCTGAAGGAGGTGGACGAGATCATCCGGAAGGCGACGGAGAGCGGCAGCGCGCCGAAGGGCGGAAAGAGCAAGAAATAGGCGTCTCCCGCGCGCGGGACCGCACGACCAGGGAAGGTATTCCATGTCCAAGCTATGGGGCGGACGTTTCGAGGGCAAGACGCACGCGCTGGTGGAGGCGCTCGGCGAGTCGGTGTCGTTTGACGCCCGCCTGGCCCCGTGGGACATCACGGCCAGCACCGCCCACGCGCGCATGCTGGGCGAATGCGGCATCATCCCGAAGGGCGACGCCGCGAAAATCATCCGCGGGCTCAGGGAAATCGCCGCCGACATCAGCGCCGGGCGCATGGCGTGGTCCGCCGCCTTGGAGGATGTGCACACCAACATCGAGGCGGCCCTCGTGGCGAAGATCGGCGACGCCGGAAAGCGCCTGCACACGGGCCGCAGCCGCAACGACCAGATCGCCACGGACGTCCGCCTGTGGCTGCGCGACCAGACCGACACCGTTGTCGCCCTGCTGCGCGAACTGCGCCTGGCCCTCGCACGGTTCGCCGAGGCGAACCTCGATGTCATCCTGCCCGGCTTCACCCACCTCCAGCACGCGCAGCCCGTGCTGCTGGCGCACCACCTGCTCGCCTACACGGCCATGTTCGCCCGCGACCAGGAGCGGTTCACGCAGATGCGCCGGCGGGTGAACGTCATGCCCCTGGGAGCCGCCGCCCTGGCGGGCACGCCCTATCCCGTGGACCGCGCGCGGGTGGCGAAGGAGCTGGGATTCGACGCCCTGTCCGAAAACAGCATGGACGCCGTGTCCGACCGCGACAGCCTGGTGGAGTTCTGCGCGAACTGCTCCCTCGTGATGGCGCACCTGTCCCGCCTGAGCGAGGAGCTGGTGCTGTGGTCGAGCCAGGAGTTCGGCTTCGTCGAGATCGGCGACGCCTTCACCACCGGCTCCAGCATCATGCCGCAAAAGAAGAACCCCGACGTCGCCGAGCTGGTGCGCGGGAAGACCGGCCGCGTCTACGGCGACCTCGTCGCCCTGCTCACGCTCCTCAAGGGGCTTCCGCTCACCTACAACCGCGACCTTCAGGAGGACAAGGAGCCGGTCTTCCACGCGTCCGACACCGTGCAGCTCTGCCTGGCCGTCTACGCCGCCATGATCCCGTCCATTTCCGTGCGCCGCGACGCCGTCGCGCGCGCCCTGCGCCTGGGCTTCATGGAGGCCACCGACCTCGCCGACTATCTCGTCCGCAAGGGCATGCCCTTCCGCGAGGCCCACGGCGTGGTCGGGCGCATTGTCCGCCGCTGCATCGAACTCGACACCTCGCTGCCTGATCTTCCCCTGGAGGAGTATGCGCGGCACTCGGACGCCTTCGGCCCGGATGTGTATGACGCGATCAGGCCGGAGACCATGGTGCGTCTGCGCGACACCCTGGGCGCCACCTCCCCGCGCCGGGTGAAGGCCGCCCTCCGCAAGGTGCTGAGAGAGCTCGGCGCCTGACCCCGCCGCCCCCTCCTGCCCCGCCCCTCCCTCCGCGCGGCCAAGAAACGGGAAATGCGGCCCCCGCGTTTTCCGCAAAAAGCGGCCCTATGTTGACTTAATTTCTCGAAATCTGTAAAATACCCTCGTCCGCACCGGTGGTTTTGGCGGTTTTGTCAGGTCAAGGGCGTGCGGCAACGAGGGAATCACCATGCTCGGAATACCGGATTTCTGGATTTGGCTCGCCTATGTTCTTTGCATTGTTAGTGCTTTGGTTTCCGTGGTTTACGGAATTCTAAATTGGAACAAGGGCGGAGAGGCGGACATGACCGCCGACACCGCCACCTGGGCGGAGGAAGAGGACAAGATTTCCAAGGAACTGTAGCCCCGGTTCCTGCCGATTTTTCCATGTCGTCATCTGGAAGGAAACTCATCCATGAACAGCGTCATGACTTTGTCCATTTTTGCGATTCTCTATCTGTGCGCGGTGGCCTACCTGGGTTTCCGGGGCTACAAGGCGACCCAGACCACGGCGGACTACCTGGTCGCCGGACGGAAGGCGCACCCGGTGGTCATGGCGCTCTCCTACGGGGCGACCTTCATCAGCACCTCCGCCATAGTCGGGTTTGGGGGCGCGGCCGCGGTGTTCGGCATGGGGGTCCTCTGGCTCACGGTGCTCAACATTTTCGTGGGCATCTTCATCGCCTTTGTGGTGTTCGGCAAGCGCACGCGGCGCATGGGGGTTCACCTCCAGGCCCACACCTTCCCCGAGCTTCTGGGGCGGAGGTTTAACTCCCGGTTCATCCAGGGTGCCTGCGCCCTGATCATTCTGGTTTTCATGCCCCTGTACGCGTCGGCGGTGCTGATCGGCATCGCGCGCTACATCGAGTCCACCTTCACCGTGGACTTCGCCGTCGCGGTGACCGTGTCCAGCCTGGTGGTGGCCGCCTATGTGATCGCCGGCGGCCTCAAGGGCGTCATGTACACCGACGCCCTGCAGGGCGGCATCATGTTCGTGGGGATGGTGGTCCTGATTTTCTACACCTACGCGCAGCTTGGCGGCGTGGTGGACGCGCACAAGAAGCTGGACGCAATTCCCGCGGACACGGCGGCCCAGTGGGAGGCGGCGCTCCCGGAGGTGCGCGCGGCGGCCCCGGACGGCCTGGATGACGCCGCCCTCCTCGGCTGGTTTGCGGGGGTGGCCGAGGAGTTGAAGAAGACCGCCTCCATGGACGACGCGCAGAAGGCGGCCTTCTTCGAGAAGTTGCCGGAAGCCAAGGCCGTCGGCGGCATTCTCAAGGCGCACCCCGAACTGGTTAACCAGCTCGTGATCGCCAAACTTGCCAAGGGCGGGTTCCAGGGGTGGACGCGCATGCCCAAGAAGGGCTCC
Source organism: Candidatus Hydrogenedentota bacterium (assembly GCA_033813475.1). Classification (GTDB taxonomy): domain Bacteria; phylum Hydrogenedentota; class Hydrogenedentia; order Hydrogenedentales; family CAITNO01; genus JAAYBR01. The sequence continues at coordinate 6,817 of JAPXRP010000065.1, forward strand.
CCCATGCTCTACACCCTCATCACCAGCCTCATCATGGGGGTGGGCCTGGGCGTGCTTGCCCAGCCGCAGCTCGCGGTCCGGTTCATGACGGTCAAGAGCGACCAGGAGCTGCACCGGGCCGTGCTCGTGGGCAGCGTGTTCATCCTGTCCATGACGGGCGTCGCGTTCACCGCGGGCGCCCTGTCAAACGCCTGGTTCATCATGCCGGAGCACGGGGGCAAGGTGGCCCTGGCCGCCGTGCCGGGGGGCAACATTGACTCCATCATCCCGGCTTTCATCAACGGCGCGCTGCCCAAGTGGTTCGGCCTGCTGTTCATGCTCACGCTGCTCTCGGCCGCCATGTCCACCCTCAGCTCCCAGTTCCACACCATGGGCACCGCCATCGGGCGCGACTTCTTCGAGAAGGGCCTCATGGGGTCCAAAGGCGGCGCGGGAACCGTGCTGGTCACCCGTCTGGGCATCGTGCTTGGCCTTGTCGCGACGGTGATGCTCTGCTTCGTGCTTCCCGAGGGCATCATCGCGGCGGCCACGGCGATCTTCTTCGGGCTCTGCGCCGCGGCCTTTCTTCCGGCCTATGTCGGCGCCCTGTTCTGGAAGGGCATGACAAAGGCGGGGGCCATCGCCAGCGTCTGCGCCGGCTTCTTCTTCGGCTTCTTCTGGATCATGTTCATCCAGATGCCCAAGGCAACGCTTCCGGCCCTTCTGTCCAACTATCTTCTCGGCAAGCCGACCCTTCTTCCCGAGCCCATTTTCGGCATACAGTGGAACTGGGTGGAGGCGCTTTTCGTCGCCCTGCCACTCTCCGCAACGGTCGCCATTGTGGTCAGCCTGGCCACCAAACGCGAGCCGGACGAGCATCTCGCTCTCTGTTTCGGCGGAATTGGCCGGAAAGACCCGAAATAGGCCCGCGACACCGCGAGAATGCCGCCCCGCCATTGCATTCGCCGGGTCCGCGCGGATAAAATCGCGCCAATGACTTCGAGTTCCACCATACAGTTCTGCGCCCTGGGCGGCGGGTGCGAGGTGGGGGCAAACAGTTTCCTCGTTTCCCTCAACGGACATCAGGTCCTTCTGGACTGCGGAACCCACCCCAAAAAGGACGGCGCGGCCGCGCTGCCCGCCTTCGACCTGCTTTCCCGCCGGCCGGACGCGTGCGTCATCACGCACGGGCATGTGGACCACTGCGGCGCGGCCCCCCATCTTGCGCGCATGTTTCCGGGCATCAAGTGGCACGCCACCTCGGCCACGGCGCGGATCATGGACCGCATGCTCCACAACAGCGTCTCCGTCATGACGACCCTCTCCAAAGAGCGGGGCATCAGCGACTACCCCCTCTACGAGCACGAGGATGTCGGCTATTTCCTGCGCGCGACGGAGCATCAGGACTTCCTGAAGCCCTTTCCGCTGCCCTGCGGCGACGGCGCGGAGGCCATGTTCATTGAGGCGGGCCATGTGCTGGGCGGCGGCAGCGTGCTGCTGCGCCTTCCAGGCCACACGGTGTTCTACACCGGCGACATCTGCAAGACCCGGCAGCACCTCATGGGCGGCTACCGCCCCCTTCCCAGGGACATCCATGTGGACACCCTGGTGATCGAATCCACGCAGGGCGCCACGGACGACGACAGTTTCGGCACCTACCGCGAGGAGATCGAACGCCTGGGCGAGGCGCTCAACGCCACGCTTCAGGGCGGCGGGTGCGCCCTGATTCCGAGTTTTGCCCTGGGCCGCACGCAGGAGATCGCCAACATTGTGGCCGACCTGCAGGAGCGGGGCGTGATCCCCTTCACCCCCGTCTACACCGCCGGGCTGGGGCGCGCCATCTACGAGGTCTACCAGACCTTCTCCGACCTGCTCATGCCCCACGCGGAGTTGCGCCCGCTGCGGCGCTTCGAGCGGCTGGGAAATCTCTGGGAGCCCGGAGAGGTGAAACGTCTCCTGCGCGAGCCCTGCGTGATTGTGGCCACCTCGGGCATGATGATGGAAAACACCCCGTCGGCCCTGCTGGCCCAGGAAATGGTCCGCCAGACCCAGCACGGCATCTTTTTCGCGGGGTATCTCGACCCGGACACCCCCGGATACAAGCTGTTGCACGCCCCCGTCGGCGCACCGCTCCAATTCGAGTTGAACCGGCCGCCCGTCGAGAAAGTGCTGGAAAACGTGCAAAAGTTCCGGTTCAGCGCCCACGCCACCCGCTCCGAGCTGGCGGACGTTGTGGACCGCATCCAGCCGACGAATGTGGTCTACATCCACGGGGATCCCGACGCCGTTAAATGGATGGAGGAAAACACCGGCGCCGGACGGCGCACCTTCATGCCGGAAGTCGGGCAGGTGGTGACGCTGGAGGCATGACGTGAGCGCCAACAAAAAATTCTCGCCCTCGAGGAGAATACAGTCCCTTCTCGCCCATGCCCTGTGCGGACTCACCCGGGTGCTGCCCCTGCCGCTTGCCCGGGCCCTCGGCAGGGGAATGTTCCGCACGGTGCTCACGGTGATCCCCCGGCTCCGCCGCATCGGCATGGAAAACCTGGACACGGCCTTCGGCGACACCCTGGACGGGCGGGCAAAGGAGGACATCCTCCGCCAGGCCGCTGAAAATCTGGGCCTGGTGGCGGCCGAGTTCAGCCGGATTCCCCTGGTCGCCTCGACGGGCAGGGGCCCCCTGTTCGATGTCCGGGGCCTCGAAAACATTGACCGCTCCCGCGGGGGCATCTTTCTCTCTGCGCACATCGGCAACTGGGAGTGGCTGGCCCCGGCCGGCGCCTCGGTGGGCCTGGAGACCCTCATCGTGGTCAGGGGCTTCGACGATCCGCTGATGGACAGAACCGTGGACGCCGTCCGGCGTGTTCCGGGGGTCGAGACGGTGGACAAGCACACCGCCCTCCCCGCACTTGTCGCCGCGGTAAAGCAGGGCCGGTACGCGGGCATTCTCGCCGACCAGAGTCCCCGCGAGAACGGCATCCCAAGCGCCTTCTTCGGAAAACCCACCTGGTCCACCATCGGCCCGGCCATGCTGGCGAGGCGCACCAAGTGCCCCATATACCCCGTGTCCATGACCCGCGAGCCCAACGGACGGTATGTGCTGGAGTTCTTCCCCCCCCTGGAGATGGCCCAAAACAACGACCCCCTGAAAGAGCTCCAGGAAAACACCCAGCGCTGCCAGGACGCCCTGGAGGACATGATCCGGCGACGGCCCGGCCAATGGCTCTGGTTCCACCGACGCTGGCGCACGCGAAACCGGCACGAGCGCGAGTGGGCGGAGAGATGGGACCGCGCCGGCGAGCATGTGCGGCCCGGGGACAACGTCCCCCCCGCCGCCGAGAACTGACCCGCCCCCGCCGTCTGGTGTATGATCCCCGTGAAAGGACAGCGCCGTTGCCAAACGAAACCGCCTCCTCCATCCGCATCGGAGACTGCGTGCTGGGCCCCCGGCCCCGCATTGTGGTGGCCCTGCGTGCCGGCGTGCCGCGCGGCGAGGCGGAGGCGGCGCTCTCCGCAGGGGCGGACCTCGTCGAACTTCGGGCCGACCTTTTTCCGAACCCCGCACCGGCGACGGTCGCCGCGGAATGCGCCCGGTTTGCCGGGATGCCCAGACTGCTGACTGTCCGGTCCGCCGCCGAGGGCGGAGGATGGCGCGGTGACGAGGCGGAACGCCTGGCATGCATCCTGGCAGGACTGCCGCACGCCGAGGCGCTCGACATTGAGCTCTCCGCCGCAGAAATCCTGGGGGAAGCCGTGGACGCCGCCCACGCCGCCGGCCGCACCGTGATCGGCTCCTTCCACGACTTCGCCGCCACCCCGGACTTTTCCGCGCTGGAGGCGGTGGCGGCCTCCGCCGACCGGGCGGGGGTGGACATACTGAAAATTGCCGCCACCTGCAACACCCCCGAAGATCTCCGCCGGCTGGCGTCCTTCACTCTGGCCCATGCATCCCGCCCCCTGGCCGTCATGGGCATGGGCCCCGCCGGAATGGCGTCCAGGATATTCTTCCCGGCGCTGGGTTCGCTGCTGACCTACACATTCCTCGGCGAGCCAAGCGCGCCGGGACAATTGAATTGCGCGGACACCGTCAAGTACATTAACCTTTTCTACGGATTCACCGGCTCCGGAGAGGGCTGACCCCCCGGGCGGACACGAGGAGGCTTGCCATGCAGAAAGCGCTGATCATCCAGTCAAACGGCTCTGGAAAGAATGAGTTGGAGGATCTGCTCCGCGAGGGGTGGCGCGTTGTGTCCATCACCGCGAACAACGGCGGCAGCTACAACGATTTCCTGATCATCCTCGAGAAGGACTGACCGCGACGCCCCGTCCGGTGACGCGGGAGAAGGGGGTTGGGAAAACCGGGCCGCGCGCCCACTGAAAGGCCCGTGTCATGCGCAGGCAGACCTTCTTTTTCGCCGCGGCGTGTCTCCTTCTTTTCCAGACGCCCTTTGCGGCGCGGGCTGCGGATCCAGAGGCCGGGGGTTCCTTTTCAGGCCGCTATCTGGTGACGTCCTTTGATGCGGCCTCCGGCTTTTCCGCCCACGGGGGAACCCTTGCCGGGGGTGCCTGGACCCCGGACTTCGCCGCAGTCCCCGAGCCCTCCCTGGGGCACTCCATCTCCCTCTTCGGAAAGCCCGAACGGCTGCTGCTCCGCGTTGCCTCCGCGACACCGGGCCTGCGGCTCAAGATGCTCATCGGCTCCCACTTCCAGTCCTTTGAGCGGGTGGTGGGTGTTCTGGAAGGCGGCGCGCAGACCATCGAAATCACCCTGCCCCCCGACGGGTGGACACACTCTGGCGCGGAGGAGGACCATCTCTCCTACCCCCTGCGCCTTCTCCGCCTGTCCCTGGAGAAGGACGGAAATCTTTCGGAGACGCCGGGGGTCGCTTTGGAGTCCCTGCACTGCGACACCGTGGTCCCGAAGGAAAACGTGGTGACCCTGCATGCCACGCTGACACCGGACCCCGCCGCCCCCGGCGCCATGAAAGCCTCCTGCCGGGGATGGAACCTCTCCGGCGAAGCGGCCGCCGGCACCCTCGTGATGTCCTTTCAGGACTGGGAAAACACGGTGATCAAGGAAGAGTCCCGGCCCTGGACACTCCACGCGTCCGGCACCCCGGTGGACACGGACTTCGCCGTGGCCGTGCCGCAGGACCGAAACTTCGCCGACGTCTCCTTCCGCTTCGAGGCGCCCGGCCTCTCCCCTGCCGCGGCCCGCGCGGGCTTCACCCGCCCCCTTTCCGACCCCGGCAGCGCCGGCCTGGTCCCCGAATCCCCCTGGGGCATGGGCGTTTTCCTGTACCGCTACGGCGGGCACCCGGAGGGCCTGGCCGAGATGGGACAGGCCGCCGCCCTGGCGCGGGCCGCCGGAGTGAAATGGACCCGCGAGGAGTTCAGCTGGGCGGGCATTGAAACCGCGCCCGGCGTGTACGACTTCTCCTACTACGACAAGGTCGTGGACGCCGCGCACCGGAACGGCATCAGCGTCTACGGTCTGCTGTCCTACTGGGGGCGGTTCACCGAACCGTACACCGAAAAAGGCGTGGACGACTTCTGCGTCTGGGCGCGCGCGGTGGTCCGCCATTTCAAGGGCCGGGTAAGGCACTGGGAGGTCTACAACGAGCCGAACATCTTCTTCTGGACCGGCCCCAAGGACCTCTACGCGACACTGCTGGACAAATGCGGCAAAGTCATCAAGGAGGAGGACCCGGAGGCCCTCGTGCTGGGCATGTCCACGGCGGGCATAGACATCGAGTTCATCCGGCGCATGGAGAAGTTCAGCCCCGGTTACGACATTCTCACCGTCCATCCCTACCGCGACCGGCTCGTGGAGAAATCCTTCATGCGGGAGCTCCAGCGCGCCTCCGAAATGGCCGGAGGCCGCCGGGTCTGGATCACCGAGATGGGGTGGTCCACCCATCTCAACGGCGGCAAGGACGAGCGCGAGCAGGCGCAGCTCCTCGCGCGGTGCTATCTGTCCGCCGTCGCCTCGGGCGTGATGGACAGCATGGGCTGGTACGACTTCCGCAACGACGGCACCAACGCCTTCTACTTTGAGGAAAATTTCGGGGTCATCCGGACGGATATGACCCCTAAACCCGCCTACCGGGCGCTGGCCTCGGTCTGCCGCACCCTGCACTCCGGGAAGCCGCGCCTGGTGGAAACGGGGGACGACACGGTCTTCGCCCTGTGCATGGGCGGAAACACGGCGGTCTGGTCGGCCACAAGGAACGCGCGCGTGCGCTGCTCCCTTGACCGACGGTCCGGCCCGGTGCTTAACCTCATGGGAGAGCCCGCGCCTGTCACCGCAAAAGGGCGCTCGGTGGAAATCCCCCTGAAGGCCGGAGCACCTGTCTTCATATCCGGCGCCGAGCCCCGGCGCGTCACCGTTCTGGACTGAGCGCCCATCCGAAAGGCGCGAAACCCTTTTTGAAGGCACCCTGTGCAGCCTGATATCAGCGTACTGCTTGCCGTCGGCGGCCGCGCGGGCATACTGCCCGTGCTGCTGGCGGCGCTTGAGCGCCAGACCCTCGCCCCGGGCCGCTTCGAGGTGGTGGTGTCCGGCCAGGCGGGCGTGGACGGCGCCCTGAACGAGGCCGAGCGTTACGCCCGGGGGTCCCCCGTCCGCATCACCTGCGTGGAGTGCGCCGCGGAGGGACAGGCCGCATCGCTCAATCTGGCGGCAAAAACGGCCAGGGGGCGGATACACCTGTTCCTGGACGCCTTGCTGCTTCCCTCCCCGCGGCTGGTGGAGCGGCACCTGGCCGTCCACACGGAAATGCCGGACCCCGCCTGCGTCTTCGGAGGCGTGGCAAACCACCCCAGACTCCGTCCGGGGGCGCTGACCCCGTGGCTGCTGCCCGAAGAGCGCCCCACGCCCGTAAAGGGGGCCATGCCCCTTCCCCTCTGGCGCGTGCAGAATCTGAGCATGCCCAAGGCGGTGTTGTCCGAACTGGGCGGACTGGACGAGACCTATTCCCCCGAGGCGGCGGCCATCCACCTGGGACTCCGCGCCGCACGGCTGGATTTGCGGACGGTCATTGACGGCGCGGCGCGCGCGCACATCTGGTGCGAATGCTCCCTGCCCGGCGAACGGCAGCGTCTGTATTATGAGGGCAGGGCACTCCGCCGCCTCGCCGACGCCATGGATGTGGCGGGGCTGGAGGCCCATTACCGTCTGGCGCCGCCGTGGTGGGCCCGGTTCCGGGACCGGCTGCTCGTGCCCTACTATGTGCGCGCGGCGGAGGAACACCGGCAGGACGCCCGCCCTCTCGGCTTCGCCTACCGGCGCATCCTGCGAAGCGACCGGCATGCGGGCTTCACGCACGAGGCGGCGGGCACGCCCCCGGCATGGCCGTCCCCCTTCCCCCGCACGGCGGAACCCGCCGTTTCCGGCAGCCCGTTCCAGGATTTCGACTAGAAACCGGCGCTCCCGGCCCCCGCGCTTTCGGCAAAGTTGGAATCCGCCGCCCGATTTGTCACACTATACGGGGTTCCCTCGCTGCGGCAGGAAGGACGAAACGCGCATACATGTTGGTGGTGCACACAGCGGACATCCATCTCGACCACTGTTTTGACGCCCAGGGTTTTCCCCTGTCTGTCGGCGCCCGGCGCAGAAAGCGCCAGCGCGAGGCGCTGGCGGGCGTCCTGCGCCACGCGTGGGACCGCCAGGCGGACGCCGTGCTTATCGCCGGCGACCTGATGGACGCGGAGAACCTCTCCCGGGACACCCTCTCCTTTGTGAGGGAGCAGTTTGCCCGCATCGCCCCGGTGCCCATCCTGATCGCCCCCGGCAACAAGGATGCCCACACCCCCGGATCCCCCTACGCGACGGAGGACTGGCCGGAAAACGTCCACATCTTCCGCGAGTCCGAATGGCGGACCTGGCACTCGCCCGAGGCGCCCCTGGTGGTGCACGGCTTCGCAAACACAGGCGGTCCGGTGCCCCCGGGCGCCTTCGCGGGACTGCATGTCCCGCGGGATGAAAAAACGCACATTCTCCTCGCCCATGCCGGGGAAACGGCGCACCTTCCCGAAGGGTATGAGCCTGTGGCTCCCTTCACCCTGTCCGACATCCTCCAGCCGGGCCTGGATTACGCCGCCCTGGGCCACATCCACCGGTGCCTTTGCCTCCAGGAGAATCCCGGCTTCGCCGCATGGTACGCCGGCCCGCCGGAACCGCTGGGATTCGAGGAGCCCGGTCCGGGCCATTTCCTCGAAATCACCCTCGACGCGGCGGGCCCGCGCGGCGGGGGGAGCGTCTCCGTCACCCGGCGCCAGGCCTCCAACCGCCTGCATGTCCCGCTCGAACTGGACTGCACGGGCTTCCCGGACGGAGAAACCCTCGCGGGCACGGTCAAGTCGCGCCTGCCCGGCCCCGACCTGTCCCTGCTGCTGCGTCTGGTGCTCAAGGGCCGCATTTGCCCGGAACTCCGGGCCGCCCTGCCGGAAATCCTCGCGGGACTGCGGGAGGGGCTGGAGGCGCTGGTGGTGACGGACCGCACCACGCTGGACGACGACCACGCCGCCTGGGCGGCGGAGGACACGGCGCTCGGCGATTTCGTGCGCCGCATGGCCGCCGAAATCCAGGACGCCCCCACGCCGGACGACCGCCTGCGGCTGGAGCGCGCCCGCGATCTGGGCGTCTCGGCGTTCCTGGGCCGCCCCCTGCGCCATGACAGCCCGACGGGGGGCGTGGAATGAGGATTCAGGAACTGCATGTGGACGGGTTCGGCCGCCTGAGCAATCTTGACCTCTCCCTCTCCCCCGGACTGCAGGTGCTGGTCGGCCCGAACGAACGGGGCAAGTCCACCCTGCGGGCCTTCATCACCGACATGTTCTACGGCCAGCGCCGGGACCTGCGGTCGCCGGCCTACGACGAGGGCAATCTGCTGCGCCGCCCCTGGGAGAACCCGGAGGCCTACGGCGGCCGCCTGATGTACGCCCTCGACCGGGGCGGGGTCTACGAGGTCACCCGGAGCTTCGTCCGCGACCGGCAGCATGTCCTGCTGCGCGACTGCCAGGCGGGACGCGACATAACGGGCATGTTCCCCGCGCTCCCCAACCAGGAAATAGGGTTCGCGGAGGCGCATCTGGGCCTTTCCAAGGGCGTCTTCATCAACACGGCGACCATCGGCCACCTCAACCTCGACGGGCTGGGGGACGAGCAGGCCCTGGGACGCATCCGCGAGCGTCTTCTGGCCATCAACGACTCCGGCGCGGGCATCCGCTCCGCAAGCAGCGCGCTCCAGGCCCTCCAGGAACTTCTGGACTCCCTTCACCGGGACGGCATCGCCCCGGCCGACGAGGCACTGCCCCTGCTCCGCGAGGAGCTGGCCGCCGCGCGCGGCGCCGCCCGGGAGCAGGCGCGGCTTAACCGCCGCCGCGGCGAGGCCCTCGCCCGCCTCGCCGAATGCGAGGCGGAACGGGAACACCTGGAGCGCGCCGCGGAGCGGGCCTCCGCCCGCAGGCGGGTGGCCCGCATGCAGGAGATCGAGCGCATCCAGCAGCAGATGGACGCCGTCACCCAGCAGATGTTCCCCCTGCTTCCCTTCCGCGACTTCTCCACGGCGGGCCTTTCGGAGGCGCAGCACCTCAACATGCTCGCCGAGACCATCCGCCTTCAGACGGACCGCCGGGAGGCGGAACTGCGCCGTCTGACGCCGGAGCTTGAGCTGCTGGAGGCCTCGGTTCCCGGTGAGGGCCCGCCGCCCGCCCCCATCCCCGAGGAGACCGAGCGCCGGCTCCACGAGCTGCGCGCGCGCGAGGAGCGCTACGAGGAGCGTTTCGCCGAGGCCGACGCCCGGGTGCGGCAGTTTAACGACCAGGTCATGGTCACCCAGCGCCGCCTCGCGGAGGTGCCCGATTTCTCCCGCGTCGCCGCCGACCCGGTGGAGTGGATCAGCCAGCTCGCCAACGCCTTCACCCTGGCCCTGAAGACCCGCGACAAGGAATGCGCCGACCGCGACCGGCTCCGGGAGATCGTGCGCCGCGAGCGGCAGCGCATCGCGCCGGACGCCGAGATATTCAAGAACAGCGACACGTTCTCCGAGCGCCTGCGCGAGTTTGAGGACTCCATGCGGGAGACCGCGCGCAGGAAGACGGAGACGGAGGGGCTCCAGCAGAGTCTGGGCGCCGCGCTGGAGGAGGTGCGCGAGCGCATCCCCGGCATGTTCTGGCTGGCCGCCGTGTGCGGCGTGTTCCTGCTGATCCTGGCCGGGGTGTTCATCGCCTCCGGAAAACCGCCCGTGCTCTATGCCGGCGCGGTCATCCTTCTCGCCCTGGGGTATTTCCTCGCCCAACTGACCACCGCGCGCGGCCAGGCCCGGCGCCTCCGGCAGGAGTTCGACGCGGCCAAGGCCGAAATGGAGCGCCTGAGCGCGGCCGAAGCCGACGCCGTCCCCCCCATTGAGGTGCTGCGGAAGCGGGCCAACTGCCATTCCCTGCGCGAACTGGCCGCCCGCTTCGACGGATACCGCGAGGCCGTCGCGCGCCTGGAAACCTTTGCCGGCGAGCTGGAACAGCAGGAACTGCGCGCCCGGGAGAGCGAGGAGCGCGTTCCGAAGCTCTTCGCGCGCATCCGGGAAGCCTTTGAGACCGCCGGAGAGCCGCTGGAGGACATGAATGCCGTGTCCGCCGCCGTCAACCGGGTCATGGGGCGCTACCAGGAGTACCGGGATCTGAAGCGCCGCATGTCGGACCTGCGCAACCAGCTCCAGACGGCCATCGAGAACCAGCGGGAATATGGGGAGGCCCTCGACAACACGCGAAAGGCCCTGGCCCAGGTGGAGGACCAGATCCGGGGCATCATGCGGGAATCTGGCTGCCCCGGCCAGGCGGACATGGAGGATCCCCTCGCCGCCCTGCGCGCCTATTCCGAACACTGCGCCGCCCACCAGACCGCCCGGGGCCGCATGGAGATGCTCCGCCGCCAAGTGCGGGAAACCCTCGACCAACTGGAAAGCGATCAACGGGAGCTCGCCCAGTGCGCCGCCGACCTTCGCCGGCTGCTGGACGCCGCAGGGGTGGACTCCGTGGAGGACTGGCAGGCCCGCGCCGAGAGGGCGCGGGAATACCGCAGCCTCCAGCAGACCCATGCCGCGCTCTCTGAACAGTTGAACCTCCTGCTTGACGGCACGCCCCTCGCCGAACTCCGCCGCATCGCCGCGGAAATCGGCCCGGAAGACGGGGGCCCCTCGGAGGAGGAGGCGGAGCGGGAACTCGTCCAAGTGCGTGACGAGATCAGGCAGCTTCAGCTTGAAATCAACCATTTGCAGGTCGCCGCCGTGGAATGCGCGGCAGACCTGCGGCCCCTGGCCGAGATTCGGGAGGACATCGCCGATAAGGAGCGCGGACGCGACCGGGCCGCCGCGCTGCGCGACGCCGCGCTGCGGGCGGCCACCCTCATCGAGGAGGCTGCCAACCAACGCCACGCCCGCATTGCCCCCGTCATCGCCCGCGACGCCTCGCGGTTCCTGCGCGACATCACGCTGGGCGCCCACGGGGATGTCTCCATCGGCGACGGATTTGAGATTCGTCTCGGTCCAAAACACGCCGGTCTCCCCACCGTTTCCACCGAGAGCCTCAGCAAGGGGGCCCTCGACCAGGTCTATCTCTCCCTCCGGCTCGCCCTGGTGCGGCTCCTCAGCGCCTCCGGCGAGACACTGCCCATGCTGATGGACGATCCCTTCGCCAACTACGACGACCAACGCCTCCAGGCGGCGATGGGAGTCCTGAAGGAGATTGGTGGGGAGAACCAAATCCTGGTCTTCACTTGCCGGGAAGATGTCGGTCTGGCGGCGATGCGCGTGGGCGCCCCTGTCATTGAAATGCGGTGACTGTGCGTTTGTGCGGCAATGTGTTGCTTTGCGGCTGTTTGAAAATTCCGCCTGACATGGCGGTTTCTATTGCCTCACCGAAAAACGTGTGGTATAATCTTGGTGGTCAGAGCCACATGTGGCGTTTCTCCTTCCGCGGAGGCCTGGTGCGAACACGTATCAGGCCTCTTCTCTTTGCGGAGGCACCGCGAAATCTTCCCCCGCATTTCGGTAGAATAGCCCGAACACAAAAAACCAAATACCCTCCCGGAGGTTCCGCAAGGTGACCCAAAACAACGGATACCGCATTGCCGCCGTGCAGATGCGCATGGGGCCTGACGGTCAGAACAACCACGCGCGCGCCTTGGACCTTGTGCGGCAGGCCGCCGCCCGAGGCGGCCAGGTGATCTGCCTTCCCGAACTCTACCAGTGGCCCTACCTTTGCCAGAAGGAGGACATCAGCCTCTTTGACCTGGCCGAGCCGGCCGATGGACCCGCCGTGACATCGTTCCGCGCCCTCGCGGCGGAACTGGGCGTGGCCGTGATCGTGCCCTTCTTCGAGCGGCGGGGGCCGGGCCTGTACCACAACACGGCGGCGGTCATAGACGCGGACGGCGCGCTACTCGGGCTGTACCGGAAGATGCACATTCCCGACGACCCCGCGTACTACGAGAAATACTACTTTGCGCCGGGGGATCTCGGTTTCCGGACTTTTGACACGGCTTTCGGCCGGGTGGCGGTGCTGATCTGCTGGGACCAGTGGTATCCCGAGGGGGCGCGCCTCGCCGCCTTGTCCGGCGCCACCAGCCTGTTCTACCCCACGGCCATCGGATGGCACCCCGCCGAGAAGGACCAGTACGGCGCGCTCCAGCATAACGCCTGGCAGACCGTCCAGCGCGGCCATGCCGTGGCCAACGGCATCTATGTGGCCGCGCCCAACCGCTTCGGCCTGGAACGGCCCTATGCCGACCTGCCGGGCATCGAGTTCTGGGGGGGGTCCTTTGTCGCTGGTCCCCAGGGAGAGCTGCTGGCGGAGGCGTCCTCCGACAGCGAGGAGGTGCTGGTCGCCGAGGTGGACACGGTCCATCTGGAGGAGGTCCGCCGGAACTGGCCCTTCTTCCGCGACCGCCGGGTGGACGCCTATGGCGGCCTGACCCGCCGGTGGCTGGACGGAACACCGGAATGACGCCCGCCGCCCGGGGCACCGCCCTCGCCTTCCCGCCGCGCCTGCCCGCCGAATGGGAACCCCAGCGGGCGGTGCATATCGCCTGGCCGGTGAACACCGCCGACTGGCCCGGCAAATACGCGCCGGTGCCCTGGGCGGTCGGGGAAATCATCCGCCACATCGCCGCGGACGAGGAGGTTTTTCTGGCGGCCGCCACGGAGCGCCACGCCGAGACGGCGCGGCGCTGCCTGCGCCGGGCGGAAGTGAACCT
>JAPXRP010000066.1:0-19985 GCA_033813475.1 Candidatus Hydrogenedentota bacterium
GGAGGAAATAGGCCCAGTCCTCGCCGACGGCGAAGGCGATGTTCCCTCCGACAAAGCGGTCGGCGAACTTGTTAAAATCCATGAAATTGCGGATCAGGTAGATCGTGAGGGGATTCACGCCGATCCACATGAAGGGGGCGGTCCACCAGCGGATCTGCCAGACGTCCACCACAAGGTAGAACCCTCCCAGCAGCACGAGGCTCCAGCCGCCGGCCACCAGCGCGTAGGAGGAGGTCCAAATCTTCTTGATCACAGGGAACTGAAGGCCCCACAGATGGCCGAGGGCCACCAGCGCCGCGCCGGCGAGCATGAACAGAACCGCCTTCCGCAGAGGGGGGTGCTTTTCCGACTTGAGGAAAAGCGCCGCGAGCACCCCCATGAGGGCGCTGGCCACGGCGGGAAAGGTGCTGAGCATCCCCTCGGGGTCCCAGGTGCCGTCATTCTTCCGCCCGGGCAGCCACCACGCGTCCAGGAGGTTGGCCCAGTTCTCCTCCGGGGCAAACGAAACCGTCTCCCGGCCGGGGATGGGGACGAGGCAGAGCAGCGCCCAGTAGCCGACGAGCAGGCCGGCGGCCACGCCCAGCATTCCGCGCCAGCCCAGGTGGCAGAAGAGGAGCCCCGCAAACAGATAGCACAGCGCCAGCCGCTGGAGGACGCCCATCCAGCGCACATCGCCGGGCGCCACACCGCCGGCGTAGAGGACGCCCAGCAGGTACATGATGACGAAGCGACGGAAGATGCGGCGGTAGGCGCCGCGGCGGCCGTCCGCGGCGAGAATGCGCTCCAGCGAGAAGACCACGGACATGCCGACGACAAAGACAAACAGCGGGAAGATGAGGTCGTGAAAATGGAAGCCCTCCCAGTCCACATGCTTCATCTGGGGCTCGATCCACCCCTTCACCGGGTCGCCGAGCATGCGCAGCACCCCCAGGGTGAACCCCGTGCCCCCGGTGATCCAGAACATGTCAAAGCCCCGGAGGGCGTCCACACTGAGCATACGCCCGCCCGCCGTCCCACCGCCCGCCCGTCTCACTTCCGCCGTCATGCAACCATCCTTCAGCGTCCCGGACGCCTTTGCTCCGCCGCCCGCCGGCAGACGCCGCGGCATTGTACGCCCGGGACGGGCCGCCGCACCAGTTGCCCGCTGTCCATGATCGCCGGACGGGCAATGGTCCGCGAAGGCGCTGGAGGGGCGTGCGCCTTGCGGGTTCGCGGTGAAAGCGTCAACGGTTCGGAGGGGCCGTTCACCCACTGGGATGAGGGGGATCTGAGTCTCTCCGACACGGGATTGCCGTGGAGGCATGCTGTCAGCCCGCCGAGGCGCCGATTGCCGCGTCCGGCGCCTTGACCTTCCACGCGCGACCTGCTAGAGTGGCCTCGGGGGGAGGATCCGGACAACACCGTCCTCCGCCCCCGCCCTTGGGGCCTTCTGAAAGGAGGGATGGACGTGCGCATGCGGAGTCTTTGGTGGTTTGGGGGGATGTGCGGCCTCGCGCTGTTTTCAGGGACGGTGTCCGGCGAGGAGCCGGCATGGTTGGACGGTCTTTCAGACCGGGAGCTGGCCATTCAGCGGTGGTTCTCCCACTTGACCCACATGCAGGGCCACGAGGCGGACCCCTGGACCGGATGGCATGACGACGGCAAGCAGCTGGATGTCACGGCGTTCCGGTACCAGTTTGCCTTTGGCGGGTACGGATGCGCCGCCATGGCGGCGCGGACACCCGCCTACCGCGACCTGGCGGCCCGGCAGCTCCGCGACCTCTGCGAGCGGATGGTTGACCGCCGGACTTGGTTCTATGTGACCCACTACTGGGACTACGGGGACGACCCGCCCGACCCCTGCCGCCACGAGAACGTCATGTACACGGGGCATCTCACGCAACTGATGTGCCTGTACGAGCTGATGACGGGCGACATGCGCTACTCCGAGGAGGGGTGGGATTTCGTCGCCGAGGACGGGCGGAAGACGCACTACACCCTGGACAAGGCCGTGCGCGGGCTGCGCGACCAGAGCCTCGCCAGCCCCTCGGGCGGCATCTGCTGCGAGCCGGGGCTGGTCTTCGCCGACTGCAACGCCCACAGCGCCAACTCGTTCCTGCTGTTCGACCTGGTCCACGGCACGAAGTACGCCGACGCAAATCCTCGATGGTTCGACTGGATGCGGGTCCATTTCCGCAACCAGGTCCCCCTGACCCGCGAGTTCCTTTACGTCATCTACGACCAGAAGAAGGGGGTCTTCTATCCCGTGGGGGATGTCGGCGCGGACTGCTGGGCCCTCGGCTGGGGCTGTCCCTGGTTCCCGGACCCCGGGTTTCTCAAGGAGGGATGGAAACACATCTGCACCAAGGCCAAATGGATCACCCCGGAAAAGGGCCAGGCCTACGCCGTGAACAACAAGGTCATCGGCTGCTGCGGCGGCGGGTCGCTGAGCGTGGCCAACAGCTTCATCCCCCTGACGGGCGTGCAGGCGGAGGGGAAAGACTCGCCCCGGGCGCGGGAGGTGCTGAACTGGCTCGAAGCCTCCTACGGCAAGCCGCTGGACACGGACGCCGACGGCCACAACGAGTCTTATTTCTACAACGTGTGCCCCAAGCACTACATCTCGTCCACGGGGCTCATCGCGGCGGCCCTGGCCACCGACGGCGACTCCATGCGCAGGCTTTACCGCACGCCGCGCAAGGAGATATTGGCCGCCCCCACGCTCGCCGGGGTGGACTACCCGAACGTGCATGTGCGCGCCGCCGAATACCGGGCGCCGGTGCTCCGGTTCGTTGTCCTGAAAGGGACGCCGTCGTTTTCGGGGAAGACAGAGCTGCGGTGCGAGAAGATCAGCGGTCCGGCAACGGTGCTGCGGGACGGCCGGGAATGGGCCGATTTCACGCGGGAGGGTGACACCCTGCGCATCCGGAGCGACGTGGACACGGAGCGCGTCTTCGAGGTGCGCTGCGCGCAGGCGGCTTCCTGACCATGCCCCCTTTGTTCGCCGGAGGGGGCGGGCGATAAATTGACTGGCCGGGGGGGCGCTGGTAGGCTGGTCTGGGTCCGGGCGGCGAACTGCGCCGGGCATGCCACAGAAAGGGTCGGCCTTTGAAGATACGCAGGGCAGTGATCACGGCGGCGGGGCGCGGGGCGCGGCTGTATCCCGTGGCGGACACGGTGCAGAAGGCGATGCTCCCGCTGGTGGACCGCGACGGGCTGGCGAAGCCGCTGGTCCAGATCATCGCGGAGGAGGCGATCCGCAGCGGCATTGAGGAGGTGTGTGTTGTCTGCGCGCCGGGGGACGAGGAGCAGTACCTGCGCCAGCTCCGGCTGCTGCGGGAAAACCTGCGGAGCGCGTGCGGCGGCGCGGGCTGGGCCTGCGAGCAGGCGGCGCGGCTGGAGGACCTGATTCCTCGGCTGTCGTTCGCCGTGCAGGAGGAGCCGCTGGGCTACGGCCACGCGGTGTGGTGCGCGCGGGATTTCGTGGGCAGGGAGTCGTTCCTGCTGCTGCTGGATGACCATCTCTACATCTCGGCGCTGCGGGACCGGCGCTGCGCGGAGCAGGTGATCCGGCTGGCGGAGCAGGAGGACGCGGCGGTGTCGGCGGTGCAGTCCACGCACGAGCGGCATGTGGGGCGCTATGGCACGGTGAGCGGGCGGCGGGCGCCGGAGCTGGACGGGGTCTACCAGATCGAGCGGATCCTGGAGAAGCCGTCGGTGAGCCAGGCGGAGCTGCAGCTCCAGACGCCGGGGCTGCGCACGGCGCACTACCTGTGCTTTTTCGGGATGCACGCGCTGCCGCACCGCATCTTTGACATTCTGGGCGAGGGGCTGGCGGCGCGCGGCGGCGCGGAGCTGCAGCTTACCCCGGCGCTCCAGGAGCTGGCCAAACGCGAGCGCTGCCTGGCCCTGGAGGTGGCGGGCATCCGCTACGACATCAGCGCGAAGTTCGGGCTGATGCAGGCGCAGATCGCCCTGGGCGCGGCGGGCACGGACCGCGACGGCGTGCTCCGCGCCATCATCGAGCTGCTGGCCGAGACGGACCGGCCCGGGGGGCCGGCGTCGGCATGAGCGGCACGAACCCCTTCATCGAGACGATCACCAGCCGGGATCCGGCCCTGCGCGACCGGTCTTTCCGCTCGCTGTGCGCGGGTCTGGCCCCGGAGGCCCTGCTGGCGGCGTGCGACGGGCTGGACCGCTTCCGCCGCTCGTCGGAAAACCTGTACGAGCGCGTGCGCGCGGCGCTCTTCCTCCATGCGGCGCACCGCTTCTTCCTCCAGGAGTCCCCGGCCTTCCCGGCGTCGGGCGCCATTCCGCCGGAGGGTTTCGACGCCCTGCTTTCGCGGCGCTTTGAGGAGGCGGTGAGCGCCTTCACGGCGGCGCTGCGGCGGGACGGGCCGAACGGGGCGCTGTTCAGCGCGCTGGCGCAGGCCTACCACCAGCTTGCGTTCCAGACCCTGAGCGACCAGGTGCGGCGGAGCGTCCGCGCGAGCCGGGGCAACCAGTGGATGTTCCGCGTGGGCCACGCCGACGACCACCCGGTGCGCGTGCGGCCGGAGCTGATGCGGCGGGGCGACGGGGGGCTCTTCCCCGTGCTCATGGAGACGACGCCGGTGCGGCTGGACCTGAGCCACAGCGGGTGGTCGGACATCTTCTTCCTCGGCATGGACTACCCCGGGGGCGCCCGGGTGCTGAACATCTCCGTGGACCTTGGGGTCCACGGGCGCGACGACGCCGTGCGCCCGCCCATCGCGGCGTATGTCCGCGTGATCCCCGAGCCGCTGCTGCGCCTGACCAGCGTGGACCTGGAGGCGACCAAGGACGTCACGGAACTGCGCGACCTGTTCAATTTCGGCAACGACTACCTGAGCCTGCTGAAGGCGGGCGTGATCGCGTCGGGCCTCGTGCCGCCGTCTCTGGAGGGCACGCACCAGCCCCTGGCGCGGGTGATGGAGCGGGTGGTGGGGCCGGGCATGGGCGTCGAGCTGGTCACCCGGGTCAACGACATCCCCAAGGGCTCGCGGCTGGCCGTCTCCACGAACATGCTGGTGTCCATCATCAGCGCGCTCATGCGGGCCACGGGCCAGACCGGAAGCCTGGAGGGCGGCCTGCCGGAGGAGGAGCGGCGCCTTGTGGCGTCGCGGGCCATCCTCGGCGAGTGGCTGGGCGGCTCCGGCGGCGGCTGGCAGGACTCCGGCGGCACCTGGCCGGGCTTCAAGGTGATCGAGGGGGCCGAGGCGGTGGAGGGCGACCCCGAGTTCGGCGTGAGCCGCGGGCGGCTCCTGCCGCGCCACCGAATCCTCGGCGGGGGCGACCTGCACCCCGAGATTGCCGGGCGGCTGGCGGCGTCGCTGGTCCTGATCCACGGAGGCATGGCGCAGAACGTCGGCCCCATCCTGGAGATGGTGACGGAGAAGTACCTGCTGCGCGGCGAGGCGGAGTGGCGCGCGCGCGGGGACACGGCGGAGATCTTCGAGGGCATCCGCGCGGCCCTGCGCGACGGCGACATCCGCGGGCTGGCGCAATGCACCACGCGGAACTGGAACGGCCCCCTCAAGACGATCATCCCCTGGGTGACCAACCGTTTTACGGAGACCATTATCCGCCGCGCGGGCGAGGCGCTGGGGGACGACTTCTGGGGCTTCCTCATGCTCGGCGGCATGTCCGGCGGCGGCATGGCCATGTTCGTCGCGCCGGAGCGGTGCGCCGCCTTTCGCGGCGAGATTCTGCGGATCATGCGGGAAACCAAGGCCGAGCTGGAGGACGCCCTGGCCTTTGCCATGGACCCCGTGGTCTACACCTTCGACATCAACCGCGACGGCACGACCGCGCGGCTTCTGACGGACGACGCGGCCCTCCTCCCGGGACGCTACTACGGGCTCCAGATTCCCGAGCTCATCCGGCGCAGCGCCGAGGAGTCCTCGCGCCTGCGCCGCGTGGAGCTGGACCGCTTCACCGCGCGGGACGGCGCCTCCGGCGAGTCCCAGCGCCTCCTGCGCCGCATGGTCGCCGGTCTGTTCAACGTCTCCGGCGCGGCGGCGGGAAGCGAGCGCGCCGAATGGGACGCCGAGGCCGCGCGCGTCAAGGCGGAGAACGGCTTCGACGAGATTCAGCACGAGCAGATGCGCGCCGACATCCAGCACGGCCGCATCGGCCTGGCGCACAACCGCCTGCCCGTGGACACGCGCATCGAGAATGTGGAGGAGGGGGATGTCCTCCGGCTTGCGGGCGATGCCGGACGGCGGCGCATCGGCGAGGCGGCCCTGCGGGAGGGGCGCGCCGCCGTGATGAGCCTCGCGGCGGGCGTGGGCAGCCGGTGGACCACCGGCGCGGGGGTGATCAAGGCGGTCAACCCCTTCGTCCAGCTCGGCGGCCGCCACCGGAGCTTCCTCGAAATCCACATCGCCAAGACGCGGAAGACGGCGGAGACCTTCGGCGCCCCGCCGCCGCACATCGTCTCCACGAGCTATCTGACCCACGGACCCATCGAGAAGCACCTGCGGCTGAACGGCCACTACGGCTACGGCGGCCCCGTTGTGCTCTCCCCGGGCCGGTCCATCGGACAGCGCTTTGTGCCCATGGTCCGCGACCTGGTCTTCCTGTGGGAGACCATGCCGCAGGAGACCCTCGACGAGCAGAAGCAGAAGGTGCGCGACGCGGTCCGGAACACGCTGATGAACTGGGCCCGCGAAAAGGGCGAGGGCACGGACTACACGGACAACGTGCCCGTCCAGCGCTTCAACCCGCCGGGCCATTGGTACGAGGCGGCGAACCTCCTGCGCAACGGCGTGCTCGCGGCGCTGCTCCGCGAACGGCCGCAGCTTGAGACGATCATGCTGCACAACATTGACACCCTCGGCGCGGACCTCGACCCCGAGGCCCTCGGCGCCCACCTCGAAAGCGGCAACACCCTCAGCTTCGAGGTCGTGCCGCGCCGCATGGACGACCGGGGCGGCGGCCTTGCCCGGGTCAACGGCATGGTCCGCCTGCTGGAGGGGCTGGCCCAGCCCCGCGAGGAGGACGAACTCCGCCTCAGCCATTACAACAGCATGACCACCTGGATCCAGATTGACCCGCTGCTGGCGCTGTTCGGCCTGACACGGGCCGACCTGGACGGCCCTGAGGAGCGCATCGCCGGGGCCGTCCGCGATGTGGCCCGGCTCATGCCCACCTATGTCACCATCAAGGAGGTCAAGCGCCGCTGGGGGCACGGCCAGGAGGACGTGTACCCCGTTGCCCAGTGCGAGAAGCTCTGGAGCGACATGACCGCCCTCGTGCCCGCCGGAAAGGGCTGCGGCTACATCGCCGTGCCCCGCATGCGCGGCCAGCAGCTCAAGGCCCCCGACCAGCTCGATGCGTGGGTCAACGACGGCAGCAGGGACCACATCGCGCGGATTTCCGGACTGGAGTAGAAAAAGAAAAAGGCGCGCAAAGGATTGCGCGCCTGTGACTTGCGGATGGTACCGGGGCTGGGGGTTGAACCCAGGACCTCTGGATCCACAATCCAGCGCTCTGACCAACTGAGCTACCCCGGCACGGAGAAAGATGCCCAAGTATACCGCTTTTCCGGGGTGGTGCGCAAATGCGCCGGGACTGCGGACATTCCGACAAGCGGTCGCCGCGGTGGCCGCTGCGCGGCCTCCTTGCGATGACCGCGAACGTCACCGCCGGTGCCAGGGAGCGTCAGTGACTGGGGCGGTCTCGTGTTCGGAATGACCGCGTCCCGGCGGTGTGTTTCGGTAAGCAAAGAGAGGTGAATCCAATGAAACGGAGGCTTGTTAGAATCATGACAGGAGTGGCGGTTGGGATTGCGGTCGCGCTGGTGGGCGCGTGGACCGCGGTGGGCTACCTGTCCACCAAGGGCATTGAAGAGCCGGCCCACACGGTCGTGGAGAAAAAACGGGGCTATGAGATCCGTGAGTACGCCCCGTACATCCGCGCGGAGGTGACGCTGGAAGGGGCCTACCGGGACACGATGTACGGCGGCTTCCGGCAGGTGGCCGACTACATCTTCGGCAACAACGTGAAAAGCGAGAAGGTGGCCATGACCGCCCCGGTGATCCAGGAGAAGTCCGAGAAAATCGCCATGACCGCCCCGGTAATCCAGGAGGCGGGGGAGGGGAAGAACACCTACACCGTCGCTTTTGTCATGCCCAAGGAGTACACGCTCGAAACCCTGCCCAAGCCGAACAACCCCAACGTGGCCTTTCGAGAGGTGCCCGCGCGGCGCTTCGCCGTGCTGAAGTTCGGCGGGTACGCCACGGAAAGGCGCGTGGAGCGAAAGAAGGCGCAGCTTTTCAAGAGCCTCGGCCGGGACGGGGTGAAAGCGGCCGGGACGGCCCTGGTGGCGCAGTATGACCCGCCCTGGACGCCCTTCTACATGCGCCGCAACGAAATCCAGGTGCCCCTGTGATGCGCGCAGGGACGCTGTGGCTGGCCGGGTGGGCGCTTCTCACTGCGGTGGACGCCGTGGTCCTTTTCTTCGTCCTTGGCCCCTTTTTTCGCGCGCGGATAGAACCGCTGCTGAACGTGGTGGACGGCGCGGTGAGGACGAACATCCCGGCGGCGCTGTTGACGTGGGCGCTGCTCTCGGCCGGCATTATCGCGTTCGTGCTGCCCAGGTCAGGGGCGGCGGTTTCCACCGCCTTCCTGTACGGGGCGCTCTTCGGCTTTTTCGTCTACGGCGTCTACGACGCCACCAACATGGCCGTGCTGCGCGGCTGGCCGCTGTCCGTCGCCGTCGTGGATGTCTGCTGGGGCGCGCTGCTTTGCGGCGGCTGCGCCGCGGCCCTCCACGCGCTGTCACGGCTCCTGCCCTGAAGCCGGACGGTTCCTGATCGCGCCCCCTCCCATCACCTCAGCCCCGGGCCGAACAGCGCGCAGCGCCTTGGAGTGCGGCAGCTTGCTGCCGCCTTTCTTCGCGTGGGCCTGCCCGCGCGGGGGTAGACGAAAGACGGCGGTGGCCGCGCGTTTTCCCAAGACCGTCGCGGCGCCCTCCACCGCAATTTCGGCTGCCCCGTTGGGGCATGATTCTTTCTGTCCGGACAACCCAGGGCAGGCCTGGCCCTTCGGGCGGCGGCCTGGCCTGGGCCATATTCGGCAAGGCTTTCAGCGTTGAAGAGGCCGGGCAACGGGCAATTGCCGGACCCCTTTCAGAAAGGGCGCACGGACTTTTGTGCGAGTGGCCTGCGCCCCTCCCTTCGTTAAACCCCCCACGTCTGAATAAAAGGGGCCGCCCGAATGGGCGGCCCCGGTGTTCTCGCGCGTGTTTCCGAGTGTCAAACGGCGGGCTTCTGGGGCATGATCTCCAGTTTCGAGGTGTCGAAGCCGCGCCTGGCAAGCTCCGCCACGATGTCGTTGTACACCGCCTCTTTCATCTGAGGGGTGCGGCTGAGGATCCACAGCGTGTCCCGGCCCTTGCTGGAAACCACGGCGTACTCGTAGTCTATCCCGAGCATGATCACCCAGTAGTTTGACCCGAAGATGCCCACGGGGAAGGGGCCGAACTGCACGGTGAGTTTCGCGTTGGTCTCCTTGTCCGCGATCTTCGCCCTGCCCTCGATCTCGGAAAGCTCCCCGTCAAAGGTTTCCTTGAACCCGCGGTTGATGACACGCACCGTTCCGTCCTCGTTGAGGGCGTACTCCGCAGTCACGCCCACAAGTCCCCGCTCGAAGAAGAACGGATACTTTGCGATTTCGTACCAGGTTCCCATGTAGCGGTTCACATCCACGAAACGGACCGTTTCGGGCGGGTTCGAGCACGCGCACCCCTGAAGGGGCGCAAACACGGCGCCCATCAGGGCCGCTGCAATCAGAAGCTTTCTCATGGTCATTGTCCTCCTTGGTGGTTGACCGTCTTCTCATAAACAGGGCCGGCGCCGGCTTCATTCCGCCGGGGGCGGGGTTCTTCCGGGGAATGGGGGCTCCGGCGGGTGTGTTTGCATAAATGACTGCGCGGCGTTACCATACGCGGTGGTTCCGGGCGGAAAACGGTGGCACCCAGGCGCGGAAAGCGAGGAAAACATGGCACTGGCACGGTTGATTTATGTGAGCCGGATGACCGAAGAGTGTGACATGGAGTCCCTTCAGCGGATTCTTACCGTGTCCCGCCGGAACAATCTGGCCAAGGGCATCACGGGGGTGCTTTTCTACGACCCCAAGTTCTTCCTCCAGTGCCTCGAGGGGCCGGTCGAGGTGGTGAACGAGCTCTACGCGAACATCCTCCGCGACGACCGGCACACCCGGGTCACCCTGCTGGAATACCACGACACGGACCGGCGCCTGTTTGGAAACTGGGCGATGGCCTTTCTGCGGCTCAACGACCTGACGCCGGAGATGATGGCGCAGGCGGGATGTTCCGGGCGCTTCGACCCCTTCACGCTGGGCTCCGAGGAGGCGCGCGGCTTCCTCATCGCCATTGTGGGGCAGCGTCAGGCCCAGCTCGAGAGCCAGAAGGAAAAATAGGGGGGGCGGGGGCGCCCTTTTTCGGCGATGGCAGGAGTAGAATGGACCCGCAACCAACCCCCGGGAGGTTTTCGGCCA
Source organism: Candidatus Hydrogenedentota bacterium (assembly GCA_033813475.1). Lineage (GTDB taxonomy): Bacteria > Hydrogenedentota > Hydrogenedentia > Hydrogenedentales > CAITNO01 > JAAYBR01. The sequence continues at coordinate 10,522 of JAPXRP010000066.1, forward strand.
TGCTGCTTGCCATCGCGTCCCTGTCCCTGATTTGCTGCGCCCCGGCCGGGGCGGTTCTGGGCATTCCCCGGGAACCTGTTCAGGATGCCGTGATGGTGTCGGCGGCCGAGCGCGCGGCCCTGCTGGACTGGGCCGAGCGCGCTTTCGGGAACCCGTCCGGCGCCGGGTCCGGTCTGGAGCTCACGCTGCGCCGCCAGGACCACAGTGTCCTCCGCGTCAACCGGTCGTGCGTCGAGACACCCCTGCGGATCGGCGGACGCGCCTTTGAGCACGGGCTGGGCACGCACTCCAACAGCGAGATCGCCGTTCGGCTGCCGGACGGCGCGCAACGCTTCCGCGCCTTCTGCGGGGTGGACAACAACGACGACACGGGCGGCAAGCGCGGGAGCGTGGTCTGCTCCGTCGAGGTGGACGGGAAGGAGTGTTTCCGGAGCGGCGTGCTCCGGGGCGGGGACGAGCCCGTTCCTGTGGATGTGGAACTCCCCGGGGGGGCGCGCGAACTGGTTCTGAAGGTGGACGGCACGGACGACGGGCCGGCCTGCGACCAGGCGGACTGGGCGGATGCGGAGATAGGGCTCGCGGATGGCACCGTGCGGCGGCTGGATGAGGGACAGTCGGATTCCCTGCTGGGGGCGGACCGGCAGCCCTTCTCGTTTGTGTATGGGGGGGCGTCTTCGGACAGTTTCCTGTCCACGTGGCAGCGCGTTTCAGAGCGCAGGGACACGGACACGGGGCCGGCGTACGCGGTCGCCTGGACCGACCCCGCCACGGGGCTGCGCGTGGCGGCGGAGGCGCGGGTGTTCGCCCGCTACGCCGCGGCGGAGTGGCTGCTGACCTTCACCAACACGGGCAGCGCCGACACGCCGATCCTGGAGAACATCCAGGCCCTGGACGTGGCGCTGCGGTCCGGATACGCGAAGCACCCGCTGCTCCTCCACCGGAACAGCGGCGACTCCTGCGACGACCGGAGCTTCCTCGAAAGCGTCGAGACGGTGGCGCCGGGAACGGCTTTCCGCATGGCGCCCGTGGGCGGGCGCCCGTCGAACCAGGCGTTCCCCTTCTTCCGCGCGCAGTACGGCGCGGAGCAGGTGGTGGCGGCGGTGGGCTGGTCGGGGCAGTGGGCGGCCTCGGTCGAGCGGTCGGGGGCGGGCCCCGCGCGGCTGCGCGCCGGGATGGAGGAGACCCATTTCACGCTGCACCCCGGCGAGTCGGTGCGCTCGCCCCGCATTCTGCTGATGCCGGGGGGCGCCGACACATGGGCCCTGCAGAACCGCTTCCGCCGCCTGATGCTCTTCGAGTACGTCCCGAAGGCGGACGGGCGGCCCGTGGCGCTGCCCGCCGCGCTCCAGTGCTTCGACCGGTATGTGTGGACCCGCGACGACTGGGCCACCGAGGCGGGGCAGCTTGCCGCCGCGCGCTTCGCCAAGTCCGCCGGGTTCGACACGCTCTGGCTCGACGCCGCGTGGTTCGAGGGGGGCTTCCCGAACGGCGTGGGGAACTGGTACTACAAGCCGAAGGCGTTCCCGGACGGCCTCAAGCCCGTCGGCGACCTCTGCGACGAGCTGGGCCTGAAATTCGTGGTGTGGTTCGAGCCGGAGCGCGTGGCCAAGGGGTCGGAAATCGCGCGCGAACACCCGGACTATGTGTTCGGCGGGGGGGAGGGCGGCCTGTTCCGCCTGGACCTTCCCGAGGCCCGGGAGTGGCTGACGGAGCTGCTCTCGCGGCGCATCGCGGAGTCGGGCATTGACATCTACCGCAACGACTTCAACATTGACCCGCTGGACTATTGGCGGGGGAACGACGCGCCGGACCGGCGCGGCATCACGGAGATCCGGTATGTCGAGGGGCTTTACCGCATGTGGGACGACCTGCGGGCGCGGCATCCGGGGCTGATGATAGACAACTGCGCCAGCGGCGGCCGCCGCATTGACCTGGAGCTGTGCATGCGCTCCATTCCCTTCTGGCGCAGCGACACCAACTGCTCGCCCAGCCACTGCGACTGGAACCAGGCGCAGACGCTGGGGATGTGCCCCTATGTCCCGCTGAACATGGCCTGCGCCTGGCAGCCCGACGCCTACGAGATGCGCAGCGCGGGAACCGCCGGGATCATCTGCCAGTGGCACTACATGGACGGCGGCTTCCCCCTGGAGGAGGGCCGGAAGGCGCTCGCGGAGGTGATGGAGAACCGTCCCTACTGGTACGGCGACCTGTACCCCGTCGCGGGGTTCTCGCCCGACGAGGGGCACTGGTGCGCCTTCCAGTTCCACCGGCCCGATCTGGACGCGGGGCTCGTGCTCGTGTTCCGCCGCGCGAAGTCGGCCTACACCGGCATGGCGGCGGGCCTGCGCGGCGTGCGTCCCGACGGATCCTACGAGGTCACGTTCATTGACGGGGACCACGCGCGAACGACCAAGACCATGACCGGCGCGGAGCTGGGCGCCGCGGAGCTGCGCCTGCCGGAAGCCCGCGGCAGCCTCATCATGCGGTACCGCGCCGCCGGGTGACCCTCGGGCAAGTCCTGGTCGCCGGACAAGGCACGGTGAGAGCCGACGCCGAAGCGGGAATGAGATTGCTTCAGTCGCTTCGCTCCTTCGCAATGACGTGTTTTTCCGCGTCATTGCGAGGAGGCCGCCCCGGCCGACGCGGCAATCCCTTGTCGGAAGGCCCCAGCAACCACTTCTGACCCGGTGATTCCGCGGCGAATCTTTTCTGTGGCAAACGGGCCCGGCCATCCCCTATGATGCGGGGGCGGCGGGACGGGCCGCGAACGCCATGGAGAGGGTCCGATGGCCAAGGGCAAGTGGTACACGCGGTGGTGGTTTGTCGCGCCCGTCCTGGTGCTGGTCGTGCTGGCCGGCGTCGCGCTGGCACGCATGGGCGGCATCGAGGTCGTGGAGAACAAGGCGGCGCTGAAAGCCCCCGGGGAGGGACCCGCGGAGTTCAGCATCCTCACCTACAACGTGCAGGCGCGGCCGTGGTTCGACGACGCGCGCCACAAGTTCAAACACATCTCGCCGCTGACCAACCGCTTCGACATCTGCGCCTTCCAGGAGTGCTTCAAGCAGCACGGCCTGCTCTGGGCGGCGGCGGAGCACCCGGTCAAGGTCTATCACAGCGCCCTGCGCAACCCCTTCAAGATCGTCGGGTCCGGGCTGGGCATCCTCGGGAAGTTCCCCCTCGTCGCCACGGACGAGATCCGCTACGCCGACCCCGGCGACTTTCAGAACTGGCCCGCCTCCAAGGGCGTGCTCATGGCCCGGTTCAACGTCAACGGCATGATGGTGGACGTCTACACGACCCACATCGCCGCGGGGGGCAAGCCGGACTCCCGGCGGGCCAAGCCCGCCCAGACGGCGGAGATCGTGGAGTTTGTCCGCCGCGCCTCGCCGCCGGAAAACGCCGTCATCCTGCTGGGCGACTTCAACATGCGGCCCAGCCGCGGCCCCGAGGACAAGGAGGCCAACAAGGACGAGCCGCGGGTGTTCGCCTTTGACCGCATGCGGGACGCCCTGGGCCTGCGCGACGCGTCCGACGAGGTCAACGGCCCCGTGGGGGAGGAGATAGACCGCATCCTCTTCCGGCCCGGAAAGGGCCACGCCATGACCCCCCTCACTTGGCAGCAGGACGACCCCGCGTTTGTCGATCCCGAAGGAAAGCCCCTCAGCGACCACGCGCCCGTGTTTGTGACCTTCCGGCTGGAGAAGGCGCAGTAAACCAAGGGGTTCAGGCATTCCGACAAGAGGTTGCCGCGGCGACCCGGGGCGGCCGCCTGGCAATGACGCGGAGGGATACGTCATTGCGGAGGCGCGCAGCGCCTGAAGCAGTCACGTTCCCGGAATTCTGTGAACGCACACGACGCCTGCCATGGGGGTGCGGGGCGCCGCCTTCTTCTTGCTTTTCGGGTTTCGTTTGTTGAGAATGGTGCTTTCCCCTTTCACCGAAGGAGCCCGATCATGGCAGAGAAACGTCTTCTTTCACGCAGGTCCTTTCTGAAGCGCTCGTCGCTGGCGCTGGCCCCGGCGGTCTTCCCCGCCATCATCCCCGGCTCCGCGCTGGGGCTGAACGGGGCGGTGGCGCCGAGCAACCGCATCGTCATGGCGTCCATCGGCGTGGGCGGCCAGGGGTCCTATGACACCAAGGCCCTCATGAACATCCCGGACGTGCAGTACGCGGCGGTGTGCGACGTGGACCGCAAGCACTGCGCGGCGGCGCGGGAGATGGTGTCGTCGTTCTACGCGGGCAAGAGCCCCGACGGGAAGTTCGACGGCATCCAGGAGCACCACGACTTCCGCGAGGTGATGGCGCGGGACGACATTGACGCCGTCATGATCGCGACGCCGGACTTCTGGCATCCCATCATCAGCGTGGCGGCGGCCGAGGCGGGCAAGGACATCTACTGCGAGAAGCCGCTGGCGAACTCGATCCCCGAGGGCCGGGCGGTGGTGGACGCGGTGCGCCGGTACCGGCGGGTGTTCCAGACGGGCAGCCACGAGCGCAGCCGCGACAACGCGCGCTACGCCTGCGAGCTGGTGCGCAACGGCCGCATCGGCAAGCTGCACACGATCTCGGTGAACCTGCCGATTGACAACCACGGCCCCATCGGCAACCAGCCGGAGATGCCGGTGCCGGAGGAGCTGGACTACAACTTCTGGCTCGGCCCGGCGCGCGAGGCGCCCTACACGGAGAAGCGCTGCCACTTCTACTTCCGCTACATCATGGACTACAGCGGCGGCGAGATGACGGACCGGGGCGCGCACATCATTGACCTCGGCCAGCTCGGCAACGGCACGGACGACACGACCCCGGTCTCCGTCGAGGGCAGGGGCTGGTTCCCCGAGGACGGCCTGTTCAACACGGCGATGGACTACACCTTCCAGTTCGAGTACGCGAACGGCGTGGTGATGAAGGGCGCCTGCAAGGGCCCGCGCGGCGTCCGCTTCGAGGGCAGCGACGGCTGGGTGTTCATCCACGTCCACGGCGGCAACCTGGAGGCGTCGAACCCGGCGCTGCTCAAGGAGGTCATCGGGCCGGAGGAGCTCCAGCTCGGCCGCAGCAAGGGCCACCATGTGGACTTCATCGAGTGCGTGAAGACCCGCGGCGAGGCGAAGGCCCCCGTGGAGGTCGGCCACCACACGGCGACCATGTGCCACATGGCGAACATCGCCATGAAGGTGGGCCGCAAGCTGCGCTGGGACCCCGTCAAGGAGCAGTTCGACGACGACACTGCGAACCGCATGATGCACCCCTCCATCCGCGCCCCGTGGCGCATCTGACCGCGAAAGCAAAGGGCACTGACATGAAGAAGACAATGAGACTGACGGTTTCCGCGGCGCTGCTGGCCGCCGCGCTGCTTGCCGGGGCCGCGTCCGCCGCCCCCTCGCTCGACGAGGCGTTTGACCTGCTGGCCGCCTACCAGTTCGGCCAGGACCGCTCCGCGCTGACCCAGATCAGCGACGCCGTCACGGCGGCCACACAGGGGACCGCCCCCGGCGGCGTCACCCCGGCGGACTTTGAGAAGCGCTTCGCCGCGATGCTGGAGACGGACATCACGCTGGAGGCGCGCCGCTTCATCTCCCGCGAGCTGTCGCGCATCGGCACGGACCTCTCCGTGCCCGCCGTCGCGGCCATGCTGAAAGACCCCGCGCTGGTGCAGCTCGCCGCGACCACGCTGGAGGAGTACCCCACCGAGGCGGCCGCCCAGGCGCTCGCGGCCGCGCTGAAGGGCGCCACGCCGGAGCAGCAGGCGCTGCTCGCCGGGTCGCTGGGCCGTCAGGGGAACCCGGCGGCTGCGGGAGCGCTGGCCGGGCTGCTGGGGTCTGAGGATTTGGCGGTGGTGGACGAGGCGGCGAGCGCCCTGGCGTCGCTGGACGGCGGCGCGGGCTTCGCGCTGGTGGAGGAGGCCTTCGCCAAGGCCGACGCGGAACGCCGCAAGGCGTTCTATCCCGCGTGCGTGAAGGCCGCCATGAGCCAGGTCGCCGCCGGGGACTGCGCCGGCGCGGCGAAACTGCTCGACCTGCTGTACAACGCGGCGTCGCCGGGTTCTGTCCGGGCGGCGGCGCTGAACGGGATGGTGGCCTGCGCGCCGGACAAGGCGCCCGAGCTGCTGGCCCGCGCCATTGCGGACGCCGATCCGGAGATCGCGCGCACGGCCCTCGGGCTGGCGCGGGGCACGGCGGGCAAGGCCGTCACCGGCGCGCTGGTCGCGCTGCTGGGCTCGGCCCCCGCGGAGCGCATCCCGGCGGTGCTGGACACCCTCGCCGCCCGCGGCGACGCCGAGGCGGCCCCCGGCGCGGCGAAGCTGGCGGCGTCCGAGGACGCGGCGGTGGCCGTGGCGGCCCTGCGCGCGCTGGCGCTCGTCGGCGACGCGTCCCACACCGGTTTGCTCGTGGACCTGTCGGTGACCGCCAAGGGCGACGTCCGCGAGACGGCCCGCGAGAGCCTGCGCCTCCTGCGCGACAAGAAGACCGACGACGCGCTGGTGGACATTGCCAAGAAGGCCGGCGACAAGGAGCCGCGTGTCCAGGCGGTGCGCAGCCTCGGCGCGCGCCGCGCGGCGGGCGCGATGGACGCCCTGTTCGCCCTGGCGGAGGACAAGGAGAAGGACGTGGCCGACGAGGCCCTCAAGTCCCTGCGCGGCCTGGCCGGGCCGGAGGAACTGCCGCGCCTGCTGGCCCTGCTCGCGAAAACCGGGGACGCCGGGCTCCGCGACTCCGTGTCGCGGACCGTGGCCGCCGCGGCGGAGCGCATCCCGCAGGCGGAGAAGCGCGCAGAGGCCGTGGCCGCCGCGCTGAAGGCCGCCAAGAAGGAGGAGGAGCAGGCCGCCCTCGTGACCACCCTCGGCCGCATCGGCACGCCGGAGGCCCTGGCGGTCATCCGGTCGGCCTTTGCCGACGGCAAGGGCGCCGTGCGCGCCGCCGCCCTCGACGCCATGGCCGGGTGGAACGGCACCGCGCCGCTCGACGACCTCTTCTCCGCAGCGAAGAGCGCCGATGCCAAGGAGCGCGCCACCGCCTTCGGCGGCCTCCTGCGCCTGCTCAAGTCCGCCTCCGACATGCCCGCCGTGGAGGTCTGCGCGAAGTACCGCGACGCCGCCGCCATCGCCGCCGACGACACGGAGCGCCTCATCGTGGTGTCCGGCCTGGGCGGCGTGGCCGCGCCCGAGGCGCTTGCGCTGCTCGACGAGCTCTGCGCGAACCCCGCGCTGGCGAACGAGTATGGCCCCGCCATGCTGAAGATCGCCGCCGCCGTGTCCGGCGCGGACCCCGCGGGCGTGCGCGCCCGGCTTCAGGACTTCCTCGGCAAGAACCCCTCGCCGAAGCAGGCCGAGACGGCCAACGCGATCCTGAAGACCCTGGACGGCTTCGACGACTACATCACGGCGTGGGAGGTTGCGGGCCCCTATGTCAAGGACATGGCCTCCGCCACCACGATGTTTGAGACCGAGTCCTTCCCGCCGGAGACGGACGCGGCGGGCGTGGCGTGGCGCGCGATGCCCATGGGCCTCGACCCCGCCCAGCCCTGGGTCGCCGACCTCGACAAGTACAGCGAGCTGGAGGAGTGCGTCGCCTACCTGCGCACCCGCATCCACGCCGACAAGGCCGGGCAGGCCGTCCTCGAACTCGGCACCAACGACGGCTGCAAGGTCTGGCTCAACGGAAAACAGATCCACGGCGTCAACGTCGGCCGTCCCCTCACCCCGGGCGAGGACAAGCTGACCCTCGACCTCGCCGCCGGCGCGAACACGCTCCTCATCGCCGTCTACCAGCAGGCCGGCGGCTGGGGCGCCTGCGCCCGGCTCACCGCCGCCGACGGCACCCCCGCGCAGGGCCTCAAGACCGGCCTCCGCGCCGACTGACCCAGACAGACCAGGCAACAGTTTCACCGCGTTCCCGGGCCCCCGCCCGGGAACGCGCTTTTTATTCTCGTTCGTTCCACCAGAAAGAGGAGAGAAACCACCGATGAACAGGGATGAACACCGATGGGGGATATCCGGACAGGAGGGGAGAGGGGGGGGAGCGGGAGGGCTGTTGTTCCGCTCCCCTGCGCTGTCCCGTCACCCCCGCGAAAGCGGGGGTCCAGGCCTTCAACGCGCGACGTCATCCGTTGCGCCAGGATGGATTCCCGCGTGCGCGGGAATGACGGCGGGGGAACTGGGGCGATGAAAACACGCAGGCGGAACGAACGCCTGTGGTCCCGCCTCCCTGGGATCGCCAAGCTCCAGCCTGGCGATCCCAGGGGGCGCGTTCCGTCGGTTCTCCCGGGAACTCCGGGCATGGCCCGGGGGCGCGGCGGTTTAGTATACTTTCGGCGTTTCCGCAGGCCGCATTTCACAAGGATGATCCGACCATGACGCTGCGCTTTCAGAACACGGAGTCCCGGACGAAGCAGGAGTTCACCCCGCTGGAGCCGGGGAAGGTCTCGCTGTACACCTGCGGGCCGACGATCTACAACTTCGCCCACATCGGCAATTTCCGCGCCTATGTCTTCGAGGACCTGCTGCGGCGCTATCTGGAGTACCGGGGCTACGCCGTGACGCACATCATGAACCTCACGGACGTGGAGGACAAGCTGATCCGCACGTGCCGCGAGACGGGCGAGCCGCTGAAATCGGTCACGGCGCGCTACGCCGCCGCGTTCTTCGAGGATGTGAAGGCCCTCGGCATTCTGCCGGCCCACCGCTATCCGGCGGCCACGGACCACATCCCGGAGATGGTGGAGATGATCAAGATTCTCCGCGACAAGGGCCACACCTACGAGGACCAGGGGAGCATCTACTTCAAGCTGGGCACCTTCCCGCGCTACGGCCGCCTCAGCCACATGGACCTCGACCAGCTCCGCACGGGCGCGAGCGGGCGCGTGGACGCGGACGAGTACGAGGCCGAGGAGGCGCGCGACTTCGCCCTGTGGAAGGCCTGGGACGAGAATGACGGGGAGGTTTACTGGGAGACCGAGCTGGGCAAGGGCCGCCCCGGCTGGCACATCGAGTGCTCCGCCATGAGCACCAAGTACCTCGGCCCCCGCCTCGACATCCACTGCGGCGGCGTGGACAACATCTTCCCCCACCACGAGAACGAGATCGCCCAGTCCGAGTGCTGCTCCGGCCAGACCTTCGTCAACTACTGGCTCCACTGCGCCCATCTCGTCGTCGAGGGGCGCAAGATGTCCAAGTCCCTGGGCAACTTCTTCACCCTGCGCGACCTGCTGGAAAAGGGCCACGACCCCCAGGCCATCCGCTGGGTTCTCATCGCCACGCACTACCGCCAGCCCAACAACTTCTCCTTCGACGCCCTCGACGGCGCGAAACAGGCGCTCAACCGCCTGCGCGATTTCCGCCTGCGCCTCGGCGAGGCGAAGGGCCCCGGCGACGCCCTTCAGGCCGAATGCGACGCCTGCCGCGCCGCCTTCGAGGAGGCCATGGACGACGACCTGAACATCTCCGGCGCCCTCGGCGCGGTGTTCAACTT
>JAPXRP010000067.1:0-19846 GCA_033813475.1 Candidatus Hydrogenedentota bacterium
AAGGGCGGCTTGACACCCCCCGGGGCATCTGTTAGGATTGAGGCCGAAGAGGGCCGGAAAGCGGCCGGGTCGCCGCCCTCGCGCCCTCTCAAACCGGGCGCTCCCTGTCGAAAGGCGGGGACAGCCTCGTGTTCCCGTGTGTGTTTTTATCAACCGGAGAGACTTCAGATGAACAGTGCAACGAAATTGAAACTCAGCGTGATGATGTTCCTCGAGTTCTTCATCTGGGGCGCCTGGTGCGTTACCCTGGCCACCTATCTCGGGGAAACCCTCAAGTTCAGCGGGGCGCAGATCGGCAACGCCTTCCTGACCATGGCCATCGCCTCCGTCATATCGCCCATCTTCGTCGGCATGGTGGCGGACAAGTTCTTCCCCGCCCAGTATCTGCTGGGCATCCTGCACCTGCTCGGTGCGGTGCTGATGTACGCCGCGAGCAGGGTCACCGACCCCGTCCTTTTCTTCTGGGTGCTCCTGGGCTACACCCTGTGCTACATGCCCACGCTGGCGCTGATCAACGCCATTGCCTTCAACCAGATGAAGGATTCGGAAAAGGAGTTTCCGCTGATTCGCGCCATCGGCACGAGCGGCTGGATTGTCGTCGGCCTGCTGATAGGCTATGTCCTGAAAGACGTCGAAAAGACCAACATCCCCCTGCAGATTGCCGCGGCGTCCTCGCTGCTCATGGGCCTGTATTCCTTTGCGCTGCCCCACACGCCCCCCAAGGGCGCGGGCAACAAGGTCACCCTGGGCGACATCTTCGGCATTGAGGCCTGGGGCCTGCTCAAGGACCGGTACTTCCTGGTGTTTGTGCTTGCCTCCCTCGTTATCAGCGCCACGACCTCCTTTTACATCAACCTTGGAAACCTGTTCTTCAACCAGCAGAATCTTCCCTATCCCGCCGCGCTGATGACCGGCGGCCAGATATCCGAATTTGTTTTGACCGCCATGCTCGCCTACTTCTTTGCCAAGGTGGGGGTGAAATGGATGCTGGTCATGGGCATGCTTTCCTGGTCTCTGCGCTACTTCCTGATGATGGGCGGCGCCGGCCCGGGATATGTGATGTGGATTCTCGCCATCGTTGTTCATGGCTTCTGCTACGGTTTCTTCTTCACGGCAGGGCAGGTTTATGTGGGCAAGGTGGCGCCAAAGTCCATCCAGGCGAGCGCGCAGGGCTTTATCGCCCTCATCACCTTCGGCCTGGGCCAGGGCCTGGGATCGAAAATTTCCGGGAAGATCATGGACATGCACACGGTTGACTCCGTCACCAACTGGTCCCAGGTCTGGCTGGTGCCCGCCGTGGTGTCCCTGGTTGCGGGAGTGCTTTTCGCCGTGTTTTTCAAGGTGGTGCCCGCCGAGGGTACTGCGGCAGAGACCCCGGACACGGCCAAGTGACCGCGCGCCGCGCCCACACTTTCACATAATTCGCAAAAACGCTTGCCAAAAGTGTCCGGCTGGGGCATAATAAGGGGACAGGGCGCGCCGGGTGCGCCTTGGGTGTTTCCGTGGGCTGCGGGGAAGAATTCCCCGTCAGGTTAACAAGGAGAACGGGCGATGCGACACTCACATGCGGGAAGACTTTGTCTGGTGCTGTGCCTTCTGGCACTCGTGGGAACCTTTGCGGGGTGCAAGCGGACCCCGGTGCCGAATTTCACCGCCGACAAGGTGGAGGGGATGGCCCCGCTGACGGTGCAGTTCACGGACCAGTCCACCATTGCGAAGGCCAACAAACTTGTCAAGTGGGAGTGGGATTTCGGCGACGGGGGCACCTCCACCGACCAGAACCCCTCGCACACCTACGCCGCTGCGGGCGTTTATGAGGTGCGGCTCGTGGTGACGCACGACAACGGGCGCGCCGCCGAGATGGTGAAACCCGACTACATCACCGTCGCGCCGGCCACCGTTGCGGTTCCGGACGTGGCGGGCCAGGCGCAGGCCGCCGCCGGGGCGGCCATCACGGGCGCGGGGCTGACGGTGGGCGCGGTGACGCAGCAGTGCAGCGACACGGTGGCGGCGGGCCTGGTGATCAGCCAGGATCCGGCGGCGGGCGCCGCCGTTGCGCCGGGTTCGGCGGTGGCGCTGGTGGTGTCCACGGGCCCCTGCGGCGCGGACAAGACCACGCTGATGGGCTATGTGACGCTGCCTGGCGGCGCCGCCCTTCCCCTGGTGGCGGTCAAGGTGGGCGCACTGGAGACGTTCACGGATTCCACCGGGCATTATGTTTTTGGCAATCTCGAACCCGCCGCGGGCATGGTTGTCAGTTTCTCCAAGACGGGATTCACCGCAAACGCCGTGACGGCGGACGGAATCGCCGGCGGCATCACCACGGCGAACGCCACGCTCAAGCCGCTGGCGGACCCGGTGCCGCTCGACGCGGCGGCGGGCGGCGCCATCACCGACGGACTGAGCAACACGATCATCTTTGGCGAGAACGCCTTTGTCACGAAGAGCGGCCGCAAGTCTGTCGCGGGCGTGGTGGACGTGAGCATCACCCCCCTCGATGTGACGGACGAAGACGACCTGTCGGCGTTCCCCGGCAACTTCCTGGCGATACCGGCGGCGAAGGCGGACGGCACGGTGCAGCTGGAGACGTTCGCCCTTGCGGACTACACGGTGACCCAGGACGGCGAGGCGCTGGACCTGGCGCCGGGCGGCAGCGCCACCATCGAGCTGGCCCTTCCCGGAAACACCCCCCTGGCCGACGGCGAGCAGGTGCCTCTGTGGTCTTTTGACGAGGCGACGGGGCTATGGGTGGAGGAGGGCGTGGGGCAGATCGTTCCGTCCTCCCGCAAGGCGGGCACGCTGGTCTACCGGGCCACCATCACCCACCTGTCCTGGTGGAACTGCGACGCGCCCCTTTCGGACAAGAACTGCGTCACCGGCACGGTTGTTGACGAGACCGGCGCGCCGGTGGCCGGCGCGCCCGTGGAGGCCGTCGGCACCACCTACAACGGCGTCACCTCGGGCGTCACAGGGGCCGACGGGCGCTTCTGCGTGGACGTCAAACGCGGGTCCACCGTCACCGTCCGGGTATACCTGCCCGGCGGCCGGGTGGTTGTCCGGGAGACCGTTGTCAGTCTGCCCGACGCCGAGGCCTCCTGCGCCACCGGCGGCTGCACCGATGCGGGCACCCTCCAGCTTTCCTTTGACTCCTGCATCAGCGGCCGCGTCCTCGGCGAGGACGGCGCGCCGGTGGCAAACGCGCAGGTGCGCGCGTCCACCGGCAACACCGCGGTTGCGGACGCCAACGGCGACTACTGCATGCCCGCGCCCGCGAACATCCCGGTGTCGGTGTATGTCCTCGGGCGTCCCCCGGTGGTGGTGACAACGCCGCCGGCCGCCTCCTGCGGCACGGGCGGCTGCGCCGTGGCGGACATTGTGGTGGACTATCCGGAAGAGGGCGACCTCGTGGGGGCCGTCACCGCCGGTGTGGTCAACCAGTTCGGTGGAACGCCTGTGAAGGCGACAGTGACCATGCTTTCGGGGTCCGCGTCGTTCTTCGCCTGGAACACGGGCGCAAACGCTCCCGGACCGGTGACTTCCGACAACTGCGAGGTCAGCGTGGGCACCCTGCAGGACGGCGAATGGCAGATCGAGGGCATGGAGGATGTGTTCGGGAACGTGGGCGCGCTGGATCCGGGCGCGCCCGGCGAAATGTCGGCCAACAGCGCCGCCACACCGATGGTCCGGCTTTCCGATGTGATGGCCGGAGAGCCCGGGCAGGAGGGCGGGCAGGACCTGACCCCCTTCTTCTTCGGCGTTTTCACCTCCGAGAATGGCCTGTCCGGCTCGCCGGGAGACACGGCGGCGTTCAGCTGGCCGGGCGGCATGGACATCGGCCCCTTCACGGCCTCCGTGCAGACACCCTCCCAGGTTGTCCTGCTGCTGCCCGAGCCCCAGGACATGTATCCCGACTATCCCGGCATGGCCTACTATGTGGACATTGACCCCGCGCAGGACCTGCCGGTGCAGTGGGACGGGTCCGCCTCCGACGGCATCGTCCTTTCGCTCACCAGCGGGGTATGGGACGAGGTCGCCATGGTCTACACCTTCGGATCGGTGGTGTGCACCCTGGTGGACGACGGGGAGCACACGGTGCCGGCCGCCCTGCTGTCGCAGCTTCCCGTGAATCCGTACAGCGGCATCGCGCTGAGCATTGTTCGGATGAAGCAGACGCAGGCGCAGGTTCCCCTCGCGCGCGGCGGGAACGGCTGGGTCATCCTCCGGGGTGAAACGTCCTACGTTGCCGCGGGCAAGCCGAACTGGGTCACCCCTCCGGCAAAATAGGCGTCACTCCGGCCCCCACGGGTTTTTGAGGCCCCCGCCGCCGCGCGCGGCGGGGGCTTTCCGTTGCCCCCGCTTTCCCGGCGCGCGTATACTTGTGGTGCGCGTCCGGCGCAGGGACAACGGGCGCCGGACCTTTTTCTCACTTCAGAACGGCTGGATCATGGGCGGAAAGTCGGTAAAAGAGCCTGTCTCGCGGCGGAAGGCTGTCGGCGCGGGGGCGGGGCGTGTTTCCCCCGAGCTGGCCGCCGCGCTGGAGCAGATTCGCGGCGCGTGGTTTGCCCGGGCACTGGAGCTGCTGGAGGCCCCGCCCCTCGCCGACACCCCGGACGGCCTCTACCACCGAGCCATGGTGCTGGTCCTGCTCAACCGGTCCGGGGAGGCCTTCGAGGTGTGCCGGCGGCTGTGGGAGACCCACCGGGATCCCCGCGCGCGCGCGCTGGCCGAACACATCCGCGCGCGCACGGCGCCGGTTGCCGCACCCGTCCCCGCGCCGTCGCCGCCGCGCCGCGCGCGCCGTCTCCTGCGCCGCGCCGCCGCGGTACTGGCGGTCCTGGTGCTCGTTGCGGGTGTTGTTCTTTTCGCGCTGCTCGGCTATCCCTTCCTCCGCCACTGGCGGGAGATGGGCGCGCCCCTCCTTTCAGAGACCCCCTCCGTCTCCCTGCCGGTGCTTCCGGCTGCCGGGGAGGCTTCCCCCGTGCCGCCGCCGGAAACGGTCCCCGGCGCGTCCCCCTCCCTCGGCAGGGGGGTCATCGCGCTGCTGGACGGGAAGACCGCCGCCCCGCCCGCCGGTGCGGCGGAGGGGAAACCCGGAGAATGGAAGGAAGGGCTGCTTGGGGGGCTGCGCGCCGCCATGAAGCGGAGTCCCGCGGCGGCTGCCGAACACCCCGCAATGGTGGAGTGGCGCGCCCGCACGAAGGGCATGACGTTCGCGCCCATGCCCCAGGGGCCCGTGGCCTCCGTGGCGGAGCTTCAGCCAAACCGCCGCGCGGAGACCCTGGAGAATGCCGCGGGCGACCGCGCCACGCTGGTCAACCTGAACCCCGCCATCGGCGCGTGGCACCTGCTCGAGACGCGCTTCGGCGGAAAGACCGCGGTCCTCCATCTGGAACTGTTTCCCCTGGCGGCGAACTTCGGCCAGCGGCCCACGCCGCGCCTCTGGTCCGGCGGCCTGGAGCTGGAGCTGATGGGCGAGAGGAAACGTTTCGCCCTCTGGACCCCCGACCCCGCCGCCGCGGACCGGCCCGGCGTCTTGGCGGACGCCCCGGCCCTCGGCGCGGAGATCACCAACGCCCTCAACGGGAAGTCGCCCTACCATGTCCTGTGCGACGGCATGGTGCTGCTGCGCCTCCCCCGGCCGGGGTCGGCCTCGGCGATGGAGCTGGCCACCGACGTCCTCCGGCAGCACCGTCTCGGCGAGTGGTTCGTGGACGCCATGAAGCCCGCGCTCATTGACGGGGGCGAGTCCGGGGACGGCGCGGCGGCCCCCGCCGCCCCCTCCGAAGAGGACAAGGACGCGCCCCGCGCCGCATGGCTCAAGCCCGCGGACACGCCGCCCACCCACCTGCCCAAGGCCCTCGGCATCGCCACCGACGCCGGCGACGCGCCCCTGGCCTGCGGCCGGTGGTACCGCGCCGTGAACCACCCCGGCGTCCATGTGGGCATCATGATCCCCGCCCTCGCCGACGACGCGGTCCTCGCGTCCTACCCCGACCGCGTGCGCGGCGCGGGCACGGCCGACCGGGGCTCCGCCGAAATGACGAACGTGGCGTACATGCTGGCTTTTGACCTGGATGTCCACCGCTTCGGCTGGGCCGCCGGGGCGGAGCATCCCTCCGCCGAATGGTCGCCCCTCGCGTGGGCGGTGAAACAGACCGGCCCCGGCCCCGACGGCTTCAAGGGGCTCGCCCCCGTGGTTCCCGTCGGCGCGGTGCCCCCGTGGCTGGCCGACCGCACCGTGGCCGTGTTTGCGGGCGGGTTCAAGCGCAAGCACGGCGTGCTCAACGCCCACCCCCTCGGCAAGGTGAACAACGGCACGCACTACGGCTTCATGCAGCAGGGCGTCGTGCTCAGCCGTCTCTGGCCGGGCCTGGCGAGCGCGGCCATCCTCCCGGATGGACGCTTCGACCTGCTCACCTGGCCCGCCGACGGCGACAGCCGCATCGCGGAGTTTCTCCATGTCCGCCAAAACGGCCTCCCTCTCGTCGAGGGCGTGGATGCCGCCGGAATCCCCGTTCCGGGGGAATATGTGAAGGACTGGAAGGGTGGCGCCTGGTCCGGCAACATCGAGGGCCAGCAGCTCACCATCCGCATGGGCATGGGCATCCAGAAGCACGGCGGCCGCAGCCGCCTGCTGCTGGGCTATTTCACCGGCGCCACGCCCAACGCCATGGCCCGCGTGTTCCAGGCCTTCCACTGCGCCTACGCCATGCACCTCGACATGAACAGCCGCTCCCTCTGCCACACCGCCCTCATCACGCGCGACCCCGCCACCGGCGCGCTCCGCCCCGAATGCCTCCTGCGCGACATGGCCCCCGCCGCCGACGCCCCGCTGCGCTTCCTCCAGACCGGAGACACCCGCGACTTCTTCTACGTCACGCGGGAAGGCTGAAGACGGGTGGCCCGCAACCCGTCCGACCGGTCGGACAGGTCTGACCGGTCCGACGGATCAGTCCGATCCAACCGATCGGTCCGATCGCTTTCCCGTCCCTCTTGCATTCCCGCCTGCCGAGGTCCAATAATCGCCCTTCCGCCCCGGCGCCACCGCCGGCGCGGAGACACCGCACCCCTGGGAGTTTACGCGTGAAGAACAGGCATTCGATTCACCGGGTTTGCGCGGCGCCGCTGGTTGCCGCCGCGCTGGCGTGTTGTGCCGGCGCAAACGCCGCCGAAGGCGCCACCAACTGGCCGGACTGGCGCGGCCCCGCGGCGGACGGCCACAGCACCGCGACGGGCCTTCCCCTGGCCTGGTCGGAGACCGAGAACATCGTCTGGAAGACCCCCATACACGACCACGGGTATTCGACCCCCGTCGCGTGGGACGGCCAGCTCTGGATGACCACCGCGAAGGAGGACGGTTCCGTTCTCTACGCCGTCTGCGTGGACTTCGAGACCGGCGCGGTGGCGCACGATGTCGAGGTGTTCCGTCCGGAGAACCCGCAGCACAACAACCCCAACAACACCTACGCGACGCCCTCGGCCGTGGTGGAGGAGGGGCGGGTCTATGTGCACTACGGCACCCACGGCACAGCCTGCCTGGACGCGAAGACGGGGGACGTGCTGTGGCGGCGGGCCGACCTGAACTGCGACCACATCCAGGGCCCCGTGTCGTCGCCCATCCTCTTCGAGGACCTGCTCATCGTGCATCTCGAGGGCGGCGACGTGCAGTTCATCGCCGGCCTCAACAAGGCCACCGGGGAGACGGTCTGGCGTTACGACCGGCCCCGGGAGCTGTACGAGGGCGTGGAGCCCGCCTACCTCGTCAAGGCCTACCAGACCCCCGTGATCGTCCAGGTCGGCGGCAGGCCCCAGATGCTCAGCAACGGCGCCCTCCTCGTGACGGGCCACGACCCGCGCACCGGCGCCGAGCTGTGGCGCGCCCGTTACCGCGACGACAGCACCATCTCCCGCATCGTCAGCGGCCTGGGCATCCACTTCGTCAACACCGGCGGCTCCCCCGACGCGCCCCACCTTTGGGCCATCCGCGAGGGCGGCTCGGGCGACGTCACGGACACCCATGTCGTCTGGAAGATGACCAAGGACGCCCCCCTCAAGGTGTCCCCCGTCCTCGTCGGCGACCTCCTCTACACCCTGACCGACCGCGGCGTGCTCCAGTGCGTCCAGGGGACAACCGGCGAAATCGTCTGGACCGAGACCATCCGCGGCGACTACGGGCCCTCGCTCCTCCACGCCGAGAACCGGATCTACATCCTCAACATGAAGGGGAAGACCACCATCATCGAGCCCGGCCGCGAATACCGCCCGCTCGCCGAGAACGCGCTTGATGGAAAGTTCGGCGCCTCCCCCATCGTGGTCGGAAGATCCCTCATCCTCCGAAGCCGCACCCATCTCTACCGCATCGAGAACCGGTGAGGGGAGGAATCCGTCTTTTCCGGGAAACCTTTCCGGGGAGAGCGCGGTCTTGTTTCCGTGTTCTTTGAGGCGCGCACATTCCGGACCCTCCTTTGCGCGGCGGGGCTGCTGGCCGCGGGGATGCTCCGCGCCGGGGCGCAGGAACCGGCGCGGCGGGTGACGGTGGACCTGCGGCGCGGTTTCCAGACGATGGACAATTTCGGCGCCTCGGACTGCTGGAGCATGCAGATGATCGGGGCGTGGTCCCTGGAAAACCGGGAGCGCGTGGCCGACCTGCTGTTCTCCCGCGAGAAGGGGATCGGCCTGTCCTGCTGGCGCTTCAATCTGGGCGCGGGAAAGAACCTGGAGGACATCCCCAACCCCTGGCGGACGGTGGAGACCTTTGAGGTGTCCGAGGGCGTCTATGACTGGACCCGGCAGGCGGGCGAACAGTGGTTTCTTGGCGCCGCCAAGGCGCGCGGGGTGAGGCAGTTTGTCGCCTTCGTGAACAGCCCCCCGGCGCGCATGACGCGGAACGGGCTGACCCGCTGCACGGACGGCCTCGGCAGCACCAACCTCCAGGACGGACACGCCCCGCAGTTCGTGCGGTTTCTGGCCGACATCCTGGAGCATTTCAGCAACCACCCCGACCCCGCCCTGCGGATTGACTTCGGATGGGTCAGCCCCTTCAACGAGCCCCTATGGGAGTGGAACGGCCGCGACCAGGAGGGCAACCGCGCGGCGAACGACGACATCAAGGAGGTGGTGCGCCTGCTGGACGCGGAGCTGCGCCGCCGCGGCCTGCCCACCCGGATCCTCGCGCCGGAAAGCGGCCTGCTCGCGGCCATGTGGGGCGAGTACAAATGGATGTCCAGGAAATATGGCAGCACCTACGGGGACTATCTGGACGCCTTCTGCGGCGACCCCGAAGTCAGCGGGGCGCTGGGCGGCGTGGTCTGCGCGCACTCCTATTGGAACGACCTGGCCCCGCTGATGATACAGACCGGGAGGCGGCGGTTCCGGATGCAGCTGGAGAAGTACCCCGGCTGGCGCTACTGGATGACGGAGTACTGCGTTATGCAGGGCCCCGACAACCGGGGCGGCGGCGGGCGGGACCTCGGCATGGACACCGCCCTCGACGTCGCGCGCATCATCCACTATGACCTCACCCTCTGCAACGCCTCCGCCTGGCAGTGGTGGACCGCCGTCTCCCCCGTGGACTTCAAGGACGGACTCCTCTACACCGATTATCGGAAACCCGGAGACCCGGAGACGCTGTTTCCGTCGAAGACCCTCTGGGCGCTGGGAAATTACAGCCGCTTCATCCGCCCCGGCGCGCGGCGCGTGGGGCTGGAGGGCGCTGACGACCTGGAGGGGCTGCTCGGGTCCGCCTACCGGAGCGCCTCGCGGGGCGAGGTGGCGGTGGTGCTCGTCAACCGGGGGGCGGCCGCGGAGCGGGTTTCGCTGGACGTGCACGGCCTTCCCGAGGGGCGGACGGTGACAGCGTTCATTCCCCATGTCACCTCGGACATCCATGACCTCGCGGCGTTGCCCCCGCCGGCGGCGGACGGCGAATTCACCGTGCCCTCGCGTTCCGTGGCGACCCTGGTGGGGCGGGTGGTCGCGGTCCCGGATGGGCGATGAACGGCGGCGCGGCGGGTCCGTTGACTGGGGCGGCCCGTTATGAGAGGATAGACCCGGACGGGGCGGCAGGACGGCCAACCGGAGACCGGCGGTTATGACGCGATGCATCATCCTCATGCTGTGCGTGGCGCGGGCCGCGGCCCTCGGCGCGGCGGGGGACGGGTTCCGTGCCCAGGTGGAGGCCGACTGGCAGGTCCAGCTTGCCAACCGCCACGAGGGGCCCAAGATTCCCGCCACCCGCGAGACCGACGCCCTGGGCGGCTGTGACGGGGTGAAGGACGGAAAGTGGGGCTTCCACACGGGCGGCGAGTCCAACCCGTGGTGGCAGGTGGACCTCGGCGCGGAGACGCCCCTGGACCGCGTCCTGCTCTGGAACCGGTGCGACGCGCCCGACCGCTGCAACAGCGTCATCGTCCAACTCTCCAGCGACGGCGAGATATGGTCGGACGCCTACACACACAACGGAACGGTGTTTTACGGGTTTGCGGACGGCAAGCCCCTGGCCGTGCCCCTGGGCGGCGCGCCGGCGCGCTTTGTGCGCGTGGCCCTGCGCGGCGAGACCTTTCTCCATCTCGACGAGGTCGAGGTGTTCGCCCAGCCGGACCCCTCGGTCAACATCGCCCTCCGCCGTCCGGCAACGCAGAGCGGCGTGTCGGCGTGGTCCGTGGACCACACGCAGACGCTGTCCCCCGCCCCGGACCTGGCGGAGCATCTGGAACGTTCCGTCCGGCGCTGCCACGAACTCATCCTGATGCGTGCGGGGGAGGGCCTCGACGCGGCGCGCCTCTCCAAGATGCTGTCGCGCGCGGAGCGGAAGATTGAACAGCTCTCCGGGGCCGCGCCCGACGCCGCGCTGTTCAACGAGGTGCGGTGGATTCAGCGGGGCCTGCTGCTCATGGACCCCCTGCTGAGCTTCGACGAGATCCTTTTCGCCAAGCGCGTGCCCGGCTCCTTCAACCACATGTCCGACCAGCACTACGGGTGGTTTTCCCGCCCGGGCGGCGGGCTCTACCGGATGCGCGGGTTCCGGGAGGGCGCGCCCGAACTCGTGTGCCTGTCGGAAGCCTTCACCGAGCCCGGCAGCTTCATGCGCCCGTCCCTCTCCTTTGACGGGACCAGGGTGCTCTTCGCGTGGTGCAAACACTATCCCGGCCTGGCGGACCACCCGGACAAGCTGAACAAGGACAACGTGCCCGAGGACGCCTTCTACCACGTTTACGAGGTGAACCTGGACGGCACGGGGCTGCGGCAGCTCACGCGCGGCAAGTACGACGACTTCGACGCGCGCCATCTGCCCGACGGCCGGATCATCTTCCTCTCCACGCGGCGCGGCCAGTTTGTGCAGGCCGGGGCCGACACGGCGGCCCGCACCCTGGAGGAGCCGGCCCTGCCCGACTGCTATGTGCGCTGCGGCGGCGGCCCCGAGCGGCCCGTGGCGGTGTACACCCTGCACACCATGGAGGCCGACGGCACGGGGCTCAACGCCATCTCGCCCTTTGAGATGTTCGAGTGGACGCCCAGCGTGGCGCACGACGGCTCCATTCTCTACTCCCGCTGGGACTACGTGGACCGGTGGAACATGCCCTTCATGAGCCTGTGGTCCATCCACCCCGACGGCACGCACACCCGCATCGTCTACAAGAACTACACCCACGCGCCGCACTGCACCTTCGAGCCCCAGTGCGTGCCGGGGTCCAACAAGATCGTCTTCACCGGGTCCGCCCACCACGCGCAGACCATGGGCAGCCTCGCGCTGCTCGACCCGACGGTCGGCACCGAGGGGACCGACCCCATCAAACGGCTCACGCCGGAGGTGGTCTTTCCTGAAATCGAGGGATGGCCCGCCACCTACTACAGCAGCCCGTGGCCCCTCTCCGAGCGGCTGTACCTCGTGGCGTGGGGGCTGGTGCCCACCCCCACCTACCCGCAGCAGCGCCCCGACAACGACATGGGCCTCTACCTCTACGACGCCGACAGCGGCCAGCTCGAACTGCTCCACCGCGACGCGGCCCTCGCCTGCGAGTGGCCGCTGCCCGTGGCCGCGCGCCCCGTGCCCCCCGCCCTGGCGGACACCGTGCGCGCCGACGCGCCGAAGGAGGGCAGCTTCCTCGTGGCCAATGTCTGCGAGGGGCTGGACACCGTGAAACCGGGGGACATCAAGGCCCTGCGCATCGTCGCCGTGCCCGCGAAGACCCACCCCACCATGAATTTCCCCCGTCTGGGCATCATGGCCGACGACCCGGGCAAGTGCGTCCTCGGCACCGTGCCCGTGGAGCCCGACGGCTCCGCGCACTTCCGCGTGCCGTCCGGGGTCACCATGTTCTTCCAGGCGCTGGACGACCGCGGCGTGGCCGTGCAGACCATGCGCGGGGCGGTCCACGTCCAGCCGGGCCAGACCCTGAGCTGCGTCGGCTGCCACGAGCACCGCATGACCGCGCCCCCCGCGCAGGCCTTCGCCGCCGCCCGCCGCGAGCCGTCCCGGATCACGCCGGGGCCCGACGGCACCTGGCCCTTCCGCTACGACCGGCTGGTGCAGCCCGTGCTCGACAAGCACTGCGTGTCCTGCCACAGCCCCAGGGGGAAGGACAAGCAGGCGGCGCAGTTCCGGCTCACGCCAAACAAGTCCTATGAAAACCTCTGCAACTACGGCAAGCCCAGCCTTGTGGACAACGTGCGCGAGGGCTACCTGCGCGGCTACTCCATCGAGGGCACCGGCCCCGCGTCCACCAGCCCGATCCTTGCGCTGCTGGACGCCCCGAAAGGCCATTACAACGTCTCCCTCTCCCCGGAGGAGCGGGAGTGTATTGTCATCTGGCTCGACGCCTACGGCCAGCGCCTGGGTTCCTTCTCGGATGAGCAGGAACGGCAGCTGGAGGAGTTGAAGGCCGGAAGCGCCGGCCTGCTGGCGGCAAGAAACTAGGCGCCCCCACGCGGGCGCAAAAGGAGAACGGCATGAACGACATGGACCGGCGCGGATTTCTGAAGGGGACGGCGGGGGCGCTGGCGGCGGCGGCGATGATGCCCGGCGCGCGCGGCGCGGCGGCGGCCCTGCCCAGGCCGGCCGACATGCGGACCCTGGGAAAGACGGGCATTTCCTGCTCCTATCTCGGCGTGGGCACGGGCGTGCGCGGGAGCGCCCCCGGCATCACGGCGCAGAGCATGGCCATGAGCGGCTCGGAGTACGTGGGCATGCTGGAGCACGCCTACCGGCAGGGCATCCGCTACTTCGACCTGGCCGACCGCTACGGGTCGCACCACTACATGAGCGAGGCCATGCGCCGGTCCATCCCGCGCGACGAGGTCATGCTCCTGAGCAAGGTGTGGTCCCGCGAGCCGGAGGCGGTCCGCCGCGACCTGGAGCGCATGCGCGGCGAGCTGTCCACGGACCGCATTGACGTCGTGCTCATGCACTGCGTCCGCGACGGCGAGGAGAACTGGCCGGAGACCCTGCGCGGGGCCATGGACGTGCTGGCGGAGGCGAAGGCGAAGGGCCACATCCGCGCCCACGGCGTGTCCTGCCACAGCCTCCAGGCGCTCGAGCGCGTGCCCGACGAGCCCTGGGTGGACGTGGTCCTCACGCGGCTCAACCCCTTCGGCGTCAACATGGACGGCCCCCCGGAGACCGTGGCGGGCATCCTGAAGCGGGCGCGCGCGGCGGGCAAGGGCCTCCTCGGCATGAAGATTCTGGGCGAGGGCAAGCCCGAGGTCGTCGCGAAGATGGAGGAGTCCTTCCGCTTCGCCGCCGAGGTCGGCGTGGACGCCATGACCATCGGCTTCATCGGCACGGCGCAGATGGACGAGGTGATGGGCCGCATGGCGCCGTCCGCCTGAGGCGGCCCGCCGCCGCTCAGGAGTGGCGCAGGCTCCAGTCGAGGAAGGGCATGAGCTTCTGCGCGCGCGTGTGGTGGCGCAGCTTGCGGATGGCCTTCGCCTCGATCTGGCGGACGCGCTCGCGGGTGACGTTGAACACGCTGCCGACCTCCTCCAGCGTGCGGGGGTACCCGTCGCCGATGCCGAAGCGCAGGATGATCACCATGCGCTCGCGCTCCGTGAGCGTGTGCAGCACATCGGTCAGGCGCTCCTTGAACACCTCGAAGGCCGTGTTGTTCGCCGGGTTCTCCGCCGTCACGTCGGGGATGAAGTCGCCGAAGCTGGAGTCGCCCTCGTCGCCGATGGGCGTCTCGATGCTGATGGCCTCCTGCGCGATCTTGAGGATGCCGCGCACCTTGTCCGTCGTCATCTCCATGGCGTGCGCGATCTCGTCCGCCGTGGGCTCGCGGCCGTAGGTCTGCACCAGCTTGCGCTGCGTCCGCATCAGCTTGTTGATGGACTCGATCATGTGGACCGGGATGCGGATCGTGCGCGCCTGGTCCGCGATGGACCGCGTGATCGCCTGCCGGATCCACCAGGTCGCGTAGGTGCTGAACTTGTAGCCCCGCTGGTACTCGAACTTGTCCACCGCCTTCATCAGGCCGATGTTCCCCTCCTGGATCAGGTCCAGGAAGGACATGCCGCGGTTCGTGTACTTCTTGCCGATGCTCACGACCAGCCGGAGGTTGGCCTCCACCAGCTCCATCTTCGCCTGGTAGATTTTGTCCTCCTTCTTCGAGATGACGTCTATCAGCTCGTTGATCTGCGCCGGGTCCAGGTGCGAGTCCTTCCCGATCTGGTCTATCTTGCGCTGGGCCACGTTCAGGCGGCGCTCCGCCTCGGCCAGGTCGCCCTTGTCTATGCCCATCTCCTGCAGGATGCGCGGGCGCCTGCGCGCCTGCCCGCTGATCTTGTGGATTTCCTCCGCGCTCAGGCCGATCTTGCGCGTGATGGTGTCTATCTCCAGGTTCGCGTTGAGGATGCGGCGCTTGAGTCCCTTGATCCGCCGCCCGATCTTCATGATCTCGCGCGGCTTCAGCCGGAATTCGCGGATGATGTCGCGCTGCCTGCCGCGGAACTCCCGGATGCGCTCCTCGATGTTCTCCATGCTCTTCGGCGAAAGGCTGGACCGGCGCAGCCGCTTTTCCTGCCCCTCAATGTCCGCCTCCAGGTCGCCGATCTGCTCCATGAACAGCGGCAGGTCCTTCACGAAGCGGTGGTGGAACCGGGTTTCCTCCTCGTCCGTGATGTTCACGAAGTTCAGGCGGCCCGCCAGGATGCGGGCGGCCAGCATCTGCACCTCCTTCACCGTGTACGGCGTGCTCAGGATGACCTCGATCAGCTCCGCCTCCGCCGCCTCGATCCGCTTCGCAATCGCGACCTCCTGGTCCTTCGTCAGCAGGGGCACCCGGCCCATTTCGCGCAGGTACATGCGCACCGGGTCGTCCGCGCGCTCCAGCGTCTTGGCGAGGGCCAGGTCCTTCTTCGGCGTCTCTTTCGCCGCCGCCTTGCCGTTGCCGCCCGCGGGCGCCGCCGCCGCCGGGGCGGGCGCCGCCGGCTCTTCCAGGTCCAGGTCCGCGTGGCACAGCGACAGCATGACCCGGTCAATCTCCTCCGCCCCCGCGTCCTCCGGCAGAATCTTGTCCATCTCGTCCAGGGACAGCTTTCCCCTGGTTTTCGCGGCCGCCAGGGTTTCCTGCGCCTGTTTCGGGTCGAACTTCTTGCCGGGGGTCTTGCTCTTTGCCGTCATGGTCACCTCAATAGCGTGGTTGATGTCCGCCACGGCGGTCCGGGCGTTCCGCGCCGGACCGCGCACTGTTCCTTCTAAGCCGCGGGAAGCCCGTCCCGCCGCCGGTCAAGCTCGATTTTGCGCTGCTGCAAACGGCGCAGCGCCGGCCAGTCCTTGTCCCGGTCCGCCCGCGCGATCTCCACCAGCAGCCCCTCCGCCTCCTGGCGGATCGCCTCGCGCACCAGCGCCGTCACCCGCTGCGACACCACCTCCTCCGCCCGGTCCGGCGTGGGCGGCTCGTCCACCATTGCCCCGGACCACAGCGCCTTCGCCGCGTCCGAATCCAGCCCGTCGGCGGCCGCCGGGGTCGCCCCGCCCGCCTCAAGAAGCGCCCGCAGCGCCTCCGCAAAGGGCGAACCGGGCAGGGTCAGGCCCGCGCAGGCCTCCGCCGCCCGGCGCAGCAGCGCGGGGTAGGTGAGCACCGCCGACAGGAACTCCACATCGTCCCGGTGCGGGGCGGGGCGCTCGGCCGCAGCCTCCACCGTGCGCCCGCCCGGGGCCGCCGCCGGGCCGCGCTCCCGCTCCGCCGCCACGCGCTCAAATTCCCGCCGGGACGACCAGGGCTGGAGCCCCAGGGCCCGCTCGATCACGCCCAGGTACTCGTCCACTTTCATCCGGTTGGTCACATGCCGGATCATCTCGAAAAGTTCCCGGGCCACCTCCGTGCGCCCCTCCACCGTCACGGTCCGGTCCCGGTTCATGCGCGCGTAGAACGAAACAAAGTCCGGCGCGTTCTTCACCATCTCCCGGAACCGGTCCGCGCCGTCCTCCCGGATGAAGTCGTCCGGGTCCTTGTTGTCCGGAAGCGCCAGCGCCGTCACCTCCAGCCCCGCCGCCGTCAGCACACCGCTGCCCCGCAGCGCCGCCTTCACCCCCGCCGCGTCCCCGTCGTACACCAGCGCCACCTTCGGCGCGTAGCGCCGGATCAGGGCCGCCTGCTGCTCCGTCAGCGCCGTGCCGCAGGTGGCCACCACGTTCGTGATCCCCGCGTCAAAGCAGCGCAGCAGGTCGAAATAGCCCTCCACCAGCACCGCGCACTTCTCCGCCCGGATGCCCTCGCGCGCCTCATGGAGCCCGTAGAGCACCCGGCTCTTCTTGTAAACCGCCGTCTCCGGCGAGTTGATGTACTTCGCCGGACTCTGGCCCAGGTCCCGCCCGCCAAAGGCGACCACGTTCCCCGAAATGTCCCGGATCGGGAAAATCACCCGGTTCCGGAAGAAGTCATACAGGCCGCGCCCGCCCGACTCCCCCCGCCGGAACAGCCCCGACGCCTCCAGCACATAGTTCTTGAACTGGCGTTTGACCGCCGCCGAAACCAGCGCGTCCCACTGGTCCGGCGCGTAGCCCAGGCCGAACTTGGCCACGGTCTCGGGCTTCAAGGCGCGTTTCGCCAGATAGTCCCTGCCCGGCGCGCCCGCCAGCGGATCCGCAAGCAGCCGCCTGAAAAAATCCGCCGCAAAGCGGCCCAGCTCCAGCAGCTGCGTCCGCAGGTACTCCTCGCGGTCGTCCTGCTCCGATGCCGGGGCCAGCGGGATGCCCGCCTGGTCCGCCAGCTTGCGCAGGGCCTCCGCAAAGCTCAGGCCCTCAAACTCCATCAGAAAACTGATCACATCCCCGCCCCGCCCGCTGCTGAAACAGTGGAACATCTGGCGGTCGCGGCTCACGATGAAAGAGGGCGTCTTCTCATTGGTGAAGGGCGAAAGGGCCTTGTAGCGGTCGCCCCCCGACGGGTTCAGCGAAAGGCGCGCGCCGATGACCTCCACGATGTCCACCGCCGCGCGCACTTGGTTGATTGTTTCCCGCGAAACCTTCACTGGCAGGACGCATCCTTCCTGTACTTCACAGACAAAAAAAGGCGCAAGTCCCAGTCATATCAGGAGCTTACGCGCCGGCCGTGCGGCCGGGACCGTGCAAGAAACGAAAAAAAAGCATTCTTCTACCGCTTGCACTTTGTCAAGTCGCCCAATGGTACCACCTTTGCCGCCCCCGCGTCAAGGCGCGGAGGCGGGGCGAAAAGCGGCCTTTCGGCCGCGTGCCCGCCCTGGTATAACGGCCGAAAGAGGGTTGACATTCCGGCGCACGCCCCCATAGACTCCGTCGGGAACGGAGGATTCCATGCCCGCCGATGTGACCATCATCCTGATGCCTAAATGGGACTCGCGGGAGCCGTCCTGCGCCACGGCCTATGTCTGCCAGACCGCGCGCTCCTCCGGCTATCGCGTCCAGTATCTGGACTACAACATCCATCTCTTCGACCTGTGCCGCCGCCTGGGCCTGGGCGAGTTCTGGACCGAGTCGCGCTACCACCAGGCCTGGCTCCAGGGGGACATGCGCTTCCTGTCGGCCTTCCTGGACGTGGAGGAGATCGAGGGGGACGTGGTCGGCTTCTCGCTGACCGCCACAAACCGGGAACTCACCCTGATGATGGCGCGGCGCGTCCGCGAGCGCTTCCCCCGCAAGAAGATCCTCTTCGGCGGCTACGCCGTGTACTACGAGAGCGACCTGCACGGGATTGACCCGTCCCTCGCCGACGCCATCTGCAAGGGCGAGGGGGAGCACACGCTGCGGGACGTCCTGGCCCGGGGCTGCCAGAACCTGGAGGAGGTGCCCGGGCTCTACCTGCCCCACGGCGACGGCTGGCGGCTCACATCCCCCCGGCCCCTCGCCGCCGACCTGGACGAGATTCCCTGGCCGACCTTTGAGGAGACGGACCTGCCGCTCTATGAGGTGCCCGACCTGCCCCTCATGGGAAGCCGGGGGTGCATCGGCCGCTGCGTCTTCTGCAACGACCGCCACCGCACGCCCGGGTTCCGGACCCGGTCCGCCGCCCACCAGGTGGACGAGCTCGCCTGGCTCAAGGAGCGCTACGACACCGACTTCTTCATCTACAACGACCCCCTGATGAACGGGAGCGTCCGCGCGCTGGAGATGAAGGCTGACGAGATTCTGCGCCGCGGGATTGACGTCAGGTATGGCGGCAACCTCATGGCGCACCGCGGCATGAAGCCCGAGCTCTTCAAAAAACTGCGCCGGTCCGGGCTCACCGTGGCCATTGTGGGCCTCGAAAGCGGCTGCACCCACACCCTGCGCCGCATGAACAAGTACCACACGGCGGAAAGCGGCGCCGCCTTCATCCGCGCGTGCCACGACGCCGGCATCCGCACCGAGCTCAACATCATCCTCGGATTCCCCTCGGAGACGGAGGAGCATTTCCAGGAGACCCTGCGTTTCATGCGCGACAACCGGGCCCATATTGACTGCGTTGTCAGCGCCACCACCTTCCAGGTGGGGAACTCCGACATGTGGTGGCGCAGGAACGAGTTCGACATCGAGATGGCCGACGGCGCCCCCACCTTCGACTGGCGCACCCGCGACGGGGGCAACACCTTCGAGATGCGCGTGGACCGGCTCCGTCGCTTCACCGGGGAGATGGCGGAACTGGGGCTGCTCCCCGGCCGCACCGACATGGAGCTTGAGCAGAAGAGCCCCGAGACGGGCCGGCGCTTCCTGAAGGCCTACGCCGCCGCCCTCGGGGAGGACAGCCCCCTCACCGACGGCGAGCGCCGCGACGCCTCCGGAAAACGCCGCCGCGCCCGGGCCGAAATCCGCCGCGTCGAACTGCTCAAGGCGTGCAGAAATCTCGGGGTATTGGACCAGTTGCTGTGGATCAAGGGGGCGATTCGCGGCGGGGGCGCGCGCTGAAGCCCGCCGGACGGCGGCGGTGCGCGCGTTCCAACGCGCCTGTGATTTCAACGCAAAGCCGCAAAGACGCGGAGGGGGCCGTGGTTCCTGCATGCGCCCGGTTCATCCGCCCGTAGGGGCGCCGCTTGCCGCGCCCTCTTCTCCGCGCGGGGGCCTGTGGTAGAAGGGCGGATTTTTCGGGTCCCCCCTTCAGGGGGGGGCCGCGTCTTCGCGGACGGGGGATGTTCTTAATGTTGGCACCACTGCGCCCTTTCCGGAACATCCCCCTGTTCGCTCCCGCGAACCGCCCCCCCCCTTATAGTTGCCACGTTGGTTACCCACATCTGGCAGGGGGCGGCTCTTTGGGTCGGGCCGCCGCCGCCTGGCGGGTGTGGATAACCAACCGGCGCGTCGTCCAGAATTTGGGGACAACCCGAATCCTGGTTTGGGCGACGGCGGTGGCAGGACCATGCTCCCTTGTCCGTTGGAGGACTGCCTTCAGCCTGTCCG
>JAPXRP010000068.1:0-19567 GCA_033813475.1 Candidatus Hydrogenedentota bacterium
CGTCTCGCGCAGGCCGACGGCCATGGCCTCCAGCTCGCGGACGGAGCAGCCGCCGTAGGTGAGGAAGCCCTCGTACAGGATGACCATGTCCTTGAGCTTGTCGTAGTACTTGACGTTGTTCGTGAAAATGCCGCCGCCGCGGGTCGAGCTGACCTTGCGGCTGGAGAAGTACACGAAGTCGCACAGGCCGCACATGAGCAGCAGGATGTCCCGGATCGGCGTGTCCCTGAACTCCGGCTCGCGCTGCTTGATGAAGTAGGCGTTCTCGCCGATGAGGCTGGCGTCCATGACCAGCGGGATGTTGTGCTCGTCGCAGACCGCGCGCAC
Source organism: Candidatus Hydrogenedentota bacterium (assembly GCA_033813475.1). Taxonomy (GTDB): domain Bacteria; phylum Hydrogenedentota; class Hydrogenedentia; order Hydrogenedentales; family CAITNO01; genus JAAYBR01. Next base: position 328 of record JAPXRP010000068.1, read on the forward strand.
CGCCCGCATGTTGGCCATCGAGAAGGGCTGGCCGCCCAGCAGGTTCGTCGAGGCCTCCATGCGCACCAGCGGCACATGGTCGGCGCCGTACTTCTCAATGACCGCCCTCAGTTTCGCAATGTCAATGTCGCCCTTGAACGGCTTGGCGCTCTTGATGTGCACGGCGTCGTCGTGGTAGATCTCCAGGATCGTCCCGCCCGGAATCTCGATGTGCGCCTTGGTCGTGGTGAAGTGGTAGTTCATGGGGATGACGTCGCCCGGCTTCACAAACGCCTGGAAGATGATGTGCTCCGCGGCGCGGCCCTGGTGCACGGGGAGGAAGTACTTGGCGCCGAAAACCTCCTGCACCACCTCCTGCAGCCGCTCGAAGCTCTGGGACCCGGCGTAGGCGTCGTCGGCCCGCAGCATGGAGGCCACCTGGTTGTCGCTCATCGCGTTGGTGCCGCTGTCGGTGAGCATGTCCAGAAACACGTTGCGCGTGCTCAGCAGGAACGAGTTGAAACCCGCCTCCCTGAGCGCGGCGAGGCGCTCCTCGATGGGGTTGAGGTGCAGCTTCTGCACCACGCGGACCTTGTGCAGCTCAACCGGGATTTCCTCGCCGTTGAAAAACCTGATCACCGGGGACTGTTCCATGCCGTCTCGCTCCTTGTGGTTGCTGTGTGCGTTCTGCCCCGTTTTCCGGCGGCCGGCGCGGCGGATTTCGTGCCGGTCGCCTGCGGATATGCCGTTTCCGCACGCGAACTATAGCAGGCGGTGCGCGGGCTGTCAACCTGCCGGCGGGGCGGGGCAATCGCACTAAAATCTGCGGGCGCCTTCGGGTTGGGGGTCCGTTAATCGCCCTTTTTCCAGTTTCTTCAACGCTGAAAGCCTTGCCGAATACAGCCCAGGCCGGGCCGCCGCCCGAAGGGCCGGGCCTGCCCTGGGGCGCCCGCGCAGAACAGGCATGCCCCAGCGGGGCCGCCGGAATTGCGGCGGGGAGCGCCGCGACAGCCCTGGGGAACGCGCGGTCCCGGTCGTTTTTCATGTGCCCCCGCGCGGGCAAGCCCACGCGAAGAAAGGCGGCAGCAAGCTACCGCACTCCAAGGCGCTGCGCGCTGCGCGGACCCGACGCCATGGTGACAGGCGGCGGCGCCGCCGGTCGCCGCCATTGCGCGCCCCCGGGCGGCGTGCATATACTTCCCGCATGACCGACGGGACGCCACAGGAAGGGCCGCTGTCTTTCCGCGAGGGGCACGGGATGAAATTTCTCCTGCTCGACGCGGTCTATCTCCTCCTCGTCATGGGGTGGACCGTCTTCCTGCCCCCCATGGGCCGGGACCATGAATGGCTTGCCGGGGAGTACTCCGAGGACTTGTTTGCCGTGTGGTGGCGGCTGCTGGGGGGGGAGTGTGTGCCCGCGCCGGTCTACCATGTCGCGGCCCTGCTGCTCCTCTACCTCTGCATGGTCCTCGTGTTCTTCCTGACACGGCTGGCCACGCGCGGGCCGTGGTGGCTGGGCTCCGTGGCCGCCGTGGTCTTCATGGCGCACCCCGTCAAGGCGGAGGCCGTCCTTACGCTGTCAGGGGCGAGGCTGGAACTCATCCCCGCCACCGCGTGCCTTGGGGGACTGCTGCTGTACGCTACGCGGCCGCAGGCACTGTCTCGCTTGCGGACGATGGCATGGGACACGGCCGCCGTGGCGCTCCTTGCGGTTGGCGCAGGGGGAGTCTTCCTTGCCAACGATCTCGGGCCGGGTGTGTTTGCCCTGCCGCTTCTTTGGGATGCCCTGGTTGAACCCCGAGAAGCGCGCGGCGGACGCGGTTGGGCGCGCTTTCTTCTCGTCCTGTTCCTTATGTTTGGCGCTGGGGTGTTTTGCGCAATAGTCGTCGCGCTCGGGGTGGTTCTGACACCGACCGACGTGCTGTCCCTTTGCGCGCAGCCCTTTGCGATGATAGGGTTGCTGCTGTATCCTCTGGGGATTTTCTCGGAAACACGGGCGGTGCTTCTGGCGAACCCAGCAATGTCAGCGGTTGGGGTGCTGACGGCGGGGGGGGTGGGGATGTGGGTAGTCCTGCGCGCGAAAAGTCCGGCACTCTTGCTGGGGTTCTTGTCTGTGGCGGTGCCTTCCTTCTGTACCGCACTATCGCTCATTCTGGCCTTGGCGCCATTTTCTCCGGTTCCTTTTTCCGAGAGTGGCCTCGTCATGATGTTGCCCGTGGACCCGGTGCATTTCGCAGGCGGCGGGCGGCTAACATTGGCGACCGCGTTCATGGGGATTGCGGCGGCGGGGGGGGTTGCGGCGCTGCTGCGGCATCCACGGTGGCGGAAGCCGGCGGTGGCGCTGAGCACGGCGCTGTGCGTGGGGTTGATGGTCCTGCACGGGATCGTGAACCTCCAGTGGGTGTCGGCGGGGCAGAAGCTGCGGGAGTTCCGCCGGACGGCGTGGGCGCTGGCGAAGGAACATCCGGGGGAGACGCTGGTGGTCGCGCCGGACATCGGATACGCGGGCTTCGCGCCCCTGTCCTATGCCGAGAGCCTTAATTCCGATAATCCTTTTGAGCATACACTGGACGTGCGGGTCCTAGCGTGGTGCGACGTGGAGTATCCCGCCGCGAAGGTTTCGGTGACGGAATACAGTCCGGACGGTTTCGCCTTCACGGTGACGCAGCCGTACCCGCCCGAGGTGCGGCCGGCCGAGGGGGTGGAGGCGGCTTCCGCGCCGCCCGCGCCGCCACGCGTGGGGCTGTTTGACCTGCGCCCCCGTGCCTTCTACGCGCCCAAGAAGGCGCACGCGTTCTCGTTCCAGACCGCGGACGTCCCCTTTCCGGCGGTGCGGATTCCGCTGCCGGGCGAGACCCCGCCGGAGGACACCGCCCCATGAAGCCCTTCCGCAAGCGCACCTATGCCGGCCCCGGGGACTTTTTCGCCGACCTGCGCTTTATTGCGGCGAACCGCCGCGCCCTGAACCGGCTCATGCACGGCGGCGGGCTCGACCCGGCCTTCCGCGAGCGGGTGATGCTCGCCGTGACGCAGGTGAACGACTGCCGTTTCTGCGCCCACGCCCACGGCAAGATGGCGCGCGAGGCGGGCCTGCCGCCGGACGAGGTGCGGGCGCTGCTGGGCGGGTCCTTCGCGGGCTGTCCCGAGGCCGAGCTGCCCGCGCTGATGTGGGCGCGGGAATGGGCCGAGGCCGGATGCGCGCCCGACGCCCTGCCGGAGGGGCCGCTCACGGAGCGGTACGGCGCGGAGACGGCGCGGGCGCTGGTGCTGGCGATGCGGCTGATTCGCGCGGGCAACCTCGCGGGGAACACGGTGGACCGGTTCCTTTACTGGGTGTCGCGGGGGCGTGTGGGCGGGGACTGACCCCGCGGAGGAGACCAGGGACATGGCGAAGGCAAAGGCGAAGGCCAAGGCGAAACCCGAGGAGGCACCGCACGGTTCCGCGTGGTTCTGCGCGGTGTGGACCGGCAACGGCGGGCCCGCCGCCCTCGTGCCCCCCGAGTCCCTGACCGGCCCCCCGGAGGGCGACGGCTTTCTGTGGGTGGACGTGGAGCGCCCCGGCCCGGAGGACACCGCCCGGCTCAAGGAGCTGTTCGGGTTCCACCATCTCGCGCTGGAGGACGTGCTGAACGACCGCGGCCTGCCCAAGCAGGAGACCTACGGCGGCACGCTGTTCACGGTCATGTCCGCGCTCTCCGGGAAGGAGACGGCCGACGGCACGCCGGTCACGGTGAACGTGGGGCTGTTCCTGCGCGAGCGCCTGCTGGTCACCTGCCACTCGCGGCCCCTGGCCTGCGTGGACGGGGTGCGGCGCATGATGTCCGACCGGGACCTGCTCGACCACCACACGCCGGACTACCTGTACTACCTCGTGCTCGACGGGATCATAGACGAGTACCTCACGCGGGCGGAGAAGCTGGAGGCGAAACTCGACGCCATCGAGGAGGAGGTCTTCCAGCCGCGTTTCCGCCGGAACAGCGACCCGCGCCGCGCGATCTACGAGACCCGCCGCCAGCTCTCGCGGCTCGGGCGGCTCATGCTCTCCAAGGAGGAGGCCCTGCGCGCGCTGGTGCTGCGCGACTACCCGCAGATCCGGCCCGAGACGCGCACGCACCTGCGCGACGTGCTCGACCATGTGCTGCGGGCGCGCGACCACCTCACCATGATGCGCGAGCTGCTGACCGCGCTCATGGAGTCCCACCTGTCCCGCCTCTCCATGCGCCTTGAGGAGAGCATGAAACTCCTCACCATCATCGGCACCATCATGCTGCCCCTGAGTTTCCTCACCGGCATCTGGGGCATGAACTTCCGGCACATGCCCGGGCTCGACTGGCCCTACAGCTTCCCCGTCCTCTCCGGGTTCATGGTGGCGCTGGTCGCGGCCATGCTCGCGGTATTCCGCCGCATGCGCCTCTTCTGACCCCGGGTCGCGGGGGGAGGGGCGGGGCATGTATACTCGTTTGTTCACAGGTTTGCAGGGCGGCGGCGCGGGGCGGAGGCCTCCCGCCGGCCCCGGAAGAAGGGTGAGCGATGACCGACAGCAGGCGAAGCGTTTCGATCGTGGTGCCCGTGTACAACGAGGAGGAGTCCCTCCGCCCGCTGCACGCGGAGATCACCGCCGCCATGGAAAAGACCCCGGCGGTGGCGGCCTATGAGATCATCCTGGTGGACGACGGCAGCCGCGACCGCTCGGTCGAGGTGTGCCGGGAGCTGCACGCGGCGGACCCGGCCCATGTCCGGGTGATCATCCTGCGGCGCAATTTCGGCCAGACGGCGGCGATGGCGGCGGGCTTCGACGCCGCGCGCCACGCGGTGATCGTGCCGATGGACGCGGACCTGCAGAACGACCCGGCGGACATCGGGCTGCTCCTGGCGAAGCTGGACGAGGGCTACGACGTGGTCAGCGGCTGGCGGGCCGACCGCCAGGACAAGGCGCTCTCGCGCAAGCTCCCCTCGATGGTCGCCAACCGGCTGATCGGCTGGATCACGGGGGTGCGCATCCACGACTACGGCTGCACGCTCAAGGCCTACACCCGCGAGACGACGGAGCACATGAACTTCTACGGCGAGCTGCACCGCTTTCTGCCCGCCCTGGCGAGCTGGGCCGGCGCGCGGGTGACGGAGATTCCCGTGAACCACCGCAGCCGCAAGTTCGGCGCGTCGAAGTACGGCATCGGCCGCACCATCCGCGTCCTCCTCGACCTCATCACCGTCAAGTTCCTCATGTCCTACTCCACCAAGCCCATGCAGGTCTTCGGCAAGTGGGGCGCGGTCTCCCTGGGGGTCGGTTTTTTCGCCGGGCTCATGACGGTTTACGACAAGCTGTTTTACCACCTCAGCGTGAACCGGAACGGATGGGCCCTCGTCTGCCTGCTCTTCTTCCTCATGGGCATGCAGTTCATCAGCATGGGGCTCCTCGGCGAGATCAGCATCCGCACCTACTACGAGAGCCAGAAGAAGACCATCTACACGGTCCGCGAAAAAATCGGGACGGAGTGACGGCATGCGGGTGCTGATGCTCAACTACGAGTACCCGCCCCTGGGCGGCGGCGGCGGGGTCGCCTCGGCGAACCTCGCGGAGGGCTTCGTCCGCGCGGGACACACGGTGGACTTCATCACGTCGCACTTTGCGGGCCTGGAGCGGGAGGAGACACTGGAGGGCGTCCGCATGTTCCGGGAGCCCGTCGCCGGGCGCAAGGACTACCAGACCGCCTCCATCATTTCCATGCTCACCTTTCCCCAGGCCGCCGTGCGCCGCGCCCTCACCCTGCGGCGCGGCGGGGGCTACGACATCGTCCACAGCCATTTCGCCATCCCCACGGGCCCGGCGGGCTACATCCTGTCGAAGCTCTGGCGGAAACCGCATGTGGTGTCGGTCTACGGCGGCGACATTTACGACCCGAGCAAGAAGTACTCCCCCCACCGGCACCCGGTGCTCAAGCTGGCGGTGAGGACGGTGCTCAACCAGGCATCGGCGGTGGTGGCGGAGTCCGACGACCTGCGTCTGCGGACGGAGAGCGTCTACCGCCCCCGGCGCGCGCCCCTGTGCATCCCCCTGGGCTTCCGGCCGCCGGCCTTCACCCCCGCGCCGCGCGCGGAGATGGGGCTGGAGGAGGACGCTGTCTACGCCGTCGCCGTGAGCCGCCTCGTCGCGCGCAAGGCGTACCCGGACCTGCTGCGGGCCTTCGCCCGCTGCACGACCCCCGGGCTGCGGCTGCTGGTGGCGGGCGACGGCCCCGAGCGCGGCGCGCTGGAGGGCCTCTGCCGCGAACTGGGCATTGCGGACCGCGTGCGCTTCTTCGGCCAGGTGACGGAGGAGGAGAAGTACCGCCTCCTCTCCGCCGCCGACTTCTTCGCCCTGGCCTCGCAGCACGAGGGCTTCGGCATCGTGTTCCAGGAGGCCATGCACTGCGGGCTGCCCGTGGCCACCACGAATGTCGGCGGACAGACCGACTTCCTCTTCCACGGCGAGAACGCGCTCCTCAGCGCCCCCGGCGACACGGCGGCCCTCGCGCGGCATCTGGACACGCTGGCGGCGGACGCGGACCTGCGGCGGACGATGGGCGCCCTGAACCGCGAGCGCATCCGGGAGCACCACATTGACCGGGTGGTGGAGCGCTACGTTGAACTCATGGAAGGGCTTTTGAAACAACCCTCCGGGAAAGACCCGCAGCAGAGTCAGACAACGTGAACCAACACACAGACACGCACGCCGTCCGTCGTTCCCGCGAAAGCGGGAACCCATCTTCGCGCGGAGGAGTGCGCCCCGCGCCGAAGGCATGGACCCCCGCGTTCGCGGGGGTGACGGCGGGGGAGAGGGGTGCGGGGGTGACGGGGGGCTTTGCGAGCCCCACACCGCCCGGAGGCGGACATGTCGTTGAAGAAAGGGCTTCCCTGGGAACGCCAATCTCCCGATTGGCCTTCCAGGGCGTGCCAATCAGGAGATTGGCGTTCCCAGGAGGGGGGCCGCCCTGGAAAATTCCGCACTTTCTTGGCAGCGCGACGCTGCCAATTACAGGGCTTCATCCTTCGCGCCTCCGCGCCTTCGCGTTAAATCCGCCTTCTTTCCTGACGCGAAGACGCGACTGCAGCGGGGAGTGTTCGCAATGAAGGCCGGAAAACTGACCAAGGAAACCGTGTGGGCCGCCCTTTCAAAGGGCAGCACGCTGGTCTTTTTCCTGCTCATCAACGCCGCGCTGGCGCGCATCCTGGGCCGCGGGGCCTTCGGCGCGTGGTCCTACTTCTATGCCGCCTTCAGCGTGATCTACCTCGCCTCGCGCCTGGGCGTGGCCGACTCCACCCGCGTCTTCACCGCCCGCGCCCTCGGCGGCGACATCCGCCCGCCCGTGGTCGCGGGGCTGGCGCTCCAGACGGTCTCCTCCTCCCTGTTCGCCCTCGGGCTGCTGGCGCTGGCGGGGCCGCTGTGCGCCGCCATGAAGCGCCCCGAATTCATCCCCCTGTTCCGTCTCGGCGCGCTGCTGGTGTTCACGCAGGGCGCAACGGACTTCTTCAAGCTGGTCTTCGAGGGGCTCCACCGCCTCCGCTTCACCTTCACCACGGGCTTCCTGGACTACGCGCTGCGTCTCGGGCTGATCGTGACGCTGGTGTGGGCCTTTCCGCAGCCCTGGGCCGCCGTCACCGCCTTCATCATCGCCACGGGCGCCTGCGCCGCCGTGTCCTTCCTCGTGCTGGACCGCCGCTTCATCCGGCCCGCGGGCGGCTACTCCCTGCGCGGCCTGCCCGTCCTGCCCATGGTCGCCTACGCCGCGCCCATGTTCCTGCTGAACCTCGGCTTCGCCGTCTCCGTCGAGCTGGACACGCTGATGCTGGGCTGGCTCACGACGGACGCGGAGGTGGGCCTTTTCGCCCCGGCCAAGGAGATTTCGGCGCGCATGATGCACGGCGGCGTGCTGCTGGCCATGAGCACCCTCCAGGTTTTTGCCCACGCCAAGGACGAGGAGCTGCCCGCGCTCGTGCCCCTGCTGAACCGCCTGGTCGGCATCGCCGTTGGGTTCTACGCCGCCTGCTGCATCGGCATTCTGCTCTTCGCCGAGCCGGTACTGGTCGGCATCTTCGGGCCGGAGTTCGCCGGCGTCGGCATTCCCATGAAGCTCCTCACCCCCTTTGTCTTTCTGATGAGCGTCTCCCGCGTGTACACCGGCATTCTGGACTACCGGGGCCGCGCCTGGGTCCGCGCGGTGTATCTTGCGCTCTCGGTCCTCCTGAATTTCGCCCTGAACCTGGCGCTGATCCCCAAGTTCGGCGCGGCGGGCACCGCCGCGGCCACCTCGCTGGCCTACCTGCCCTACGCTGTCCTGAGCTGGCGGGACGTCCGGCGGATGTTCGCCGCGGCCCCCGCCGCTTCCCCCGCACCGGAAGAAGACGGGGAAACGGAGAAGGAGCACGAATGATGCATCCGGCCCTGGAGGAGATCATCCGCGCGCGCCTCAAGTGCCCCGTATGCCCCTGCCAGGCGCTGCCCAAACAGGAACCGGGCGCGGATGGGGTGTCGGTCCGCCGCTGTCCCGGCTGCGGATTCCGCATGACCGTCTCTCCGGACGGCCTGCTGACGGCGCTGCCGCCGCATCTTGCCGAAACGGCGCGGGAGAACGCCGAGTTCTACGACGCCATGGCCCGCGGCGGCGGCGGCCGTCTGGCGGACCGGTCGCGCAGCCGGAACCACCTCCAGAAGTGCGGGGCCGTGCTGCGGCATCTCGGGCTTTCCGCCGGCGGCCCTGAAAAGACGGTGCTGGAGTTCGGCATCGGTTTGGGCAGCCACGCGGCCGCCGTGGCGGAGACCGGCGCCGCCTACGCCGGGCTCGACATTTCCCCCGGCCTGCTGGAGCATGTGCAGCGCAGCCGCCGGGAACTGCGCGGGGCGCTGTTTGCGGCGGCGGACGCCACGGCGCTCCCGTTCCAGGAGGCGTCTTTCGACGCCGTGTTCGGCGTTGCCGTGCTGCACCACCTGGCCGAACCGCTGGACGGGGTGCGGGAGCTGCTGCGGGTGCTGAAACCGGGCGGCCGGTTCTGCTTCCTGGAGCCGAAGCGGTTCTACCCGGTCCACTTTCACGGCTATCTGCGCAACCCGAAGGTCGAGGTGGGCACGATGAAGACCACCCGAGGGCGCATCCTGCGGTGTCTTCGCATGATGAATGTGGCCGAGGCGGAAGCGGATCCCCTGATCTACACGCCGAACCGGCCGGCCGCGCTGGCGCCCCTGTATGACCGCCTGGACGCGCTGCTGGGCCGCCTGCCGTTCGGCGGCCTGTTTTCGGTGATGTTCTGCGTCCATGGCGTAAAATGAGCCCCCATCCGGAAAGAGCGATGGCCGAGAAACGCGACATACCCCCCGAACTCGCCGCCGACTACCGGGCGCGCGGTGTACGGTACCGCCGGGCGAACCATGTGGACGTGCGCGAGACCGTCTGCTCCCAGTGCGGCGCCTGCGCGGCCGTGTGCCCGAAGGACGCCATCCGCATGGTGCCCAACGCCGCCGGGGTGCCCTACCCCGAGGTGGACGAGGAGCGGTGCAGCCTCTCCTGCCGCCTGTGCAAAATGGTCTGCGCGGGCAACGGCATGGACTGGCCCGGCCTGCACGAGGGGCGCTTCGGCGAGCCCTACACCGGCGCGCCCCTTGGGCGGCTGGAGGGGGTGTGGACGGGCCACGCCGTGGACGACGCCGTCCGCGCCAACGCCGCCTCCGGCGGCAGCGTCACGGCGCTGCTGTGCCACGCCCTGGAGGCCGGGCTCGTGGACGGCGCGTGTGTCACCTTCCTCGAGGGCACCGCGCCGCGGACCGTCATCGCCACCACGCGGGAGGAAATCATCGCGGCGGGCGGCTCGGTGTACCTTTCCGCCCCGGCGCTGTCGGTCCTCCGCGAGGCGCGCAGGTTCAAGGGACGGCTCGCCTTCGTCGGCCTGCCCTGCCACATCGCCACGCTTTCCAAGGCGGTCCGCTGCGGCCTGGTGAAGCCCGACAAGTTCCCCCTGACCATCGCCCTGGTCTGCGGGCGCACGGGCACGCTGGACCTCCACCGCGCCTTCCTGCGGCGCGCGGGCGCGGACCCGGCGCGGCTTGCCGCCCTCAAGTTCCGCGGCGACGGGTGGCCCGGCACCTTCCGCTACACGATGGATGACGGCACGCAGCGCGCGTTCCCCTTCCCGGACCCCGTCTACATGTCCTTCTGGAAGTTCTACCAGCACCAGCCGCGCTACTGCCTGCTGTGCTCGGACCCCCTGGGCGCGCTGGCGGACATCACGGCGGGCGATGCCTGGCTCCCCGAGTACGGCGGCGACCGCGAGGGCCGCTCCATCCTGATGGCGCGCACCCCGGCGGGGGCCGCCCTGCTGGCCGCCGCGCGGGAGGCGGGCGCGCTGGACCTGGCACCCCTCGCCCCGGAACGTGTGCTGGTGGCCCAGCGCCAGCAGGTCTTCTCGAAGTTCACCAACCAGCGCACCATGCGGACGGTGCTCGGGGCCGTGGCGGCCCTGTGCCGCTGGCCCATGCCCGACGACAGGGGAACGGACCGCTGGCCGAAGACCGGGCTCAAGGGCCTGGCCTACGCCGTGTTCCAGGTCGTGAACGCCCTGGGGTCGGAGTTTCCCCGGCTGCGGTGGCTGCCGCGCCTGATGCCCCTGCGGACCCTCTCGAAGCTGCTGGCGCGGCGGCGCATCCACGCGCGGGCCGCGCGCAACCCGAAGGAAGGCTGACCCCCATGCCCCGATTCTGCCTCATCGGCTCCTACACCGGCCGCAACGCGGGCGACGCCGCCATCCTGGAAAACGTCGTGCGCGACATCGCCGGGGCGTGCCCCGGCGCGGTCTGCGAGGTGCCCACGATTAACCCGGCCTTTATGCGGCGCACCTACCCGGACCTGCCGCTGGTCCCCGTGTCCACCATGCCCTGGGACCTCAGCGTCAAGTCCCTCGGCCTGCCGCTGGTGCGCTCCGTCCTCCGGTGCGACGCCGTGCTGGTGACCTCCGCCATCCTCTTCGACGTCAAGTTCTGGAACCCCCTCTACAACTACCTCTCCGCCCTGCTCGTCGCCCTGCCCCTGGCCAAACGGCTGGGGAAGAAGGTCTTCTTTTACAGTGTGGGCGTCGGCCCCGTCGGCACGGCCAAGGGCCGCGCCGTGGTGCGCTACCTGCTCAACCTCGCCGACGGTGTCACGCTGCGCGAGGAGGCCTCCGTCCCCATCATGCGGGATCTCGGCGTCGCCGGGACGCCCGTCATGGCCGCCGACCCCGCGCTGGGGCAGCGCGTGCCGGAGGAGACCGCCGCCCGCATGCGGGAGCGCGTGCGGAAGGACCTCGGGGAGGGGCCCTTCGCCACGGTGAACCTCAACGCCTATGTCGGCGGGTGGACCCAGGACGCCGCCGGCAAGGCGCTCACGCGGGATCGGTTCGAGGCGGAGACCGCGGCCGCCGTGCGGCGGCTGGTGGACGAATGGGGGATCGGCGCCGCCCTCGTCTGCACCCACCACATGGACGACCCCGTCATGGAGTCCGTCCTGCGGCGGATTGACCGGCCGGGCCGCGCGGTCCTCTACAAGTGCCGCGACTTCGACCACCGCGAGCTCATGGCCGTCATGGGGATGTCGGAGTTCATGATCGGCATGCGGCTCCACTGCCAGATCCTCGCCGTCGCCGCAGGCACGCCGTGCATCGCCCTCAACTACGCCCCCAAGGTGCGCCATTTCATGCAGATGGCCGGCCTGGAGGAGCTCATCGTCGAGCTGGACGGGGGATACTCCGCCGACGGCCTGCTCGGGCGCTGCGCGCACCTGCGCGACCACCGCGACACGATCCTCCCCGACATGCTCGCCCGTGTCGCCGCCCTCAAACAGGCCGCCAAAAACAGCCCCGCCGAACTCGCCAACGTCATGGCCAACCCCGGGTAGTCCCCCGCTCCGTGGTGAGTCTTCTACTCCCCCGGATAGTGCCCGCGCACGTAGTCCTCGACCATGGCGAGGAAGCGCTCCGTCACGCTGGCGATGTCGCCGGAGAGGGAGCAGGCCTTCTGGCCGTCCACGAACACGGGGCAGACGGGGGTCTCGCCGTTGCCGGGGAGGCTGATGCCGATGTTGGCGGCTTTGGACTCGCCGGGGCCGTTGACAACGCAGCCCATGACGGCGATCTTCATGCCCTCGACGCCGGGATGGTGGACGCGCCACTGGGGCATGCGCGCGCGGACGTGGTCCTGCACGCTGCGGGCGAGGCGCTGGAAGGCGTCGCTGGTGGTGCGGCCGCAGCCGGGGCACGCGGTGATGCTGGGGGCGAACTGGCGCAGGCCGAGGGCCTGGAGCAGCTCCTGGGCGGCGTGGACCTCGCCGCGGCGGTCGCCGCCGGGCTCGGGGGTGAGGGAGACGCGGATGGTGTCGCCGATGCCCTCGGCGAGGAGAATGCCCATGGACGCGGCGGACCACACGAGGCCCTTGGCGCCCATGCCGGCCTCGGTGAGGCCGAGGTGGAGGGGCTGGCGGGTCTGCACGGCGAGGGCGCGGTAGAGATCCACAAGGTCGGCGGGCCGGCTGGTTTTGCAGGACACGACGATCTGGTCCTCCCGCAAGCCGCAGGCGAGGGCCAGCTCCACGGACTGGAGCGCCGAGAGGACCATGCACTCGTTGTAGACCCCCTCGGAGCTCTTGCCGAGGTCAAGGCGGGTGTTCTCCAGCATCTTCTCCGCAACCAGCTCCGGGTTCAGGGAGCCGATGTTCACGCCGATGCGGACGGGTTTGCCGAGGTCGCGGGCAACGGCGCAGATGGTGGAAAACTGTTCGTCCCGCGCCGCGCCCTTCCCGACATTGCCGGGGTTGATGCGGTATTTATCGAGGGCGCGCGCGCAGTCGGGGTGCTTCGTGAGCAGGCGGTGGCCGTTGTAGTGGAAGTCGCCGATGACCGGGGCGGCGCAGCCCGCCGCGCGCGCGCGGCGCACGATCTCCGGCACGGCGTCGGCGGCCTGGGGCGTGTTGACGGTGATGCGGACCATTTCCGACCCGGCCTCCGCCAGCGCGAGAATCTGCGCGGCCGTGCTTTCGGCGTCCTCGGTGTCCGTGTTGGTCATGGACTGCACCACGATGGGTGCGCCGCCGCCGACCGGCACGCCGCCGACCATCACCCGGACCATATCCCTGCGGGGCATGAAGGCCATGTCCGTCTCCTGTGTTTCCTGCGCGAAAAGAAAAAGGGGCGCGGACATTCTGCCCGCACCCCGGCAGGGTGTTCAACTTTTGGGCCGTGGGCCTACTTGAGGACGCCGCCCGTGTTCGCGCTGGTGACGAGCTGCTGGTAGCGGCGGAGCCAGCCGGTGAGGGCGCGGTCCGGCGGCGGGCCGAGGCGCTTGCGGCGCTCCGCCAGCACGGCGTCGTCCACACACAGCGTCATGGTGCGCCCCGGGATGTCAATCTCGATGGTGTCGCCCGGCTCCACGAGGGCGATGGGCCCGCCGTTGGCGGCCTCGGGGCTGACGTGGCCGATGCACGCGCCGCGCGTGCCGCCGGAGAAGCGCCCGTCGGTGATGAGGCTGACGCTCTTGCCAAGGCCCGCGCCCATGACGGCGGAGGTCGGCGCGAGCATCTCGCGCATGCCGGGGCCGCCCTTGGGGCCCTCGTAGCGGATGACGATGATGTCGCCCGGCTTCACATCCCCCGCGAGGATGCCCGCCATGGCGTCCTCCTCGCTCTCATAGACCACCGCCGGACCCTTGTTGTAGAGAACCTCCTTGTCCACGCCCGCCTCCTTGACCACCGCGCCGTCCGGGGCGAGGTTGCCGAAGAGGATGGCCAGGCCGCCCGTTGGGCTGTAGGGGGCGTCCACGGACTTGATCACGTCCCTGTCGAGGGAGCGTTTGTTCGCGATGTTTTCGCCGAGGGTCTTCAGCGTGACCGTCGGGCAGTCCGGGTTGAGGATGCCCGGGCGCTCCGACAGCTCGCCGAGGATGGCGGAGATGCCGCCCGCGCGGTCCACATCGGCCATGTGCCAGTGGTACGACGGCGAGACCTTGCAGATGTTCGGCACGCGGGCGCTGACCTCGTTCAGGCGCTCCAGCGGGTAGGACACGCCCGCCTCGTGGGCGATGGCGAGGGTGTGGAGCACCGTGTTCGTCGAGCCGCCCATGGCCATGTCCAGCGCGAAGGCGTTGTCCAGCGAGGCCGGCGTGACGATGTCGCGGGGCCGAAGGTCGGCCTCGATGAGGGCCAGGGCCTGCCGCGCCGCCGCGCGCACCAGCTCCATCCGCCGCGGGTCCGTGGCCACGATGCTGCCGTTGCCGGGCAGCGCCATGCCGAGGGCCTCGCAGAGGCAGTTCATGGAGTTGGCGGTGAACATGCCGGAGCAGGACCCGACAGACGGGCAGGCGCCGCACTCCATCTGCGCCAGCTCCGCGTCGGAGATCTTCCCCTGCTTGTACGCGCCCACGGCCTCGAAGACGGTGATGAGGTCCGTGTCCTTCCCGTTCATCGGCTTGCCCGTCTCCATTGGGCCGCCGGACACGAAGATCGTGGGGATGTTGCAGCGCATGGCGCCCATGAGCATGCCCGGCACGATCTTGTCACAGTTCGGGATGCAGATCAGCGCGTCGAAGCGGTGCGCCTTCACCATCGTCTCCACGCAGTCGGCGATCAGCTCGCGCGAGGGCAGGCTGAACTTCATGCCGCCGTGGCCCATGGCGATGCCGTCGCAGATGCCGATGGTGTTGAACTCGAAGGCGATGCCGCCCGCCTCCTCCACGGCCTCCCGCGCGGCCCGGCCCAGGGTGTCCAGGTGCGCGTGGCCCGGGATGACCTCCACAAAGCTGTTGCACACGCCGATGAACGGCTTGTCGAAGTCCGAAGGCTGCTTCACCTTGCCCGTGGCGTAGAAAAGCGACCGGTGCGGCGCGCGCTCAAATCCCTTTTTGACAACATCACTCTCCATCGTGCGTTCCTTTCTTCTGTTTCGCGGACCCGGCCGCGCCCCGGTGTTTGCGCCGCAGCCGGACGGACCGGGCCGCGCGGCGGCGGGGGATGGTGCGGAAAAGTATACGCCCCGCAGGTTGGCGTGTCCACTCGGAGCCGCGCGCCGCGGATTCTGTACAATACACAGCGCACGGGCCGGACGGCCGAACCCGCATGAGGAGCCCCTGGAAATGATCCGCTTGACGACGTTTTCGCTCTTGGCGTGTCTGTTCGTGGTTTGTTCCGCCGCCGGGGCGGAGGCCGGGTTCGGCGTCACGGCGGACGCCTTTTCGTCCGCCGCGTGGGAGGTGCCGGGGTTGGACGCCGCGCAGGTCGCGCTGTCCCGTGAATGGCAGGGAAACGCCTGCGCCCTCCGCCTGAAGAATGTCTCCGATGCCCCGGTCTCGCCGCGCGAGGCGGTGCTGTTCCGCCTGCCGCACGCGCTGCCGCCGGAGACGGGCCTCTACGGCGAGGGCTTCTCCATGCTCTCCCAGACCGGCGGCACGCTGGGGAAGCCGGAGAACATCGGCGGCTACACGGACCGCGACCATTACCGCATCCCCCAGGCGGCCGACGCGGCCACGGTGTACAACATGCTGCTGCTGTCCCCGCCGGAGGGCGGGCACCTGCTGATGGGCTTCACCTCGTGCCGGCGCTTCGCGGGGTGTTTCCGCCTGCGCCCCGGCTCGCTCGAGGTGGTGCTGGATTTGGAGGGGCTGCCGCTGGCCCCCGGCGCGGCGCTCGACCTGGAGGGCTTCTGGTTCGCCGCGGGCCCCGACCGCGAGGCGCTGCTGGCGGCCTTCGCGGAAAAGCTGTCGGAGAGCCACCCGCGCCTGCCCTTCCCCGCGCCGCCCACGGGCTGGTGCTCGTGGTACTGCTTCGGCCCGGGCGTGACCTCGCGGCAGGTCATGCGCAACCTGGAGTTCATCAAGACGGAGCTGCCCCAGCTCCGGTATGTCCAGATTGACGACGGCTACCAGGCCGCCATGGGCGACTGGCTGGAGACGGGGAAGGCGTTCAAGGGCGGGATCAAGGACGTGCTGGCGGAAATCCGCACCGCGGGCTTTGAGCCGGCCATCTGGGTCGCCCCGTTCATCGCCGAGGAGAACTCCCGCGTCTTCCGCGAGCATCCCGAGTGGTTCATGAAGGACGAGACGGGGCAGCCCCTGCGCTCGGACAAGGTCACCTTCGGCGGTTGGCGCAACGGCCCGTGGTACGCCCTGGACGGCACGCACCCCGGCGCGCGGGAGCATCTGGAGTCCGTCTTCCGCACCATGCGCGGGGAGTGGGGCTGCACCTACTTCAAGCTCGACGCGAACTTCTGGGGAACCATGCACGGCGGGAAACTGCACGACCCCGCCGCCACCCGCGTGGAGGCGTACCGGCGCGGCATGGAGGCCGTGCTGCGCGGCGCGGGCGACGCCTTCGTTCTCGGGTGCAACCACCCGCTGTGGCCGTCCCTCGGCGTGGTCCACGGCGCGCGCTCGTCCGGAGACATCACGCGGTCGTGGGACGTCTACCGGGGCATCGCGCGGGAGAACTTCCACCGGAACTGGCAGAACGGGCGGCTCTGGTGGAACGACCCGGACTGCGTGCTCCTGTCGGGAAAACTGCCCGAAAACGAGTACTTCTTCCACGCGTCCGTCGCCCTGGCCTCCGGCGGGATGCTGCTCTCGGGCGATAACCTGCCCGCGCTGTCCCCCGAACGGCTCGCCATGCTCAAGAAACTGCTGCCGCCGTCCGGCGTCGCCGCCCGCTTCGACGGAAGCGCCTTCGACACGGGCCGCATCGCCCTGCCGGACAAGACGCTGGTCTGCGTGTTCAACTGGTCCGATGAGGCAAAGACGGCGCAGGTCACCCTGGAGACACCGGGGCCGGTCACCGACTTCTGGACCGGCGAGGACGTGGAGGTGCAAGACGCCGCCGTCACGCTGCCCGACATGCCCCCCCACTCCGCCCGCGTCCTCGTGTGCCCGCCCGGCAACGGCGGGGGGAACTGACGCCTACTCCGGCTTGGGCGCGTCAGGCATGGCAACATCCTGGAAGACTTCGTGCATGCGGCGGTTGCGCTCAACGAAACGTTCGAGAATCCGCAGGTCGCTTTCCGACAAGTCTTCCCGCAGCCTTTCCAGGGCGCGGCCGTAGGTCCCGGCGTAGTCCCCCATAAACGCGTCGGCATCCCCGCCCCCCTGGAGGGCGGCGGCCGGATTGCCCGGCAGGAATGCAAGCTGCTCCTCGACCAACACGGCCTTGAACAGCTCGCGCCCCTCGGGGGACAGGCCGCGGGCCTGGGTGAGCAGCTGCATGTCCACGGCCTCCTCGGCCATGCGTTCCGGAAGATCCGCCATGTACGTGTCATAGGCCGCCATCGCCTCCGGAGTCAGCATTCCCGCAAGCTGGTTCCGCAGGGTGTCGTCCGTCGGCAGCTCCGTCACGCCGGAGAAGTCCCCGCCGAGAAAGTGCTGCCCGGACCTCATCAGGGCCTTTTGGTGCTCAAGGAACACAGCGCGCACCTGCGCCTCCACCTCCGGGGAAAACGCCATCTCATCCATCCAGGGCTCATACATCTGCGCCATGGTCATCTCGGCGACTTCCGCAATCATCGCCTCCCCGCCTTCCCCCTCGAACATCTTCATGAAGGACAGGGGCGAGAACCCCTCCTCCTTCTTTTCTTCGTCCCCTTCCTCCTCCTCCTGCCCCAGCATGGAAAGAAGCTTGGCGATGCTCGGTTTGCCATCCGGGTCGGGTGCGTCTGCCGGGCCCGTGGCGGCTTCCGCGGGGGCCGGAGCCGGGGCTGCGGCTCCCGTCGGCGGGGCAGCCTGTTTCTGGATCTGGTCCACGGCGGCGCGGAGGGATTCCAGCGACGTGGCGGTCTCCTGGGCGGTGGCCTGGAGGCGGCCCATTTCGGCGCGCAGGTTGGCCAGTTCCCCTGTCCGCTCCTGGAGCCGGATCAACAGGAATCCCGACAGCAGGGCCAGCAGCAGCGCCGCGGCCCATCCGGTGAAGCCTCCGTTTCGCATTGGCCTTACCCTCCCTGGCGGCGGCGCGCCGCGCTATTTCCGTTCCTGGTCCGCCTCCGGGGCCTCCCGCAGGGAGCGGATGGTGTCGAGGGCGTCCCAGTACTCCTTCAGGGCCCGCGCTCCGTCCGGGGTGATGCGGAAGTCGGTGTGGGGCACGCGCCCGTTGAAGGACTTTAGCACCTCCACATACCCGGCCTTCTCCAGCTTGTCCATGTGGCTGGACAGGTTGCCCTTGGTCAGCCCCACGGTGTTCAGCAGGAACGTGAAATCCGCCACATCCAGCCCGGAGAGCAGGGTCAGGATGCGCAGGCGCGCCGGTTCGTGGATGAGCCGGTCCAGTTCACTCATTCGCGCCGCCCCCCTCCGTGTCCGGATCCTCCTGCCCCTCGGGGACGTCCGACGCGATGGACCGCGTGAGCTTCTTCAGGTTCCACAGGGCGTAGCGGCTGTAGGCATGGCCGAGGAGGATGGCCACGAGGCCGTAGCCGAAGACGGGCACGATCATGTCCAGCAGGGGGAAATGGGCGGGAAACCGGATGGGCGCGCCGCCCAGCAGCAGCACGGCGTGGGCGGCGTAGAGGCCCGGCCAGACCCAGGCCCAGAACCCGAGCCCCTGGTACAGGATCAGCGCGCAGAGGTAGGGGGCCATGTACAGGGCCGAGAAGGGCTGCATGTTGCGCAGGGACACATAGTTAAAACTGACCAGCACGGCGATGACGAGGTGGTAGACCACCAGCCCGCCGCCCGCCGCCGTGAGCCAGCGCGGCAGGCCGCGCCCCGCCCCGGGGTCAAAGGAGGCGTAGCCCTCGCCGCCGTAGAGCCACTGGGTCACGTTCCAGATGAACTCGCCCCCCCACCGCGACAGGGAAAACCACGCCAGGGCCAGCATGACCAGGCACATCAGGGCGATGGAGAGGTAGAAAAGGCCCATGTTGTCCTGCCGGTGGGCCATGCTGGTCAGGTTGGCCGCCAGCCCGATCACCAGCACCATCACCACGATCACCGCCCACTGCACCAGGAAGGAGATCGTGCGGCTCTGGGCATAGCGCCGCGCCCACCGCACCACCAGCCGGGGATCCCCCGCCCGCAACCGGCCCGTTCCGTGCTGTTCCGTCATGGCTATTCTCCGGGGTTGCCAAGGCCCGCGCCCCGGCGTGCCATAAGGATACCCACTTTGAGCGCCCAAGACAACACGCGGGGATTTCAGGACTTCCCCCAAGATTTTCGGGTAAAGGCTTCGCCTATGACGAGTCGTAGGCGAAGAGGTCCATCTGTCTGGGGGCGTTTCTCGGGCCCGGGGCCACAGGT
>JAPXRP010000069.1:0-19553 GCA_033813475.1 Candidatus Hydrogenedentota bacterium
CCGACACCCCCAGTTCGCGGGCAATGTCGGCGTGGCCTGCGAACTCGGTCCCGTTGTCGAAGGTGAGGGTGTGCAGTGCCCCGGACCCGGCGCCCCGCAGCGTCCGCACGATCACGTCGGCGACTGCTGGGGCGTTCTTGGTGGGGCTGAGGGCGGCGAAAAGGAACAGGGACTTGCGGTCCACCAGGGTCACGATGTTGCCGCTTTGCCCGCGCCCGACCACGGTGTCGCCCTCCAGGTCCCCGGTCCGGGAGCGCTCGTCCACCACCTGGGGGCGCTGGCTTATGCAGACGCGCCCCTTTATCCCCCCTTTCTTCCCCTTAAAAGCCGGTCTTTTCTTTCTCTTCTTCCTCTTGTGGCGCAGGTTCGGCAGCAGAAGCCGCCCAAGGCGGGGGTCCGAGTACGCCGCCGTGTAGATCGTCTCGTGGGACACACGCATCTTCGGATCTTCCGGGTACTCGAGGCGCAGGCGGTTGCTGATCTGCTCCGGAGACCAGAACTCCATGCTCCGGTCGATCACATAACGCCTGAGCTCAGGGTGGTCGAGCTTGCGCTCCACCTCCAAATCGGCTCGTCGCAGGACCGCCAGGCTCTCAGCCCGCTGCGCGTCATAGCGGCCGCCCACGCTGTTGCGGCGCACCTCCCGCCACACGCTGGTCCGGTGGTATCCGAGCCTCTCGGCGATCCCGGCATGCGAGTAGCCCTCCGAGAGGCAAAATGCTATCAATTCCCGCTGCTTCTGTGTAAAATGGCTCGGGGACATTGCGGACTCCTTCGGTGATGGTTGCGGAACAACTCATTCTACCGAACACACCCGCAATGTCTCCTCTCCTTTTCTGCCCGTGTTGCGTTTCGGGCTTGAATCCGCCGGCGGGTGGCCTTATCGTGGTGGCGGACGGAACCGGGGGCTTCGGCCCCGCAACGGAAAAGGATGCACGCCGTGAAAGCCAGACATGCCGTTTCGCGCCGGAGGTTTTTGGGGACGAGTCTCGCCGTGGCGGGGTTTCCAACGATCATCCCGGGGTCGGCGCTCGGGCTGAACGGCGCGGTGGCGGCGTCGGAGCGGGTGGTGCTGGGGTCCATCGGCGTGGGGGACCGGGGCCGGGCGATTCTGGAGGGGGCGCTCCAGTGCAAGGAGGCGCAGGTGGTGGGGGTGTGCGACGTGAAGGCGAACTGCCGCGAGGCGGCGACGGCACTCATCAACGACTTCTACGGGAACCAGGACTGCTTCGCCGTGAAGGACCACGCGGAGCTGCTGGCGAAACCCGACATTGACGGGGTGATCGTCGCGTCGTGCGACCACTGGCATGTGCTGCACTCCCTCGCGGCGACGCGGCTGGGCAAGGGGGTGTATGTGGAAAAGCCCATGGGCTGCACGGTCGCCGAGGACCAGGCCCTGCGGGCGGCGGTCCGGAAGCACGGGACGGTCTTCCAGTTCGGCACGCAGCAGCGGTCGGACGGCAAGTTCCACGACGCCTGCTCGCTGGTGCGCATGGGGGCCATCGGCGAGCTGCACACCGTCTATGTGTGGGCGCCGCCGAGCGTGGCGGGCGCGCCGGCCCAGGAGGCCCCGGTGCCCGAGACGCTGGACTACGAGCGCTGGCTGGGGCCCGCGCCGTTCAAGCCCTACACGCTCGAGCGCGACTCGAACAAGTGGTGGTGGCACATTTCCGACTACGCCCTCGGGTTCATCGCGGGCTGGGGCATCCACCCGGCGGACATCGCCTACTGGGGCGCGGGGGACGCCGTGCGGACGCCGTTCACGGTCGAGGGGGTGGGCCGCTACCCGGTCGGCGAGGTCTGCGACACGGCGACGGACTGGAAGGCCACCTGCACCTATGACAGCGGGCTGGTCATCGAGTTCCGCGCCACCCCGGCGCCGCGCGACTGGGTGGACCGGTTCCAGGCGCGGCCGGACCACGGCACGGCCTTTGTGGGCTCCGAGGGCTGGATCCAGGTGAACCGGAGCGGCATGACCTGCTTCCCGGAAAACATCGCCAAGAAGGACATCAAGGACTCGCCGCTGTACAAGAGCAGGCACCACATGCGCGACTACGTGCACGCCATCCGTGACAAACGGCAGACGGTCGCGCCGATAGACGAGGCGGTGCAGTCAGACCTCTTCTGCCAGGTGGCCGACATCGCCCTGCGCGTGGGGAAGCCCCTGCGCTGGGACCCCGCCGCGGAGCGCTTCGAGAACTCCGACGAGGCGAACGCCCGGCTTTCGCGGCCCATGCGCGCGCCCTGGTCGCTCGAAGGCTGATTCCCCGCGTCACTCGCCGTACAGCAGCGACACCGGGAACCGCAGCACCCAGGTGCGGGCGAGGCCGTTCTGCCGCCGGTCCCCGGCGCACTGCGCCAGCAGCACCTGTCCGTCCACGAACTCCAGGGCGGTGTAGCAATACCAGCCGTTCGGGTCGGCGGACAGGTTGCGCCGGCCGGTCCAGGTCTTCCCCTCGTCCTTCGACAGGGCGACGGTGATGGGGGTGCGCGCCTTGGCCAGCTCGGGCGCGATGCCCTCGTGGTCGTTCCACACCGCCAGCAGGTCGCCCGTGGCGGGGATGCGCTTGATGCTCGCGGGGGAGAGCGGCGATTTGAGGTCGCCGGGCACAGGGTCGGTCCATTTGGACCCGCCGTCGTCGGACCAGGACAGGTACTGGCTGCCGCCGTCGGTGCGGATGAACATCATGAGCCGCCCGTCCTTCAGCTCGACCACCCCCGGCTCCTGGAGGGTGATTTTCGGGGTGTACATCACGGACTCCGAGGACCGCCACGTCGCGCCGTCGTCGTCGGAGAGAAAGCAGACCATGTGCGCCCGCGCGTCCATGCGTTTGCCCTTCCAGTCGTGGCGCGCGGCGGGGATGACGATCCGCCCGCTCTTGAGGCGGATGACGCGGTCGTTGTTCACGACGTAGTAGCTGACCGGCGACTCCACGATGCAGCGGGGCTCGCTCCAGGCGGCGCCCTCGTCGGCGGAGACGCGCAAATAGGGACGGCAGTCCTGCTCCGAGTTCTTTCGCAGGTAGAACAGGCCGATGTCCCCGCTCCCCATCCGCAGGAGCGACACAGACATGATGTTCATCCCCCCCTCGTTGGGGAGGACCACCGTGTCCTCGCCGGTCCACGTTTTGCCGCCGTCGGCGGACACGCGGCCCGCCAGGAAGGCGGTGTCATGGTCGCCGCCGCCGCCGGTGAACTTGGTGTACACGAAGAGAATGCGCCCGTCCTTGAGGGGCAGAAAGGCGCCCTCGGAGTTGCGGGGGTTGTCCGGACCCGGCGGCAGGTCAAGCGCCAGCTCCACGCCGGGGAGGCGTTCCCAGTCGAGCGCGCGGGCTGCGGGGGCGACGAGCGCGAGAAGCGCCAGTGCGGGGAGAAGGGCGTGGCGTGCGGTCATGAAACTTCCTTTCTAAACGGTTGCGCGGAGGAAGGCGCGGCAGGGCGCGCCGTCGCCCCCGGCGACGGGCAGGGGCAGCACAACAAACTCGCAGGGACCCGCCGGGACGGCGGCCAGACGCAGGCCCTCCACGACGGGAATGCCCGCGCCGAGGAGTATCCTGTGGGTCGGGCCCGTGTCGCCGTGGGCCCCGACCGAATAGCCGTCCACCCCGACCAGCCGGACGCCGTCCGCGACCAGCCGCTCTGCGGCGTCCGGGGCGACGGCGACAAAATCCGTGTCGAAGGGGGCGTCCTCCGGGCGCAGGGAGTTGCGTGTCTTGAAGAGCACCCTGGGGGGCAGGGGTGACGCTGGAAGATGTTCGGCCCGGACGATGTCCGCATCCACAAGAGCCAGCACCAGCGCCTCCCCGAAGAAAAGGGCGGGGTCCAGCTCATCCACCCGGAGGCCGTCCGGACAAAAGTGCCAGGGGGCGTCCAGATGGGTGCCCAGATGCGTTGAGAGGGTCAGCCGGGTCAGATTGCACGAGTCCCCCCCGCCGATGGAGGCCACGGGGGCGGACTCAAACGCGGGGTCGCCCGGCCATACGGGCATGCCCGGGACAAGTTTCATGGAAACATCCAACCAATCCGTCATGGCGTCTCTTTCTGACGGGCGGTCACGCCGCCCGCGCCCTAATCCTACGGGTCCGGCGCGCCGGGGTCAACCCTCCCGGCGGGGTTCTCCGGAGCGGCCGGGAAAAAGGCTCCCCGGACGCTTGTTTTGCAGCGGCGTTTTCTTTAGAATGGGGGTCGTCAAGCTGTGGAGTAGGGTTTATCGTGTCCTTATGTCCAAAATGCACTTATGAAAACCCGCCCAGCGCGATTCGGTGTGAGCGGTGCGACACTTGGCTTCTTTCATCTTCCCAAGGGGCCACGCGACCCGGATTGCCGCCGGACGGCGAACATCTGTACAAGCCCGGGGATGTGATCGCCGGACGGTACGCGGTTGTGGACATGATCGGCCGGGGGGGCGTCGGCTGCATCTACAAGGTTCAGGACAACATTCTTGAGGAGACCGTTGTCCTAAAGATCCTCCTGCCGAGTTATGTCAGCGACAAGTCCATGGTGGACCGGTTCCTGAACGAGGCGCGCATCGCGCGCAAGCTGACACACCCCCACATTGTGCGCATCCACGACGTGGGCCGGGTGGAGCAGACCGTTTTCATCTCCATGGAGCTGATCGAGGGGCGGTCGCTGCGCGAGCTGCTGGACCACCTGAAGCCCGGGGAGCGCCCCCCGCTGCTGGACGCGCTGCGGATTGTGGACGAGCTGTGCTCGGCGCTGGAGTACGCCCACCAGTTCACGGTGCACCGGGACATTAAGCCCGAGAACATCATGCTGAACAAGGGCGGGCGGGTGAAGCTGATGGACTTCGGCATCTCCAAGCTGAAGGGGAGCACGCAGTACACCAGCATCGCAACCGTCATGGGCACCCCGTACTACATGTCCCCGGAGCAGCTGCGGGACAGCCACGACGTGGACCAGCGCGCCGACGTCTTCAGCACGGGGGTGGTGCTCTACGAGCTGCTGACGGGCTACCGCCCGACGGGCATCCCCAAGCCCGCGTCGGAGATGGCCCGGGACGTGCCCCCGCTGATGGACACCATCATCTCGCACTGCGTGGAGCCCGACCGCGACAGGCGCTTCCAGAACGCCACCGAGGTCCGCACGGCGATCCATCCCGTCCTGCAGGTGCTGCGGGAGGGGAAGGATCCCATGTTTGTGTTTGGCGGGCGCGCGCCCGAAGCGGGCGGCGGCCCCGCCGGCCCCGCCCCGTCCCACGGGCCGATGCAGACGCCCCCGCGGCCGACGTCATCCCACGGGCCGATGCAGACGCCCCCGCGGCCGACGTCATCCCACGGGCCGATGCAGACGCCCCCGGTTCCGACGTCATCCCACGGGCCGATGCAGACGCCCCTGCGGCCGTCATCCCCCGGACCGATGCGGACCCCCGGGCCAGGCGCGACGAACGGGGCGGCGAAGCACGACTCCAAGGAGAAGGCGCCCCCGGCAAACGGAAAGAAGAAGCCGGACAGCCTGCCGCAGCTCGACCCCGCGCTGCGCGAGGTGGCGCTGGCGTCCTTTGACAGCCCGTCCATCCGGATGAGCACGCCCAAGAAGAAGAAGCGCCGCGAGAAGGCGGGCCCCGGAAAGATCATGCTGGCCGGGTGCATGGTGGTGGCGGCCCTGCTCATGACGTACTGGAGCGGGGAGTACGTCATGGCGCGCTTCAATGAGGTACGGAAGCCGGCGCCGCCCAAGGTTCCCGTGCGGATCAACCCCGCCGAAGCCATGCTGGAGCAGAATGATCCGCCCCTTCAGGTGCTGGAAACCGCCCTGGCCTTCGACAGGGAGCAGCGCACACCGGAAAGCGGCGAGATGCTGGCGCGGGCGCGGGCCTATTTCGTCGAGGACGCGACGCGCCGCCTCAACGCGGTCCCCTTCTCCTCGAAAACCATGAACGCCGTTTCGGCGGAGGTCGCGCAGGTTTCCCTGATGGACCTGCATCCGGACATCCAGGCCCTCCGGAACCATGTGGACGGCGAACTGTCCTGCCACAAGTTCATGCTGAAAAGCGCGGAGGAGGGCAAGAGCGCCGTGTTCATCCTGAACAACTCCAGCATCCCCGAATCCGAGCAGACCGTTTCGGAGGGCGACCTGCTTCAGGGGCGTTTCCTGGTGAAGAAGATCGGCCCCCGTCACGTCACGCTGGAGGACACCCTGGTGAAATCCCCGTCCGGCACGCCGCGCGCGCTCATCGCACGGCTCATGGCCCCTGTGGAGTAGCCCCGCCCGGTCAGCGCAGCAGCATCCAGACGGTCACCGCCCCCCCCAGCCCAATGCGGTACCACGCGAAGGGCACGAAATTCCGGCGGCGGATGTAGGCCATGAAGGCGGCCACCACAACGTAGGCGGAGATGAACGAGACCACCGACCCTGTGAGCAGCAGCCCCCATTCCCGCGCGGAGAAGGAAAGACCGTTTTCCATCAATTTGAGCCCCGCCGCGCCGGTCATGGTGGGCAGGGCCAGAAAAAACGAGAACTCCGCCGCCGCCGGCCGCCCCACGCCCAGCAGCATGGCGCCGATGATGGTCGCCGCGGAGCGCGATGTGCCCGGGATCATGGCCAGGCATTGAAAGAACCCGATGAGCAGGGCCGTGCGGAAGCCAAGCAGGGCCGGGTCCGTGTGGCGGACGGGCATGCTCCGCCGCTCGACCACCAGCAGCGCCACGCCGCCGGCAACGAGCGCGGCGGCCACGGTGGGCGGGTTGAAGAGCCGCGCCTCGATGAAGTCGTCCAGCAGGAATCCCAGCACGGCCGCGGGCAGGAAGGCCGTGAGCACCCGCGCCCACAGCCCGAAGACTGCCCGCGTGTCCGTCTCCGCGCCGAAGGGCCAAAGCCTCTTCCAGAAATAGAGGACCACGGCAAGAATCGCCGGAAGCTGGATCATGACCATGAACGCGTCGGCGAACCCGGGCTTCCCCTCCAGACGAAGCAGATCCTCGACCAGGATCATGTGGCCGGTGCTGCTGACGGGGAGAAACTCCGTCACACCCTCGACGAGTCCCAGAATTGCCGCGAAAACATACTGCATGCCGACACCGTCTCCCGTGGTCCATGCGCCCCCCCCTCACGCGCCCCCCGAAGTCTATCAGATTCGCCCATCGGGCGGCGGAGTGGAGATGCGCGCGGCCCGGGCGGCGGTGATATGATGGGGGCATGAGCCCTTCGGACCCCCCAAACCGCGCCGTCCGCACTGATTCCGCGCTTTCGCCCGGCGCGCGCGCGGCGCTGTCGTGCGGGGCGGCGGCGGGGATGTTCCTGCTGTTCAGCCTCGCCTACTGGCCCCTGCGGCTGAACGCGCCGCCGCTGGGCGCGTTGCGCCCCTTCCGGCCCGGGCCGGAGGCCGGTCTCTTTGGCCTGGGCGGCCCCGGAGTCTACCTGCTGGCGGGGCTTGCCGCCTTCGCGGTGACCGCCGCGCTGACCCCCCTCTTCCGGCGCATGGCCCTGCGGATCGGCATGCTGGACGCCCCGTCGGAGGCCCGCAAGGTCCACCGCGACCCCGTGCCCTATCTCGGGGGGCTCGCCCTGTACGGCGGGTTCCTTGCGTGGGTGCTGGCGGTGCAGGCGCTCGCGCCGGGCTACGCGCACCCGTCCTTCCATACCCTGGCCGCCGTGGGCGCGGGGGTCGTGCTGCTGGGGGCGGCGGACGACGCCGTCGGCCTGCCCGCGTGGTTCAAGCTGGCGGTGGAACTGGCCCTCGGAGCGGTGCTGTACTTCTTCGGCTTCGGCGTGCGCGAGCTGATGGACCCGCTGGGCGGTGTGGTGCACATTGGGTGGTTTGCCGTGGCCGTGGCGGCGCTGTGGGTGGCGGGCATGATGAACGCCGTGAATTTTGTGGACGGCCTGGACGGCCTGGCTGCCGGCGTGACGGCCCTCTGCGCGCTGTCGCTGCTGGCCGTGGGCCTGCGCAACGACCAGGTCCTCTCCGTGATGCTCATGTCGGGCCTGCTCGGCATGACCGCCGCCTTTCTGCTGTTCAATTTCCACCCGGCGAGCATCTTCATGGGCGACGCCGGGGCGCTGTTTCTGGGGCTGGTGATCGGCGCGGCCACGCTGGTGGAGGAGCAGAAGGGCGCGGCGGTGATCGCCCTGGCGGTGCCCATGACCGCGCTCGCGGTGCCGCTGGCGGACACGGCGCTCAGTTTCGCCCGGCGGCTGGCCCGCGCGCGCCGGGGGGGCTTCTTCGAGCCGGACCGCGCCCACCTGCACCACCGCCTGCTCGCCCTCGGACTGGGCCACCGGGGCGCCGTGCTGGTATTGTATGCCGTGACCGCCGCCATGGGGCCCCTGGCCTGGGTGGTGGACGGCATGTCGCCCGCGCGCCGCTATCCGCTGCTGGCGCTGCCGGCCGGGGTGCTGACGCTTTCGGTGCTGGCCCTGCGGCGGGCCGAGGGCCGGCGGAAAAACGCGGAAGGAAAACGGGATGACGCGGGAGACAACGGCAACGCGGGGGCTTGACGCGCCCGGGCTCGGATTCCGTCTCGGCGTGCTGGACTGCGCCGCGGCGGCGGGCGCGGTGTTTCTGCCCATGTTCCTGCGCTATGGGGGCGCGCCGCCGTCCGAGCACCTGATGACCTCGCAGGCATGGTTTCCCGTGCTGCTGGCCTGCCGGCTGGCGGCGGCGCAGGCCTTCGGCCTCTACGATCTCCGGCGCCGGCTTCAGGCGGCGGACCACGTGTTCGGCGGCATGGCCGCAGCGCTCTTCGGCGTGCTGCCGGGCTATCTGGTCATTGCCCTGGTCCAGCTGTATTACCTGCCCCTCGCGCAGTTCTCCCGCGCCGTCGTGCTGGGGGACCTCCTCGTCATGATGCTCTGGTTCGGCGCGTCGCGCGCCGCCGCGCTGGGCCTGCTGCGCCGCGGGGGATACCGGCTGCGCATCGCCACCGCCGGGGCCGGTGCGGACCGCGCCGCCCTGGCCGACGAATTGAAGCGGCACGCCCCCGCGCTGGCGGCGCCCGGGGGCGCCTGGGAGCCGGGCGGGGACGGGGTCTTCGCCGAATGGCTGGCGCGCGAGACGCCGGATGTCGTGCTGCTGGAGACGGGCGGCCTGGAGGACCAACACATCACCGAGGTGATCACCGCGTGCGACGCGGCGGGGGTGGAGGTGTGGGTGTGTCCCGGGTTGCGGCTGGCCCTGTTCGGCGCGGCGGACGTGTTCAGCCTGGGCGGCATCCCGCTGATCCGGCTGAACGGCGCCGGGGCGCGCCCCTGGCAGCGGGCCGTGAAGCGGTGGATGGATCTCGCCGGGGCGGCGGCGGGCCTCGTGCTGCTGTCGCCGGCGCTGGCGCTGGCCGCGCTGGCGGTGTGGATGGAGTCGGGGGGACCGGTGCTGTATTTCCAGGAGCGCCTGGGCCTGGGCTGCGCGCCCTTCCGGCTGGTGAAGTTCCGCAGCATGCGCGCCGACGCCGAGGCGGCCTCGGGCCCCGTGCTGGCGGAGGCGGACGACCCGCGCGTGACGCGGGTCGGGCGGTGGCTGCGGCGGACCCGGGTGGACGAGCTGCCGCAGTTGTGGAACGTGCTGCGGGGCGAGATGAGCCTCGTGGGGCCGCGTCCGGAGCGGCCGGAGTTCGCCGGGGAGTTTCTGAGGGAGGAGCCCCTGTACCGGCACCGCTTTGTGGTCAAACCAGGGCTGACGGGGCTCGCGCAGGTACACGGCCGCTATGACACGGACTACCGGCAGAAACTCCGCTACGACCTGATCTACATCGGCGGCATGTCCCTGGGCGCCGACCTGCGGCTCCTCGCCGCCACCCTCCGCAGCGTGCTCACGGCGCGGGGGGCGCGCTGATGGCCGGACCGGAGGTCTCCGCCCGGCCGCTGCTGCGGCTGGGGATGCTGTGGTCCGCCGAGGCCGCGCAGAAGGTTCTCTCGTTTCTGCTCTTCGTCGCGCTGTCGCGCGGGCTGTCGGTGGCCGAAAACGGGCTCTACGGCCTCTACCTTTCGCTGTTCCCCCTGTTCGCCGTGGTGATGAACTGGGGCGTGTCGGACATCCTTACCCGCGAGACGGCCTGTGCGCCGGAGCGGTCGCGGCGGCTCCTTGCGGCGGGCCTGCTCGGGCAGGCGGCCGTCGCGCTGCCGGTGCTGCTGGCGGCGGCGGGCGCGTGGGCGTGCCTGCGCGGGGACCGGGCCACGGCGGCGCTGGTGACCGGCCTGGCCGTGCTGCCGCTGGCCTGGGGACGCTGCGCCCTGGGCGTTTTCACGGGGCACGAGCGGTTCGGCGCGGTGGCGCTGGGACAGGTGCTTCTGCGCGCGCTGGCCGTCGGCGCGACCCTGGCGATGCTTTGGGCCGGGGCGGGCGTGCCCGCGCTGGTGGGGGTGCTGGGCCCCGTGCATCTGCTGTGGGCGGTTCTGATGACCGCCTGCGCCTGGCGGTGGTTCGACGGGAAGGACCGCGCACCCTCCGCGGCGGACGCGCGCTGGCTCCTGCGCGAGGGCGCGCCGGTGATGGCCGGCGGCTTCGCCGCCACGGCCTACTTCGCCGTGGACCTGCTGGTGCTCGGCCTCTTCCTGGACGGCGACGCCCTCGGGCGCCACGCCCTCGGCATGCGCTTCCTGTTCATGCTCATGCCCCTGACCGAGGCCGTGGGCGGCGTGGTGTTCCCCGGGCTCAGCCGCGCCGCGCGCGAGGGGGCGGCGGCGTCCGCACGCACCCTGGAGGACGCCTGGCGGCTTGCCGTGGAGGTGGGACTGCCGCTGGCCGCGGGCGCGCTGCTGCTCGCGGAGCCCCTCACGGTCTTTCTCGGCGGCGACCAGTATGCGGGCGCGGGGTTCACCCTTTCCGGGCTCACCGTGGCCGCGGCCCTCTTCCTGCCCGCGCTGGTCGGGCAGGCCCAGCTCCGCGCGCGGGGCATGCAGGCCCTGGCCGCCACCCTCTTCGCCGGGGCCGCGGTGTGCAAGACCGCCTGCGCCTTCCTGCTCTCCCCCGCCTTCGGCGGCAACGGTATGGTTTGGCTCAACATCGCCCTCGGCGCGGTGCTGGCCGCCGTCCTTTTCGCCGTCTCCGCGCGCGGACTCGGCGTGTCCGCCCGGCGCATGGCCGTCGGCGCACTGCCTGCCGTGGGCGCAACAGCCGTTATGGCCGCCGTTGTGATTGCCCTGCGGGAATACCCGGTTTTGGTTCCCATCGGCGCGGGTGCCCTCGTCTACGGCGCGGCGGTGCTGCCTTTCCGCAGGCACCGGATCTGATTTGCACGGACAGACACGGACCCGGAACGGACGGACACGGACAAAGCACCGGCAGGATGCCGTGGCTGTCCATTCTGTCCACCCGGTCCACCTCGTCCACCTCGTCCACCACCCAGCCCCCGCCCCAGGTGAAAACCGGACAAACCAGCGGCTAAAATGGCATCGAACGCCCCCCTCGGGGCGCGAACCAAGGAGAAACAGAACATGGCCAAGGTGCTGCTGCCGCTGGCGGACGGGTGCGAGGAGCTGGAGGCGGTGACGATCATTGACGTGCTGCGCCGCGCGGAGATCGAGGTGGTCGTCGCCGGGCTGAAGGAGGGCCCGGTCAGGGCCAGCCGGGGCGTGACGCTGGTTCCAGACGTGCCCCTGGACACCGCACTTGCGCGCGGGGGCTTCGACGCCGTGGTGCTGCCCGGCGGCATGGGGGGCACCCACGCCCTCGCGGCGGACACGCGGGTGGCCGCCCTGCTGAAGGAACTCGCGGCGGCGGGAAAGACCGTGGCCGCCATTTGCGCCGCGCCGCTGGTGCTGGCCAAAGCCGGGCTGCTCATGGGACGCCGGTTCACGGCGTATCCGGGCGTTCTGACCGACGCCGATGCGGGCGGCACCCAGACCGGCGCGACCGTGGAGTTGGACGGAAACATGGTGACCTCGCGCGGCCCCGGCACGGCGATGGATTTCGCCCTGACACTGGTGGAGGCCCTCCGCGGCCGCAAGACACGCGAAGAGGTGGAGGCCGGTCTGGTACGATAGAGGCCGCCGTGCCCAGCTGTAACCACCGGGGATGTCTCCCCGCCAAGAATCACAGGAGTCACAGACATGTTTTTTTCCGGCATTTCCGACGAGTCCGGACAGCCCATTCAGACGCAGATCCAGGCCCACGCCGAGCTGGGGTGGACACACCTCGAACTGCGGGCCGTGGACAGCGTCAACCTCACCCAGCTTTCCGACACCGCCTTTGACGCGGTCTATGCGGCGGTCACGGAGGCGGGCATGGGGGTGTCCTGCTTCTCCAGCGCCATCGCCAACTGGGCGCGGCCCGTCACCGGCGACTTCGCCGTGGACGTGGACGACCTGAAGCGGGCCATCCCCCGGATGCACCGCTTCGGCACGCCGTTCATCCGCGTCATGAGCTATCCGAACGACCCGAAGGAGCCCGTGGAGGAGCGGGAGTGGCGGCGCGAGGCCATCCGCCGCACCAAGGAGCTGGCCCGCATCGCCGAGGACGGCGGGATCACGATGGTCCACGAGAATTGCAGCGGCTGGGGCGGCCTGTCCGCCGAGAACTCCAACATTCTCCTCGGCGAGGTGGACAGCCCGGCGCTGAAGGTGGTGTTCGACACGGGCAACCCCGTGACCTACGGCCAGGACTCCTGGGAGTACTACCAGACCGTCCGCAAGGACATCGTGTACGTCCACATCAAGGACGCGCGGAAGGTGGACGGCCAGGACATCTACACCTACTGCGGCGAGGGCGACGGATGCGTCCGCGAGATCGTGGCCGACCTGCTGAAGACGGGCTACGACGGCGGCTTCTCCATCGAGCCGCACCTGGCCGCCGTGATCCACACGGGCCAGAAGGCGGACAACGCCCGCCAGCTCTACGAGTCCTACACCGAGTACGGCCGCCGGCTCATGAAGCTGGTGGAGGAGGTCCGGAGCGCCTGACCGCGCCGCACGCCGCCCCAGACAAACGCAATAACCCCAGGGAGTCCCCTTTCCATGTCCGAGATTCGCTGCCGCATCGCCCCGTCGCCGTCCGGGTTTCTCCATATCGGCACGGCCAAGATGGCGCTTTTCAACTGGCTTTTCGCCCGCAGCCAGGGGGGCGTCTTCGTGCTGCGCCTGGAGGATACGGACGCCGAGCGCACGGAGGAGGCGTATGTGGAGGCCATGTGCGCGGGTTTCCAGTGGCTGGGCATCGAGTGGGACGAGGGCCCGCCCTTCGGCGATGTGCCGGAAAAGGGCGCCTACGGCCCCTACCGCCAGTCCCAGCGGCGCGACCTGCACCGCGCCGAGGCCCTGCGCCTGCTGGACGAGGAGAAGGCCTACCGCTGCTTCTGCACCAAGGAGGAGCTGGACGCGGAACGCGAGCGCGCCGCCGCCGAGAAACGCCCCTACCGGTACAGCGGCAAATGCCGCCACCTGACCCCGGAGGAGGTCGCCGCAAAGGGCGACGCTCCGTGGACCCTCCGCTTCCGGGTGTCCGAGGGCGAGACGGTCATCGAGGACTTGGTGCAGGGGCCCGTCCGGTTCAACAACCGGGAGTACGACGACTTCATCATCCTGAAGCCCAACGGCGACCCGATTTTTCACCTGGCCGTGGTGGTGGACGACGGGCTCATGAATATCTCCCATGTCATCCGCGGAGACGACCACCTGACCAATGCCGCGCGGCATGTCATGCTCTTTAATGCCCTGGGCTACGCCCTGCCGAAGTTCGCCCATCTGCCCATGGTGCTCGACGAGACGGGCAAGAAGTACAGCAAGCGCCTGCACGGGGCCAACGTGCTCGACTGGCGGGACGAGGGCTACCTCCCCGAGACGCTGATCAACTACGTCGTCATGCTCGGCTGGACCTCCGAGGAGGAGGGCCGCGAGTTCTTCACCCTGGAAGACCTGAAGCGCCTCTTCACCCTCGACCGGCTGAACAAGTCGCCCGCCCGCTTCGACCGCAAGAAGCTCGACTGGCTCAACGGCCAGCACCTGCGCCGCCTGACGGTGGAGGACTTCTGCGACCGCGTGCTCCCCTTCATGAACGCCGAGGGGCTGGACACCACCGCCAAGCCCCGCGAATGGCTGCTGCGCATGGCCGCCATCTGCCAGGAGAAGGTGCCCACGCTCAAGCACATCACGGCGTACACCGACTTTTTCTTCCGCGAC
Source organism: Candidatus Hydrogenedentota bacterium (assembly GCA_033813475.1). Lineage (GTDB taxonomy): Bacteria > Hydrogenedentota > Hydrogenedentia > Hydrogenedentales > CAITNO01 > JAAYBR01. Next base: position 14,068 of record JAPXRP010000069.1, read on the forward strand.
GTGGACACCTACGACGAGAAGGCCGCCGGGAAGTTCTTCCGCCAGCCTGACTCCGAGAAGTGGCTGGAGACCGCCGTCCGCGTGATGGAGGAGGCCCCCGCGTGGACCCATGACGCCCTCAAGGAGGGCTTCGACCGGGCCGTCGAGGAGCTCCAGACCAAGCTGGGCAACCTGGTCAACAGCACGCGCCTCGCCCTGACGGGCAAGCCCGTCGGACCGGGGCTCTTCGAACTGGCGGAACTGCTGGGGCGGGACGAGGCGCTGGCCCGGATGGCGAAGGCGCTGGCGTTTGTGAGGGCGTGAAAACGGTTGCGGGATTCCGGTAGCATGTAAAGAGATTACCGGGGACGGACACCGGTCAAGGGAGCTTCGAATCGCATGAGCAAGGTCATCATCGGCGTGGACCTGGGCGGCACTTTCGTCAAGACGGCCGTCGTCTCCACCGAGAAGAAGATCATCGTCAAGGACTCGCGCCCGTCCAACGCCGAGGGCGGCCCCAAGGCCGTCATGGACACCATGGAGGACGCCGTGCGCGACCTGCTCGCGGCGAACGGGCTGACCCTGGACAACGTCCTCGCCGCAGGGTTTGGCGCGCCGGGCCCCATGAACTGGCAGACCGGCATCGTGTTCAGCCCGCCCAACCTCCCCGGGTGGAAGGATGTTCCCCTGGCCGCCGAGATGACGAAGCGGCTGGGCGTCCCCTGCTATGTGGACAACGACGCCAACGTCGCCTGCTACGGCGAGTACTGGCTGGGGGCGGGCCAGGGCGCGGAGTGCGTCGTGGTCTTCACCCTGGGCACCGGCGTCGGCGGCGGGATTGTGGTGTTCGGCAAACTGCTGCGCGGCATAGACGGCACGGCGGCGGAGCTCGGCCACCTGACGGTGCACCGGGACGGGCGGAAATGCGGCTGCGGCTCCCTGGGCTGCCTGGAGGCCTACGCCTCCGTCACCGGCATGGTGCGCACGGCCGCCGAGGGCTGGGACGCCGCCACAACGTGCCTCAAGGCGGAGACGGGCAACGACCCCTCGAAACTGACCGGCAAGATGGTCCACGCCGCGGCGGCGGCCGGGGACGCCTACGCCCGGTTCGTGTTCGATGAGACGGCCACCTGGATCGGCATCGGCGCGGCCAGCATGGTGAACGCGCTGAACCCCGAGCGCATCGTCCTGTGCGGCGGCATGATCGCCGCGGGCGACATGCTCTTCGACACCGTTCGCCGCGTGGTCCGGGAGAACGCCTTCGAGGTGCCCGCGAAGCGGTGCGAAATCCTGCCCGCCGGGCTGGGCGGCGACTCCGGTGTCATCGGCTGCGCGGGCTGCGCCCTGGCGCGCTATGAGGACGAACGGGGCGCCTGAGCCCCGTCAGGCCCCGTCCGGAGCCTCCGCGTCCCGCTGCCGCGCCGCGCGGCGGATGGCGCGAAAGAACGCCGAGAGCGTCTCTCCGCACTCCTCCGCGAGCACCCCGCCCGTCACGGCGGGCTGGTGGTTGAAACGCCGGTCCTCCAGCAGGTTCATGAGCGTGCCGCAGCAGCCCGCCTTGGGGTCGGCCGCGCCGAAATAGACCTCCGGTATGCGGGAGAGGATGATGGCGCCGGCGCACATGGGGCAGGGCTCCAGGGTGACGTACATCCGGGTCTCCTCCAGCCGCCACGATCCCAAATGCCCCGCCGCCGCCGTGATGGCCAGCATCTCCGCGTGCGCCGTGGGGTCCTGGAGCAGCTCCCGCTGGTTGTGCCCCCGGCCGATGACCATGCCGTTGTGGACAATGACGCAGCCCACGGGCACCTCCCCCTTGTCCAGGGCCAGCCCCGCCTCGCGCATGGCCAGCCGCATGTAATGTTCGTGCTCGTTTGTGTCCGCCATATGATTCCCGGTTTCCCTCCCGCCGCCGGATTGCATTATACCCCGGCCCCGTGAAACAATCATCCTGAGTCCTGTTAGAAATAGAACGCCGGCGGGCGGCGTTCCCCTTTCTGCGGGAGCGCAAGGGATGCGGCGGACGGTGACCCAACGATGATGGACACGCGCGAAAACGGGCTGAGCACCTACCTGGCGGAGATCGCGAAGATCCCGCTGCTGACCCCCGCCGAGGAGGTGCGCCTGGCGCGCGACCTCAAACGGGGCGGCGAGAGGGAGCACGAGGCCCGCCGGCGGCTCATCATCTCCAACCTCCGCCTGGTCGTCAGCATCGCCAAGAGGTACCTCTACTACGGCCTGCCGCTGCTCGACCTGATCGAGGAGGGCAACCTGGGGCTCATGAAGGCCGTGGACCGCTTCGACCCCGCGCGGGGCTGCAAGTTCTCCACCTACGCCACCTGGTGGATCCGCCAGGCCGTGACCCGGTCCCTGTCCAACCAGGGCCGCACTGTGCGCATCCCCGTGTACATCACGGACAACCTCTCGAAGTACAAGCGGGTGGTCGAGGAGCTTTACCGGAAGACCGGGCGGCAGCCCGAGCTGGAGGAGATTGCCAAGGCCATGGAGCTGAAGGAGGCCGAGGTGCGCCGGCTCCAGACCTTCGCCGAGAGCATCGCCCCCATGGAGGGCATGTCCTCCCTCGACAGCGAGGGGTTTCACAACCTGCCCGAGGGCACCAGCCCCTCCGCGAACGACCCCGCCATCGAGCAGTGGGTCCGCGACCAGCAGATGGAGGACCTGCTCTCGCAGATCAGTCCCCGCGACGCCACCATCATCCGCTACCGCTACGGGCTGGACGACGGCGCCGTCCACACCCTGGAAGAGACGGGCCGGAAGTTCAAGCTCACCCGCGAGCGCATCCGCCAGATTGAAAAGGACGCCATGAAGCGCCTCCGCGAATACCTGGCGGACAAGAAAAGCGACTACACGCTGCCCTGAGCTGATTGGCGAAACCAAAGGCCGGCTGTCAGTCCCACCGAAAAGACCAAAGGACGGTCACCAGAAGGACCACGCCCAGGGCAAGAGGAATCAGGGACAGCCAACCAGGCCCGTGACCACGGGCCAACCCGCCCGCAATAGACATGGCGCAAACAATCGGAACGAGGATTCTGCGCGCTTTCCTTCCCTTTCCCTGTGTACCCTCCCCGAACCCGGGGAACTGGTCCAGGGACGTCTTGACATCGCGCTGTTTCATGGGAAAGAGTATAGCAGGCTCTCTTCTCCGCGCGGGATTTGACCTGAACGGCGGGTTGGACTAAAATAGGGGGGTTGTTGACGTTACAGACGACCTTCGGGGCAGGGTGAAATTCCCGGCCGGCGGTGAAAGCCCGCGAGCGCTTCGGCGCAGACTCCGGTGGAATTCCGGGGCCGACGGTACAGTCCGGATGAGAGAAGGTCGCGGAACAACGGCATCATGCCTGCCCGAACTGGGCGGCGGGTGTTGGGTCCGCGTGTTTCCCCGAAGGCCGGGAGGGCTTTCGGGAGTTTTGTTTTAATGGCCCGCGATGATGAAAAACACATGGCCCGCGCGCTGGAACTGGCGGCCCGCGGCCGCGGCAGGACCAGCCCCAACCCGATGGTGGGCTGCGTCATTGTCCGCGACGGCGCGGTGCTGGGCGAGGGCTGGCACGAGCGCGCCGGGGAGCCGCACGCGGAGGTGAACGCCGTGCGCGCGTGCCCCGGCGGCGACATTGCGGGGGCGACGGTCTATGTGACGCTGGAGCCCTGCGCCCACGAGGGGAAGACGCCGCCCTGCGCGCCGTTCCTGGCGTCGCTGCGCCCGGCGCGGGTGGTGGCCGCGATGCGCGACCCCAACCCTCTCGTGGCCGGCCGCGGCCTGGCCCTCCTGCGGGAGGCGGGCGTCGCCGTGGAGACGGGGGTGCTGGAGGCGGAGGCGCGGCGGCTGAACGAGGTCTTTCTTAAGTTCATCACCACGGGGCTGCCCTTTGTCGTGGCGAAGTGCGCCATGACCCTTGACGGCAAGATCGCCACGCGCACGGGCCATTCGCGGTGGGTGAGCGGCGAGGCCGCCCGGCGGCGCACCCATGAGCTGCGGGACAGCCTGGACGCCATCCTGGTCGGCAGCCGCACGGTGATGCTGGACGACCCCAGCCTGACAACACGGCTGGACGACCGGCCGGGGCGCAGCCCGATCCGCATCATTCTGGACGCGGGGGAGTATCTCGACGGCAACCGCGAGGTTTTCCGCAAGGGCGGCGCGCCCACCTGGATCGCCACCACCTCCACCACGCCGTACCCCTTCGCGGACGCCGTGCTGCGCATGCCCGGGGGGCCGGGCGGGGTGGACATGCGGCTGCTCATGCGGGTGCTGGCGGAGCGCGGCGTCACGTCGCTGCTCATCGAGGGCGGCGGGGCCACCCTGGCGTCGGCCTTCGAGGCGGGCATCGTGGACAAGGTCTGCTTTTTCATCGCCCCGAAGATCGCGGGCGGCCGCGATGCCGTCACGGCGGTCGAGGGGCTCGGCGCGGAAACCATGGATGAGGCGATTCCGCTTTACGGGATGACGGCTTTCCGTATCGGCGAAGACTTGATGGTGGAGGCGCACACCCGGCCCCTGGCCGCGCTTGAGGGAGACGTCTAGCATGTTCACGGGACTCATCGAGGAGATCGGCGTGGTCGCGCGGAAGTCCGGCGCGGAGCTGGAGATTCTGGCGGAGCATGTCACCGGCGGCCTGGCGCTGGGCGACAGTGTGGCCGTGGACGGCGCCTGCCTCACCGTGGCGGCGTTCACCCCGAGGAGTTTCACCGTGCAGGTGTCCCCCGAGTCCTGGGCGCGCACCACGCTCGGGGCGCTCAAACCCGGCCACGCGGTGAACCTGGAGCGCGCCATGCGCGCCGACGGCCGCTTCGGCGGGCACTTCGTCCTCGGCCATGTGGACGGCGTGGGGCGCGTCGAGGGCGTGCGCGACCAGGGCGAGTTCTCCCTGTGGCGGTTCCGCGCGCCCGACGCCGTGGTCCCCTATCTCGTGCCCAAGGGCTCCATCACCATTGACGGCGTGAGCCTGACGATTGTTGACCCCGATCGCGACCGTTTCAGCGTCGCGGTCATTCCGACCACCATGAAGCACACCACCCTCGCGCACAAGCGCGCGGGGGACGCGGTGAACATGGAAGCCGACGTGCTGGGGAAGCATGTCCGCCATTTCCTCAAGCGCGAGGAGGGCGGCGTGACCCTGGACACGCTGCGGCAGAACGGCTTTCTCTAGGAGTACCCATGATCAGTCCGCTGTCCGAGATTCTGGAAGACCTGAAACGGGGCCGCATGGTCATCCTCGTGGACGACGAGGGCCGCGAGAACGAGGGCGATCTGACGATGGCCGCCGAGTTTGCCACGCCCGAGGCGGTGAACTTCATGGCGCGCCACGGGCGGGGCCTCATCTGCATGCCCATGGAGGAGGACCGCATCAGGGCGCTGGACCTGCCCCCCATGGCGCGGCAGAACACCTCCATGTTCAACACGGCGTTCCATGTGTCCTTCGAGGCGCGCGAGGGGGTGACCACGGGGATCAGCGCGGCGGACCGCGCGCGGTCCATCGTGGTGGCGGCGG
>JAPXRP010000070.1:0-19511 GCA_033813475.1 Candidatus Hydrogenedentota bacterium
GATTATCAGTCCGCGGGAGGCCGCCCCCCTGACAGGGCCGGTCGCCGAGGCCTACAAGAAGGGCATTCCGGTGATCGTGCTTGACCGCGCCCTGCTCGGCGAGGACTTCACCATATTCATCGGCGCGGACAACCGGCTGATCGGCGAGGCCGCCGGGAAATGGGTCCGCGAGAAGCTCAACGGCCAAGGGAAGATTGTGGAGCTGATGGGGCTCCAGACGAGCGTGCCGGGCCGCGACCGCCACGAGGGCTTCGTCAAGGGGCTGGGCGATGCCGCCATAGAGACCATTTTTTCGGCCGACATGAAGTGGCTCCAGCCGGACGCCCAGCGGGAGATGGAGTCCGCCCTGGCCCGGTTCCCGAAGATAGACCTTGTCTATGGCCACAACGACCCCGGCGCCTATGGCGCCTATCTGGCCGCCAAGGCCGCGGGCCGGGAGAAGGAAATGCTCTTTGTGGGCATTGACGGGCTTCCCCATGAGGGGCGGGTCTATGTGGAGAAGGGGATTCTGAGCGTCTCTTTCGAGTATCCCACAGGGGGCCGGGAGGCGGTCGAGCAGGCCCTCAAGATTCTCGCCGGGGAGCAGGTGCCCCGCCATCTGGTGCTGCCCTCCCGCTATTTCACGCCGGAGAACCTGGCGGCCGGGGGCGAATTGATCAGCGTTGCGGACACTTCTGAGCCTGTGGCCCCCTGATGAGAATGCGGTTTTGGCACATTTTGCCCGGAATCGCGCTGTTTGCGGCGGCATGCGTTCTCTCGGGGTGCGCGCCCAGTCCGCATGACTGTGTCATCCGGGGGGATTTGGAGTCCCTGCGCGGGGTGCTGGAGAAAGCCCCGGAGGCGGTGGAGCAGCGGGACAGGAAGATGAAGACGCCGCTGCACATGGCCGCCGGGGTGGACAGCGTGGCGGCGATGGAGGTGCTTGCCGCGCACGGTGCGGAAGTGGACGCGAAAGACATCACCGGCATGACGCCGCTGCATGTGGCGGCCATGTACGGGCGGCGGGAGGCGGCTGTGTGGCTGCTGGACCACGGGGCGGCGGCGGACGCGGTGGACGACTTCGGGGACACCCCGCTGCACACGGCGGCGGTGTTTGGCCGGGGGCACACGGTGACGCTCCTGGTGTCGCGGGGGGCTTCCCTGGACGCGCGCAACGCGGAGGGGCTCACGCCCCGTGAACTGGCCGTCCGCGGGCGCCATGACCGGGTGGCGGCCCTGCTTGGGCGGCTGGCGGCCGGCGGGTGAACGAACGAGGAAAGACGCGTGGAAGGCCCTGAGAAGGACATGGTGGTCATTTACACGGACGGCGGCTGCGACCCCAACCCGGGCGTGGGCGGCTGGGGGGCGGTGCTGCTGTTCCGGGGCCGCATGCGCGAGCTTTCCGGCGGGACGCCCCAAACGACAAACAACCGGATGGAGCTGACTGCGGCGATAGAGGCGCTCTCCGCGCTGAAGCGCCCCTGCCGGGTCGTGCTCCACACGGACTCCGAGTATGTGAAGCGTGGCATCACCGAATGGCTGCCGGGCTGGAAGCGCCGGAACTGGCGGCGCCGGACGGGGCCCGTGCTCAATGAGGATTTGTGGCGGCGCCTGGACGCCGAGGCCGCGCGGCACGCGGTGACCTGGCGCTGGGTGCGGGGCCATGCCGGCGACCCGCTCAACGAGCGGTGCGACGAGCTGGCCGGGGCGGCCATCGCCGCCCAGAAGCAACGGAAACCCCATGTTTCGCAGGACTGAGGGCAGGCGCCGCGCGGGCGACGCGCGGGCGCGGCTTGGACGCCGGGCGGAGACCCAGCGCCGGGTGACCAACTATGTCATCCCCGTGCTGATGGGGCTCGGCGGGCTGGTCTTTGCCCAGCAGTTCGAGAGCCTGACGCTGCGGGCCGGCACCCTGCTGATTTCGGTCGCCCTGCCCCTTTATGCCGGGGGCAACCTCATCGCGCGCTACCGGACCAGCCAGCTTGAGCGCTTCGTCATGCTGAGCGGCGTCCTGATGCTGATTGTCGGCGCCGGCATCAGTTTCTTCGGCGCCCCCGGCGACATGGCCGTGCAGCTCATGGAGGATCCCGACATCTCCCGCGCGTCGCGGGTTCTTGGCCTGGGAAGCCTGTTTCTGGGCCTCTTCGTGGTGATGTTCTCCGTCATGCGCACCGGCGAGGACTCCGAGGAGATCACGGAGCGGTTTCTGATCCTGGCGGAGCACATTTCCGACGGGTTCATTCTCAGCACCGGCGACGGGGTGATCCGTCTTGTCAACCAGAGTTTTCTCGAAATTTTCGGCGTCAGCCGGGAAATGCTGGTGGGCAAGGACGTCGCCACGCTCACGGAGCGTTTTGACATGGCCCCCGTGCGCGACCATCTGCGCCGGCGCGCGCAGGGCATCGCCTCGGAATACGAGGTGCGCGTCCAGGTCGGCGGAAAGGAGAAGGTGCTTCTGTTCAACGGCGCGCCCATCACCAACCGCCACGGGAAGCACACGGCGACCATCGCCACGGTCCGCGACATCACCGAGCAGGTGGCCCTGAGCCGCCGGGTGGAGCAGTACGCCCAGGGGCTCCAGCGCCTGGTGGAGGAGCAGACGCAGCGTCTGCGCACCTCCGAGGAGCGCCTGCGCAACCTGCTGCTCTCGATGAACGAGGGCTTCGTGACGCTTGACGGGAAGAACCGCATCCAGTTCGTGAACCCGCGCTTCGCGTCCCTGCTGGGCATGACGGAGGAGCTTCTGCTCGGGGTGGACATCATGGAGCTGCTGGAGACGGCCGGGCGGCCGCGTCTGCTCAATCTCCTGGAAAGCACCCAGAGGGCAGAGGGCGGCGGGGCGCGGCAGGAGCTGGAGTTTGTGGACATCTACGGCAAGCCTGTTCCCGTCGTGGTGGCGGCGGCGGCGCTGCCCGGGGCGGAGAACGCCGCGAAGTCCGGGTTTTCCCTCGTGGTCACCAGCATCGCGGAAATCCGCAAGATGCAGCAGAAACTGCTGGCCCGCGCGCGGGAGCTGGAGCGGGCGAACGAGGAGCTGCGCCTGCACGACCGTGCGAAGGACAGTTTTCTTTCCAACGTCAGCCACGAGCTGCGCACCCCGCTCAGCACCATCCAGGGGTATATTGAGCTGTTGAAGACCGGGGGGGTGGGGGAGCTGACCGAGGCCCAGCTGAACGTGGTCCGCATCGCCGAGCGGAACGGGGAGCGGCTGCTTGCCCTGATCAACCAGCTGCTGGAATACAGCCGAATGCAGATCAAGGGCGTGACCCCCGTGCTCTCCCTGGTTTCCCCGCAGGCCCTTATTGGCGAGGCGGTGGCGGCCGTGCATCCCGACGCTTTGGCGAAAAATCTTGTCGTGGAGACGTCGGCGGCCGGGCCGCCGGCCTTTGTCTGGGTGGACCGGGACAAGTTTTCCCAGGTGCTGGGCATCCTGTTGAACAACGCGGTCAAGTTCACGCCGGGCGGCGGCACAATCAGTGTCACCCTGCAGGCGCAGGAGGGCGGCGGGGCCGCCATCACCGTGCGCGACACGGGGATTGGAATCGCCCCCGAGCACCATGCCCGGATATTCGACCGCTTTTTCCAGGTGGACAGCTCCAAGGCGCGGAAATACGAGGGCGCCGGTCTGGGGCTTTCCATCGCAAAGGGGATTGTGGACGCCCACGGCGGCCTCATCCGGATTGACAGCGCCCCCGGCAAGGGCTCGGCTTTCACGGTGACCCTGCCCTCGGCCGCGTTCCCCGGTGAAGAGGGCGTCCAGGTCGCGCCGGCGCTTCGAGACCAGCGGCTGCTCGTGCTCAGTGCCCGGGAGGAGACGGCTTTGGCGCTTGCCTGCGTTCGCGGGGTCGGCAAGGTCGCCTGGCTGCCCGCCGGCAAGGAGTCCCTGCGACAACTGGGCGCGACCGACGCGGACGTCATCCTGATGGACGAGGTCGCCGACGACGTGCTCGGCAGAACCGCCCTGGCGATTCTCCGCGGTCAGCCGGCCACCCGCGAAAAGCCCGTTGTGGTGTTCACCATGGAGAGCCTTTTCTCCGCCGCCCCCCTGCGCGAGCAGTTTCCCCGCACGGAGTTCATCAACAAGCCCTTCAGCGTGGCGGAGCTGGGGGAGACCGTCGAGCGCCTTGTGCACGGTTCCGACGGGTTTGACGGGGCCTTCGACCCCCTTGCCGCCTATGTGAAATCCGACCAAAAACGATGTGTCTTCGTGGTGGACGCCGATCCCGGAATGCTAGAGTTCGTGTCCGCGGGCTTGCGAAACCGCAACATCGCCTGCATGGGGATGGTCAACCACCGGCAGGCTCTGGAGGCGGTTCTGGACGTCCGGCCGGATGTCATCCTCCTGGACGCCGACGTGCCCGCGGAAGTCCTTCGGGAGTCCGTGCGGGCGTTGCGGGCGGAGCCCATGACAGAGAACATTCCCCTGTACATGATGACGGGCACCCAGTCCGCCGACGTGGAGGGGATGGGGGTCATGGGGGTGATCCGGAAACCCTTCACCATCGGTGAACTGAACAGCATTATCCAAAACGTCTAACCCCCAACGGGCGCGCAGCGCGGAGACGCGCGTGTTCGGCGCGCCGGAGGTGATTTCCTGGAATGAGTTTTCTGACGGCCTTCCTGCTTTGCTCCCTGGTCCCGTCCGCCCCCTCCCCTCCCGCCGAAGGCACGGCGGAGTACTACGTGGCCCTCCCGGAGAGCGTTTACTGTGTTGAGGCGGAGACGGGCATGGAGTTGGTGAGCCGGAATGCGGACCTGCGGCGGCCCCCCGCGAGCATGATCAAGATGATGATGATGCTCATGGTGGACGAGGGGGTGGAGGCGAAGAAGTGGTCCTACGACACCATCATTCCCGTCTCCAAGAACGCCGAGGGGATGGGCGGCACGCAGGTGTACGTGAAGATGGGGGAAAAGCACCCTCTCGAATCGCTCATGCTGGCCGTTGCCGTCGCGTCGGCGAACGACGCCTCCATGGCGGTGGCGGAGGGGCTCTGGGGGGGCAAGGCGCAGTACTTGGAGGCGTGCAACCGGCGCGCCCAGGAACTTGGCATGACACAGTCTTCCTTCCACAGCGTTCATGGGCTTCCCCCCTCCAAGGGGGAGTCCTTCGACCTGACCACCGCGCGCGACATGGCGATCCTGGGCCGGGCGTGCGTGCGGCGTCCGAAGATTTTGGAATGGACCTCGCGCAAGGAGCTTGTCTTCCGCGAGTCGGACGGGGTGAAGGCGAGCACGAACAAGCTGCTGGGCGTGGTGCCGGGCTGCGACGGGATCAAGACCGGGTTCATCCGCGCCGCGGGTTTCTGCATCACCGCGACGGCGGCGCGCGACGGCGTGCGCGTCATCGCCGTGGTCATGGGGGACACGAAACGCGGCCGGTTTGAAAGCGCCGGGGAGGTGCTGGAGCAGGGCCTGGGAATGGTGACGCGCGTGCGCCCGGTCACGGCGGGCATGACGGTCGGCCGCGCGGTGCCCGTGACGAACGGGATTGCGCCCACAGTGTCCCTGACGGCGAGGGACGCCCTGGAGACCGTCGTGCGCAAGGAGGACGCCGGGAAGTTGCAGCTCATGGTGAGCGCCCCGGCGGCCCTGGCCGCCCCGGTGGCCGCCGGTGCCGAGGCGGGCGGGGTGAAGCTCATGCTGGGCGACAGGGTGCTCGGGGAGACGGCGCTGGTGACGGCCTCCGGCACGGAGGCCAAAACCCTTTGGCGCCGGATGATGGACAAGACGGGGATGGGCCGCTAGGCGCGGAGTCTGTCCACGGCGCGGCGGGCGGAGAGGACGCAGTCGTTGAGTCCCACGCCCCGGTAGGCGTTGCCCGCGAACACCAGGCCCGGATGCTCCGCCTCGCAGCGCTCCAGCGCCGCCAGGCGCCCGCCGTGCCCCAGGGTGTACTGGGGGATGCCCAGAGGGTGCCGGAACACCCGCAGCCGCTCCGGCGTGCCGGTGATTCCCAGCAGCGGGGACAGCTCCCTCGAGACCAGGGACACCAGCTCCGCGTCCGTCAGGGACAGGACCTCCGGGTCTGTCGCGCCGCCCAGCATGGTGCGCAGCAGCACTCCGTTTTCGGGGGCCTGGTGGGGAAAGATGGACGCGGTCCACAGACAGCCCAGGATGCGCAGGGAACCGTCCCGCGGGACGAGAAATCCGAAGCCGTCGAGGGGATGCGCGACTTGGCCGCGCGGATACCCCGCGCACACGACGGCGAGACCGGAGTAGGGGATCGCCCCCAGCGCCGCCGCAGCCTCGGGGGCGGCGTCGGCAAGCAGGGCCGCTGCTGTGTAGGCGGGGCACGCGACTACAACGTTCTGCGCACGCCACTGGTCGCCGTTTGCGCAGGACACGATGTACCCGTCGCCGGAGGGGGTGATCTTACGAACCTGGGAGCGGGGCGCGAAGGATGCGCCGAGGGCGTTGGCGGCGATTTCCGGGAGCTGGCCGATGCCGCCTTCGAGGGTGGTGAGGGTGCCCGAGGGGCCCTCGGGGCTGACCTTCGGGTTGGTTTTGCGTTTTGCGAGCAGGGCGCGGAAGAGGCCGCCGTGCACCCGCTCCATTTCCGCCATGCGCGGGAAACAGTGCTCCAGGCTGAGCCGCCGGGCGTCTCCGCCGAAGACGCCGGAGACCATGGGGCCGACCAGGGTTTCCGCCGCCTCGCGGCCGATGCGCCGCCGTGCGAAGTCGTGGATGGTTTCCCCCGCATGGTCGCGTTTTGCCGGGATCAGGGGCTCGCAGCACACCCTCAGCCTGCCCGCCGGCGAAAGCAGGGGCGACAGGAAGAAGGCGGGCGGTCCAGCCACGCGGTGCAGGCGCCCGTTCCGGAAAATGTGGCGTTTCGCGGCGGATTCATCCGCCCGGCGCAGCAGCGGCGACGCGCCCAGGGCCTCCACCCAATCGAGGGTGGCCGGTTCGCGGTCAAGAAATCCGTTCGGTCCCCAGTCCAGAATGTAGCCCCCCTCGCGGTCCGACCGGGTGGTGCCCCCCGGCCCCTCCCCCGCCTCCAGCACGCGCACGCGGTCATTTCCCCAGCGCTGGACGGCGTGCCATCCCGCGCAGAGTCCGGTGACCCCGCCTCCGATGACGGCGACGTGCAGCGTGCGGTCGGGATGCGGGGCGGTCATATTGTCCTCGAAAAGCCCGAAGGGGCCTGGTTGCGCCGGAGCCGCCGGTCGAAGACCATGCAGATGTTGCGGACAAAGACGGCGCCAAGAGGCAGCACGAGGAGGGCACTTTCCTCCAGACGCAGGAAACCCTCCCCCGCCAGACGGTCCAGCTCCGGGCGCTCCTCCGCAAACCTTTCGGCGAAGCGGACCCCGAAGCGGTGTTCGAGGGCGCCGAAGTCCAGCCTGAAATTGCACATGAGTTCCCGGATTACCCACCTGCGGAGCAGGTCATCCTCCGTGAGGGCGATGCCCAGGGCGGTCGGCAGTCCGCCCTCCGCCAGGGCGGCGTGATAGGCGGGCAGGTCCTTGTGGTTCTGGGCGTAGGCGTCGCCCACCTCGCTGATGGCGGACAGCCCGAAGCCGATCTGGTCGGGCGCGGCCGCCACAGTGTATCCCATGAAATTGCGGCCGAGCCGGCCCGCGTCCAGCGCGCGGCAGAGCTCATCGTCCGGCCGGGCGAAGTGGTCCATGCCAATGGGGCGGTATCCCGCGTCCAGCAGGGCGTTCCGCGCCTGGGCGAACAGCGCATACTTTTCCGGACCCGTGGGCAGGGGGTGCGCGGCCAGCGCCCGCTGGTGCGGGAGCCGTTCGGGAAGGAAGGCGAACCCGTACACGGCCACCCGGTCGGGCCCGAGACCGGCGACGGTGCGCAGGGTCTCCGCCCAGGTGCCCGGCTCCTGCAGGGGGAGGCCATAGATGAGGTCCATATTGATGCCGTCGAAGCCCAGGCTTCGGCATTTCCCAAAAACGCGCCGGGTGACATCCACTGTCTGGTGCCTGCCCACAGCCTCCTGCACTGCGGGGCTGAGGTCCTGCACCCCCATGCTCACCCGGTTGAAGCCCAGGGCCGCAAAGGTGTCGAGGTGGTCCTCCCGGACGGTGCAGGGGTCCAACTCAACCGCGAGCTCGGCGCTGTCGGTCAGGGAAAACCGGCTTGTCACGGCGTCGAACAGCCGGTGCAGCTCCTCCGGTTCCAGGTAGTTGGGCGTCCCCCCGCCCCAGTGCATCTGGCAGACCCGCCGGCGGGCGCCCAGAAGCTCCGCGACCGTGCCGATCTCCCGGTCCAGATCGTCCAGGTAGGACGCGAGCGGGGTCCTGTCACGGGTCGCAATGGTGTTGCATCCGCAGTAGAGGCACCGGGCCGCGCAGAACGGCAGATGCACATACAGGGAGAGCGGTTCGGGTATCCGGGAGGCCCTTTCGAGGGCCGCCGCGTGGTCTTCCGCCCCAAAATCGCGCCCCCACTCGGGGACGGTCGGGTAGCTGGTGTACCTGGGGCCGGGCACATCGTGCCGGAGCAGCAGGTCCCGGGTGATTTCCACCTTCGGAATCCTTTCTGTATTGCCCCAATCAAGGGGTGTTCGCCCTGCGGCTTGAAATGGCCGCCGTATTACGCCATTATATTGCACGAGCCTTTCAGCGGCAACGGCGGGCCCATGAGCGAGTCACTGTCACAGTTTCTTTTCGGACTGTTCATCGTCAGCGTGATCACCCTGGCGGTGAGTCTCTTCTTTTACTACCAGAGTCTCCGCCGCAAGGCCTTTATTGACATGGCCGCGACGATGCGGCTGCACTTTCAGTATCTCAGCTACGGCCTTCCCAAGCGGCTTGGTCTCCTGTTCCAGTTTCGGCGGGGGAAAAACCGCTACGCGTCCAACATCATCACCGGCAACTACAAGGGCCAGATGGTGTACCTGTTCGACTATCATTACACGACGGGGGACAAGTACAGCAAGGTGCGCCACTGCCAGAGCGTGGCGATCATGCAGCACGACCTCCGCATCCCCGAGATTCGCATCTATCCCCCCACCTTCATGGAGAAGGTGGGGAACGTGGCCGAGTACGGAAAAATCCAGCTGCATTTCGATGATGAGCCCTTTTCCAGCCACTTCAGCGTGTTTGCCTCCGACGCCGCCGTGGCGGACCAGATATTCCACCAGCCCATGAGGGAGTATTTCCTGCGCCATCCGGACATGTCGGTGGAGGTGGGCGACGGCTGGATCGCCACCTGCAAGGAGGCGCGCCACATTCCGGAGGAAATCCCGCGGCGGGCGGAGCAGCTGGTCAAGCTGCACCGGGTCTTCTCCCAGATCGGGCAGGGAGGCGACCGGTTTGCCGAGGTGAACACCCCCTCCTCCTTCCTGTAGGCGTCCCGGCGCGCGGACGGGTGGTATACTACGGCTCTCTGGAAACAGGAAAGGAGTGTCTATGCTTCGCGGACTGGGCGATTTGGCAAAAATGGGCGGGCTGCTCCAGCAGGCGCTGGACATGCGCAAGCGCATTGAGGAAATGAAGGCCGAGCTGGCGGAACAGCGTTTTGAGGGCGAAACGCTGGGCGGCGCGGTGCGGGTGGTGGTGAACGGCGCCCTGGAGATTGAGACCCTGACCATCAGCTCCGACCTGATTTCGCCGGAGCGTTCCGAGGAGCTGGCCGCCATGGTGCAGGCCGCCGTCAACTCCGCCATCAAAACGGCGCAGGAGTATGTGCAGCAGCGCATGCGCGACCTGACCGGCGGCTACGACATCCCGGGAATCAGCTGAGTGCGCACGGTCTTTTTTGGAACCCCCGAACTCGCCGTGCCGATTGTGGACGCCGTCCATGCCAGGCACGGGGTGTCGGCGGTGGTCTGCCAGCCGGACCGGCCCAAGGGACGGAGCGGCCGCCCGTCCCCCCCGCCCGTCAAGGTGTGGGCGCTGGGGCGCGGTCTGCCTGTCCTTCAGCCGGAGACGCCCAACACGGAGGCGTTTGTCCAGGCACTGCGCGGCCTGCGGCCGGACATGTGCGTGGTCGCCGCCTACGGCCGCCTGGTGCGGCAGGTCCTGCTGGACATCCCCCCGCTGGGCTGGCTCAACGTGCATCCCAGCCTGCTGCCCCGGTGGCGGGGCCCCTCCCCCATCCAGACCTCCATTCTCGAGGGCGACAGCGAGACCGGCGTGACCATCATGCGGATGACGCTGGAGATGGACTCGGGTGACCTGCTGGAGCAGCGGTGCACGCCGATTCTTCCGGAGGAGACGGCGGAGGACCTGACCGGGCGGCTTGCCGTGATGGCGGCGGAGATGATGCCGGCCGCCATGGACCGGGTGCTGGACGGCACGGCGGTCTTCACGCCGCAGGATCCCGGGCGCGTGACCTACTGCAAAATGTTCCGCAAAACCCACGGGTTCATCCGCTGGGGCGGCCCGGCGGGGCGGATTCACAACCGGGTGCGCGCGTGCGTGCCGTGGCCCGCCGCGCAGACCCTTTACAACGGCCAGGTGTGCAAGATTCTGGCCACGCGGCCGGAGACCGGGGACACCGGGGCCTCACCGGGCACCGTGGTGGAGGCGGCGGCGGACGCGCTCCGTGTGGCCACGGGCGAAGGGATTCTCGACATTCTCCGCTTTCAGGCGCCCGGCAAGAAACCCTTGGACATGGCCGACTTCCTGCGCGGACACCCCATCCGCCCCGGGGAGCGCTTTGAGGACATTCCCGATGCCGATTGATCCGGTGCGTGACGCGGCGGTGGATGTGCTCCTGCGCGTCTTCACAAGAGGCATCCACCTCGATGTCTCCCTCGACAAGACCCTCCGGAGACGTCCTGTCGCCGACCGGGGCCGGCGTTTCATGACCCAGCTGGTCTACGGCACGGTGCGCCACCGGCTGCTATGCGACCATGTGCTCACGGGACTGTGCCATCAGCCGCTGGACGAGCTTCCCCCGGCGGTGCATGCGATCCTGCGCATGGCGGTGTTCCAGTCCCTCTTCTGCGCGCAGGTCACCCGGCCCGCCATGGTGCACACCTCCGTGGAGCTGGCGCGGCACCGGTCCCATGCCGGGCTGGCGCGCATGGTGAACGCAATTCTCAGAAAGGCGCCCGCCTCGCTGGAGGAGGTTTCCCTCCCCGACCCGGAAAAGAGCCTGGTGGAGTTTCTCCGCGTGCGGTTCTCCCTTCCGCGCTGGATGGTTCGGGATCTCATTGAGCGCTTCGGTCCGGAAAAGGCGGCCGACATCTGCGCGCTCACGGGACGCGAGGCCCCGGTGTGTCTCCGGGTCAACACCCGCAGGGACAGCGTCGAGGCGGTTGCCGCCCGGCTGGCAAAGGCGGGATTTGCCACGATGAAGGCCACTCCCCTTCCGGAGGAGCTGACCGTGGTGGAGGGGCGCGGGCTCACCGCGTCGCGCCTTTTCCAGGAGGGCCTTGTGCTTGTGCAGGATCCCGCCTCCCAGATGCCCGCGCTCCTGCTGGATGCGGCGCCGGGCGAGCGGGTGCTGGACCTGTGCGCCGCGCCGGGGGGAAAGGCCACCCATATCGCCCAGCGCGCGCCCGAAGGTCTGTTTCTGGTGGCTGCGGACAACCAGCCGCGCCGCATCGGGCAGATTCAGGAAAACTTTGAGCGCCTGGGGCTGGAAGCGGCGGGCATTGTCTGCGCCGACGGCACGCGTCCCCCCTTCCGGGAGGGAAGTTTCGACCGGGTGCTGCTTGACGCGCCCTGTTCGGGGCTGGGAACCCTCCGCCGCCATCCCGACATTAAGTGGCATGCGACGACTGAAAGTGTGCTCCGGCTTGCCGAAACGCAGCGCGCGCTGTTGCGCGGGGCCTTGAGACTCTGCAAGAATGGGGGCGTCGTCGTCTACTCCGTTTGCACGTTCACCCGTCAGGAAACCACAGAAGTGGTTGAATCCCTGCTTTCCGAGGGCGCCTGCGCGCCCGAGGACGGTCCGGAGACGCTTTCGCCGTGGAAAACAGCCAGGGGACAATACCAAACCGACCCGTCAGACCCGGCTTTGGACGCGTTCTTTTTGACGCGGCTGCGGAAGCTGTCCTAGGGGTCTTTTTTTTCTTCCTCCGCTTCGTGGCGTGGTCCATCCAGTGGTCTGTGGCGCTGGTGGTCTTCCTGCTGGTAATGGCCGGATCGGGATGGTTCGTCTACACCTACGCCCTGGGCACGCGCCAGCAGACTTCCGTGCCCCCGGTGGCGGGCATGCCCATCACCGAGGCGGCGGCCGTGCTGGGGGAACGGGGGCTTGGACTGGGCCGGCAGACACAGGTGGCGTCGCCGACGGTGCCCAAGTACTACATCATCTCCCAGAAGCCGGCCGCCGGCCGGGTGGTCCGCCTGGGCCGGGACGTGGACGTGGTCGTGAGCATGGGCCAGGACTTTCTGCGCGCCCCCGACATCCGGGGAAAGGCGCTGGAGGAGGCCCGCAGGCTCCTGGGCGAGGCGCGTTTCCGCGTGGGGAGCCTGGCGCGCATCCCCTCGGACGTGCCCCGGGACACCGTGCTGTCGCAGGACCCGCCGCCGGGCGGGGAGCTGGCCGGGCAGGCCGAAGTGCACCTGCTGCTC
Organism: Candidatus Hydrogenedentota bacterium; assembly: GCA_033813475.1. Lineage (GTDB taxonomy): Bacteria > Hydrogenedentota > Hydrogenedentia > Hydrogenedentales > CAITNO01 > JAAYBR01. The sequence continues at coordinate 12,468 of JAPXRP010000070.1, forward strand.
AGCGCGGGCAACACGCGGGCAAACGCCCTGATGCCGGACCTGCGCGGGGTGGGCATCACCGATGTGGAGCGTCTTATGGCACCCTTTGGGGTGGCCCTGGTGGCCAACCCGGTGGACCTTCCGGACGCGCAGTACGATGTGGTGCTCGCCCAGACGCCGCCGCCGGATTCGCTGATATACCCGGATCAGGTAATCACGTATGACTTCCGGCCTTCCGGGTCGCTGGAGGCCCCCTCCGAGCGGCACCAGGCCACGGTGCGCCACGAGATGACCTACGACTGGTACGGGCGCGATATCCGGGTGGACATTGTGGACCGTTCGGGAAGCCGTCAGACCGTGTGGTCCAAGCCCCCCTCGTTTGACGACGCGTCGCGCGCCACCTATGTGGCCGGGGCGGCCGTCCGGCTGCCGGTCAGCTATGTCCAGGAGGCCACCCTCGAAGTGTATGTGGACGGAAAAATCGAGGCGTCCTATCGGTTGAGCCAGGGAAACGAGCCTGTGCGGATGGGAAGCGCCGCCTCCCTGTAACTTTTTTAGGAGCAGTTTTTATGACGCAGCAAATCAAGGTCTCCCCTTCCCTGCTCGCCTGTGATTTCTCCCGGCTCGGCGAGGAAATCACCACGGTCATTGAGGCGGGGGCGGACATGATCCACTGTGACATCATGGACGGGCACTTCGTCCCGAACATCACCTTCGGGCCGCCTGTTCTGGCGTCGCTGCGGCGCTTCTGCACGGTTCCCATGGACGTCCATCTGATGATAGACCGCCCCGAGGATTATGTGGAGGCGTTCGCGGAGGCGGGCGCCGACATCATCACCTTCCACGCGGAGGCGACACGGCACGCCCACCGGCTGCTGCGCCGCATCAAAGACCTTGGGTGCAAGGCGGGGCTGGTCCTGAATCCGGGCACCCCGGAGGACGAGCTGGAGTATCTGGTTAACGACTGCGACATGGTCCTGGTCATGTCCGTGAATCCGGGGTTTGGGGGGCAGTCTTTCATCTCCGACATGCTCCGAAAAATCGAGAACCTGCGGGCCATGCTGGGCGACCGGGATCTGGAGGTGGACGGCGGCATAGACGAGACCACCTCGCGGCAGGTGGTGGAGGCGGGGGCGAACGTGCTGGTGGCCGGTTCGTACATCTTCCGTCACCCTTCCTATCTGGAGGCGGTGGAGACCCTGAAAAACGCGGCGGGCTGAGCACGGCGCGGCCCGGTTTGGGAGGATGTCCATCCAGATGCGCACACGCAGGGCGGCGGTTGCCGGCACATTCTACACGGGCGACCCCTCCGCCCTGGCGGAGGAGGTGGCGCGGTATGTTGAGGGGGGGGCGGGGGAGCCTGTTGCCGATGTGGGGGTGGGGGTATCGCCCCATGCGGGCTATGTCTATTCCGGCCCCACCGCCGGGGTGTGTTTCGCCGCCCTCCGATACCGGAAACCCCGCCGGGTGGTGCTGCTCGGGTGCTCCCACCGCTACCGGTTCCCGGGGCCCGCGCTGGGCACCCATGACATGTTTGAGACGCCGCTGGGGCGGGTTGCGGTGGACACGGAGCTGGCCGCGAAGGTAAGGGACCGCTTTGGCGACGTGGGGGACGAGCCCCACGAGGCGGAGCATTGCCTGGAAACGCAGGTTCCGTTTGTGCAGACAGCGTTCCCCGGCGCGCCCATTCTCCCGGTTCTTTTCGGGGAGCGGGCCGGGGCGGAGCATGCCGCGTTTGGGACAGCGCTGGCGGACCTCTTGGACGAGGGGGACGTGGTGGTCGCCTCCACGGACTTGTCCCATTATTTGCCTCTGGAGGCGGCGGTGGCCATGGACCGTGCAACCCTGGCGGCAGTGGCGTCCCTTGATCCGGCCCGGCTGTGGGCTGCGAGGATGGAGCGTGCGCTGTGCGGCGGCGCGGCGGTGGCTGCGGCGGTGGCCTGCGCCGTCCGCAGGGGCGCGGTCCGCGCGGCGGTGCTCAGGCACGCCACCAGCGCGGAGGCCTCCGGGGACACGTCCCGGGTGGTCGGCTACGCGGCGGTGGTTTTTTGCGGAACGGACTCAACCGGGGAGACGGCGCAGCGATGACACAGATTCGCGTGGAGGATGTGTGCGGGGTGATGGACCGGTGGGCGAGCCCGGAGTGGGCCGAGTCTTGGGACCGCATTGGCCTGCACGCGGGCCGGCCGGACCAGCCGGTGGAGGGGGTGGGTGTCTGCCTCACGGTCACGGCGGAGGTTTTCCGCATCGCCAAGACCCGCAACATCAACCTTCTTGTGGCGCATCACCCGCTGATCTGGGACCCCCTGCGCGCGCTGCGCATGGACCTGCCGGCCGAGCGGCTGGCGGTCCAGATGGCCGCCGGGGGCGTGTCCGTGTTTGCCGCCCACACCAATCTGGACGTGGCCCCGGAAGGGGTCAATGCGGCCCTGGCCAGGCGGCTGGGGCTGGAACGGACCACCCCCCTCTTCCCCTGCGAGCAGGCGAAGCGGGTCAAGCTGGTGACCTTTGTCCCCGAGTCCCACCTGCAACAGATTCGTGAGGCGGTGTGCGGCGCCGGGGGCGGCGTCATCGGGGACTACACAAACTGCACGTTCAGCGGCCCCGGCATCGGCACCTTTCTCCCCGGGGAGGAGAGCGTTCCGTACAGCGGTTCGGCGGGGCGGGTGAACGAGGAGCCGGAGCGCCGTTTTGAGGTGGTGGTCCGCAAGGCCCTGCTTCCCGGGGTGCTTTCGGCGCTGTTCTCCGTCCATCCCTACGAGGAGCCCGCCTATGATGTGTTCCCCCTGGACGGCGCCGATCCGCAGATCGGGCTGGGCGCGGTGGGCAACCTTCCCGATCCCGAGGAGGCCGCCGCCTTCTTCGACCGGGTGAAGCGCGTGCTGGACGCACCGGCGGCGCGGGCGGTGGTTCCGGACGCGGCGGGCAGGGTCCGCCGTGTGGCCGTGCTCGGCGGGAGCGGCGGCGGCGAGGTGGCGCGGATTCCGGCGGACGTGGACGCCTATGTGACGGGGGATCTGGGGTATCATGACGCCATGGCGGCGCGCGACCGGAACCTGCTGGTGGTGGACGCGGGCCACCATGCGACGGAGGTGCCGGTGCTCCAGGAGATCGCCCGCAGGATCGGCGATGCCTTTCCGGCGCTGCCCGTCACCGTCCTGTCGGGCGCCGACCCGTTCACCGTGTCGCCCGTTCCGGACGCCTGAGAAACGTGGACATGAAAAAGAGAGCCCCCTTGAAGAAGAAACTGAACGTCCTTTTCGTCGTGTCCGAAGTGTCCCCCCTGGTCAGCACCGGGGGGCTGGCCGAAGTGGCGCAGGCCCTTTCGGCTTCCCTGCGGGAGCGCGGACACGATGTGCGGATTGCCCTGCCCTGCTATGGGCAGATACCGGCGCAGGCGCGCGGGGAGGCTGGAACTGTCTGCGCGGCGGATTTTGGCGACCGCCGGGCAGGCGGCGCGCTGCGGGTGTCCTCCCTGCCGGAGAGCGGCGTGCCGCTGTATCTGGTGGAGCACGAGGGGTATTTCGGGCGTCCGGGCATTTACGGGACCGGGGCGCATGAATACCCGGACAATGCCGAGCGGTTCTGTTTTTTCGCCCTTGCCCTGCTCGATGCCCTTCCCCGGGACGGATGGCGGCCGGACGTGGTTCACTGCCATGACTGGCACGCCGCGCCCATGGCCATTTTTCTCCGGAGCCGGTGGCTGGGTGATCCCTTCTGGGGGGGGGTGCCGGTGGTGTTCACCATCCACAACCTGGCCTTTCAGGGGCGCTACCCCGCGGAGCGTTTCGCGGCTACGGGCATCCCGGCGGACCTGTTCACGGATTCTTGCCTGCGGTACGAGGGGGACATGAACCTCATGAAGGGGGCGGTCCGGCTGGCCGACGCCCTGACGACGGTAAGCCCCCGTTACGCCCGGGAGATTCAGACGCTGGACTACGGGGCGGGACTCCAAGGCGAGCTGGCCGCGCGGTCGGAGGGGCTTACAGGCATCTTGAACGGCGTGGACGCCGCCCTCTGGAGCCCCGAGCGGGACGCCCATCTTGTGGAGGCCTTCTCGCGGGAGCATCCGGAGGGGAAGGATGCGTGCAGGGCGGATATCCAGCAAGCCTTTGGGCTTCCCGTCCTGGACAAGCCCCTGTTCGGGCTGGTCAGCCGTCTCTATTGGCAGAAAGGCGTGGACCTGCTGCTGGACGCGCTGCCGAAGCGGCTGGAGGAGGGGGCGCAGTGCGTGCTGCTGGGGGCGGGGGATCCGGAGCTGGAGGCGCGGGTGCGGGAAATGGCCGAACGCTTCCCCGAGGCTTTCGCTGTCCGTATCGGGTATGATGCCGCCCTCTCCCACAAGATTATCGCGGGGAGTGACTTTTTGCTGATGCCGTCGCGCTATGAGCCGTGCGGACTGACGCAGATGTACGCGCTGGCCTACGGCACGGTGCCCGTGGTCCGCAGGACGGGAGGCCTGTATGACACGGTCGTCCCGCTGAACACGCGGACGCTTGCAAACGGCGCCGCCACGGGAATCTGCTTCATTCCGCAGACGGCCGGGGCGGTGGGCCGGGCCCTGGACCGCGCAGTGGCGCTGTGGAACGACAAGGCCGGCCTCGAACGCGTCCGGCGGGCGGGCATGGCCTGTGACTTTTCCTGGGAGCGTTCCGCCGGGGAATATCTGGCCCTGTACGGGCGGCTGCTTAAGGGTTCCAGCCGTGTCTCTTGACCTGACCACGCATTCTCCGGAGGAAACCGAGCGCCTTGGCGGGCGGTTGGCGACGCTCCTTCCTAACGGGGCCGTGGTGGCCCTTTTTGGCGACCTCGCCGCCGGCAAGACCTGCCTCGTGCGGGGCATGTCCCGCCTCTTTGGCGGGGGCGCCTTGGTGCACAGCCCCACCTTCACCCTGGTGAACCGCTATGGCCGTGAGAGGATGCTCCACCACCTGGACCTTTACCGCCTGTCAGGGTGCTGGGAGCTTGCCGACCTGGGGGTTGAGGAGCTCTTCGAGCCCGAGGGGGTGTGCGTGGTCGAGTGGGCCGAGCGGGCGGACGGCATGCTTCCTGAACGCCGGGTGGAGGTGCATATTGACCACGCGGGGCATGACACGCGCCGGATACGGATGGAGAACCGCGATGTGCTTCCGGAGGGGTGGGAGGCCGCCCTGTCCCGGGAGGAGTAGGCGCGCCGCGCCGCTCCCCGCCCGGCGTTACGGCCTGGGGGGGCTTCCCAGGATTCGTGCCAGTTCCGCCCGGAGGGCCTCCATCCGGTAGGGCTTCTGGAGAAACCCGCCCGGCCCGGAGTCGGTCGCGGCCCCTTTCGGCGCGTTGCCCTCGTCATATCCGCTGGACAGGATCACCGGAAGGTCAGGGGCCATGGCGCGGATTTCCACCAGTGCTGTCGGGCCGTCCATGACGGGCATGGTCACGTCCAGCAGCACCACGCGGATGTCTTGCTGGCGCTTTCTGAGGAGGTCCAGCGCCTCGAGCCCGTTGCGGGCGGTGACCACGTCAAACCCAAGCCGCGACAGAATTCTCTCCGCCATTTGCAGGAGCGTCTCATCGTCATCCACCGCCAGCGCGGTGCCGGAAAACTGGTTTCCCGCCGCGCGGGCGGCGGATGCGGCCCCGCCTGGGGCGGGGGGCGCCCCCTGGTCCCCGGCAGGGGGAAAGAGCAGACGGGTGGTGGTTCCGCCCCCCGGCGTGCTTTCGACGAAGATGGCGCCCTGGTGGGCCTTCATGATGCCCAGCACCGCCGACATGCCGAGTCCGCGGCCGGTGAATTTGGTGGTGAAGAACGGGTCGAACAGCCGGGAAAGGGTTTCCTCATCCATGCCGCACCCGGTGTCGGACACTTCCAGCCACACATAGCGTCCGGGCTTGGGCGGGGCGTCTGTGCGGTTGCCCGCCATCTGCTCCGCGGAGCAGATGGTGACCCCCGTCGCCAGGCGGACGGTGCCGGACTCGCCGCACAGGGATTCGGATGCGTTGGTCATAAGATTCATGATCACCTGCTGAATCTGGGCGGGGTCGCCCATCACCGGAGGCACAGCCGCCCCGGTTGCAAGACTGAGGACGGCCTTCTTGTCGAGGATGGTGGCGAGGATGCCGGCGTTCTCCCGGACCAGGTCATTAATGTTCACCTCGGTGATCCGCGCCTGGGTTTTTCCGGAGTAGGCGAGAATCTGCCGCGTAAGGTCGGCGCCGCGCCGGGCCGCCTTGACGGCGGACTCCAGGGAAAGGCGCGCCTCGGCGTCTTGGGGCAGGTCCTCCAACGCGAGGTCTATGTTTCCCATGACGGCGAGGAGCAGGTTGTTGAAGTCATGGGCGATGCCCCCGGCCATGACACCGAGGCTTTCCAGTTTCTGGGCGTGCAGCATGTCGCGCTCCAGGGCCAGGCGCTCGTTTTCGAGCTTCTTCCGGTAGGTGATGTCGTGGATGAATCCGCCGATCCCCTCCTCCTGGTCGCCGATCATGATGGGGAACTTGCGCGCCTCGTAGACGCGGCTTCCGGCGCGCTCCTCGGAAATCTGCAGGACGCGGCCCCGCAGCACCGCCTCGTCCGAGGCCCGGCAGGCGTCGGCGGTTTCCGTGGGCATCAGGTCGTGGTCGGTCTTTCCGAGGATATGCGCCTCGGGCCTTCCGAAAAACTCCCGGTTGGCCCGGTTTACGAAGACGTAGCGGTATTGGGAGTCTTTGAGAAAGGCGAGGTCGGGCGCGGCGTCGAGAAAGGCGCGGTAGCGCATCTCACTCTCGCGCAGGGCCTTCTCGGCGCGCTTCAGGTCGCTCAGGTCCACGTCTATGCAGAAGATTTCCGGGTCCTGTTCCCTCCTGCGGATGATGACATAGTTGGAGTAGATGGGAACCATGGCCCCATCCTTCCGGCGTACCAGCACTTCTTCGGGGTGGGAGCAGGATTCCCCGGACTGGACCAGCCGGTGCAGGGCGGCGCGCGCCCCCTCGATTTCCTCTCCGCCGGAGAAGAGCAGGGAGAACAGGTCTTTTCCCACGGCCTCCTCCGTGGAATACCCGTACATGTCCTCGCTGGCCCGGTTCCAGTATTCCACCACGCCTTCCTGT
>JAPXRP010000071.1:0-19478 GCA_033813475.1 Candidatus Hydrogenedentota bacterium
ATGGACGTCGCCACCCCCAGCCGCCCCCCGTCCGGCAACGGCGCCGGCTTCCCGCACCCTGCAAGGCACGCGGCCGCCAGCCCCGTCCACGCCATAACCCGCCATGCGCGCATCCAGACTCCTTTCACAAGCCACCCCTCCCGAAACACCCTTCGCGTAAATGATAATCCATTATTACCAAAAGCGTCAACCCGCGCAGGCAACCCGAATCGCCGGATAGGAGGCTGCGGGTGCCACCACCCTGCCGGGAACCAGATTGCCGCAGTCGCTTCGATCCCGCTAAGAAAGTACCGGGTTCGCTGGAGAGGCCGCACCCCTGGGATCGCCAAGCTCCAGCTTGGCTTTCGGGGAAACACGGATCGAACAGGCCCGCGCGGAAAAACCCAAGAGGCCAAGCTGGAGCTTGGCGATCCCAGGGGGCGTGTGGTTTGGGCGATGGAGGGAGCCGAAGCCATGCGCCCCTGGCGAGTGACCGTAGGCTTTCGCGCGCCGTGCTCGTGCGGCACGGCCTGGCGGGCATGCCCTCCGTCCGGCCGAAATCCGCCTCAGTTCAACTCCGGCCCCTCGATGCGCTCGCCTTTGAGCTGGCGGGCCTGGTCCTCGGGCTTGAAGGTGCCGTAGAAGAGGGCGTTGGCGTCCATCCAGGTGGTGAGGCGACCTTGGAGGAATTACACATGCTCCTTTGGCACGAAGGAATTGGCGTGCAATGCGGCAGGAATTTTAGCGTCCGAGACTCCGTCTGGCAGGATGTATTTCGGCAGGTTTAGCAGGTGGTAAGACAAACCATAGGCCACGCAAAGACGGCTCATCCATTCCGGTTTTGGCTTCTCCTCAAAATCGTCGGGCACTGGCATGCCGATCCGCTCGAGGGAAAGGCCATCAAGGCCAAAGAGCGCTTTGTCCTTCAACGCCGCGCACAGCGCATCTTCATGCAACTCGTCGTGCCCGCCTCCGACATAGAGGACTCGAGCCTCACGCAAAGGCGCTTTCCAGCCGTTGCCTAACTTCTGCTTTGTTTTCAGAAGAGGGACCATCCATTCTCGTGATAGATCCTCTTTAATCTCCGCTATTGCCCACTGCAAGTGCATGTCATATGGGCCCTTCTCCTTTTGAACTCTGAAGCGTTCCAACTCCTCTTGGCTGGGCACCGGCTTTCCCGAACAGTGGCATGCCGCCTTCTGCTCGATCCTGGCGGAGCCAAGCAAAGACACTCCGGCAGCATGGTAAGACAGCAGGCACCCTGAGTCATCGTCCCTGTTAAGCCTGAATACGGATTGGTCAACCGTGGCGGCGCCAGTATCTGAGAGAATGTAATATCCTGTCTTGGGATTCGTCCAGAGGAAGGCTAGGATGCCAGCGCTTGCCTCAGGGCACAGATGACATGGGCCGGACGGATCGGGAGGTGTCTCTATGCTCCGCCTCGGCACCAGTCCGGCGAGCTCCCCATAAGAAAGCGGCGGGCCGGAAGCCAGTCTGTCGGCATGTTCCAGGGCCGTCTCCAATACACGAGCGAACAAGGCTTCCACCCTTGGGGATTGTTTGTCAGCCACAGGAACATCCATGTTCACCCGGATGGAGTCATCTGGATGGTGTCCGGGAAACCGCCTCTCCAAGTCGCGCGTAACCTTTCCGAGAATGTTCCCCAAGAGATACACGGCACACACGGCAACAAACGAGGACAGTTTTGACGCGTACCGTCCGCCAAAAGCCTGCCTGTAGGGCTTCAAGACGGGGTCGTCCAGTTCACCCCTGGCCACCTTTACCAATGCCAGCTTGACATGGGGAAGAAGATTCGGGCCATAGGTTTGAGCCGCCCCCGCAAGACGAAGCAGGCCATCCGAGGCCTCTAGAACGCTTGGGATCAGGAAGCTAGGGGGTGTTTGCGGGTTCTCCGGGGTGAACACCCAAGCCTTGTCCCTGATGAGATCCCGCACCACGCACTTGCAGTATGCCGTGCCGAAGTCTAATCCGATCTGAATGCTGTAGGGGTCTCTACGTGGCAGGCACTCTTCAGCGGGGAAAACTCCTCCCGAGGCGGGTATGCTTGGAGCCACCTTTGCGCTGTTGTCAGTGCCTCCATGCCGGGGAGGTGTTCTTGTCGCCACCCCCAAGTCTTCGGTGTCGGTTCTTTCAACCCCATAGAACCACTTGACCGCCCATCGAATCAGCCTTCTCGCGCTTCCCATGATGTGCCCTCTTGATTTCCGATCGTCTTATTCCACGAGGAATATCCCTGCCGCGACCTCGGCACGTTCTGTGTCGACTTCTGCCTTCCTGTCCAGTTCCGCCAGTTTTGCCTCCTTGTTCCGTTCCTCCTTCTCCAACCGAGCCTCTGTAGCCCTAATAATACCGGGACTTCTTCCTTTAATCCGGAGCGTCTGCAGCGCATCGCGGATTCCAGTAATGCGGCGGTCAAAGAAGCTGATAGCACGTTGTCTGCGAATACTCAGGGCGACCTCATTCTGGTTAACAAAATCCACCAAGGCGGCCTCGAAGCCCGCACACATATGCTCCCTCATCGCATCAAGAGCCCCCTGCTTGTTCTCACGCGCCGTACTCTGGCAGGCATAATCCCAATCCGCTCCTTCACTTAGGAGGTGCTGCACGATGGCCTCAGCCTCATCACCTTGACGAACCAAGCCCGAGGAGAGATCGCCAACTGCAAAAGCGAGCTGCCCCTTGGATGTCAGCCCGCCCAACACCCAGCGTTCGACATAATAACAGTAAACACCCGGCTTTGGGAGAATGTCGCAACACGGAACCCTTAGCGCAGATACGTTGAACAGCACTTGGGGCGACTCCTGATTCCTCTTTGTGATCCAGCGCACCAAGGGCGATAGGTGGCTCTCATACTGAACCTGTTTCTTTTCAGCCTTTGACATGCTGTAGACCAATTCGTTCCGGAAGCACAGCGTGGTTTTCTGGCTGTAGTTGGCATGAGAGGGGTCGGACAAGCTTACGAAATGGTTGAGGTCCGAGAGTGCCTCATGGGTTAGCTTGATCTGGTAGCAGTGGGGAAAGGGGGTATGATGAAGCACTTCACAACCCTTATACTCGCGGCAAAAGAAGTCCTCTAGGTATCGCTCAAGCTCCTCGGCCTGAACGTACCGGCCTTTCCCGCGCGCTTCACTGATTTGGTCTTGTAGGTGATCCGAAAGCCCCATCAAGGAGTCCTTGGACTCGTCCAGTTGCTGCATGAGATGGGCGTGGAATGCAAGGGCGGCCTGCGCCTTTTCCATGCGGTCCTTCTCCTGTTCAGGTGATAGGTCCTTGCTTAGGATATCCAGCGTCAATTGACGGATCTCCCGTCCGATAATATCCTCCATATCCCCAAGACTGCGTTCAAAAATGGCCAGCTTTTCATGAAGGCACTCGTAGAGGCGTTCCTCAACGGTGTTGGCCACCTTAAAATTGACAATTGTCAGCTTCTTGGACTCCTGGCCGATGCGGTCAATGCGGCCTATACGCTGCTCGAGGCGCATGGGGTTCCAGGGCACGTCGTAGTTCACAATGATGTGGCAGAACTGGAGGTCAATGCCTTCACTGCCGACCTCGGAGGAGAGAAGTACCCTTGGCCCCTTCGGATCACTGAAGCGTTCAATTTCCTGCCACCGAACATCAGAGGAGGTTCCGCCATGGATAACCGCAGAAGGAATTCCATTCTGCGAAAGACGGGATCTAAGGTATTCCAGCGTGGCAATATAGTGAGCAAAAATGACCACCTTCTCCTTCGGAACCTCTTTGGTGAGCATCCCCCACAACGCGGCATACTTGCTGTCAATGGCCTCGAAATCGCGGTCTGCCAGCATCTGTAACTCGCTGGGTAGCTCTGTGGTGTACTGCTGCCCGCCAGACTCATCGGCGTCCTCCTCCCCGCCGAGAATCTCACCAAACTCCTCAGTCTCCGACAGAAGTCTACCTTTGATTTCCTTGGCCAGAACGGGGATGCAGCTGGCCGCTTTCAGTTGAAGACCCAGCACGCGAAACCGGTGGAACTCAGATGCTTCCCGTTTGCATCGCTCCCGTACCAGACGCAATATGGCGTCATAGAGACGCCTTTCCGTTTCTGAGAACTCAAGGCTAAGCACCATCGGTTCCCGTATGGGGCGCTCCGCATTTACCTGCACATGCCTGGTCCTGTTGACATAGGAGCCAAGCAGGTTCAGCGTCTCCACCATGCGTTGACATTTTGCCACCTGCATTTTGTCATCAGGCCTGATCGCTCTGACCTCGCTAGCCAAACTCCTATATAACTCAAGATCAGCTGTCCTAGGGGCTTCGCCCATTTGTCGGACAGCAGCCGCGAGCGCTTCCTTGTCCAGAGGGGTTCGAGCCAAGATGTTCCCCGCACGCACAGCGGGGATATTGTTCTGCAAGTGCTCCTCAAAGAGGGACTGATTGCCAAAGAAGTCCTCATCCACAAACTGAAGAAGGCTGTGAAGGTCCTTGTTCGTGTTATTGATGGGGGTGGCGGAAACACAAAGGACTGCATCAGAGCATGCGGAAAGGAGCCTTCCAAGCTTGTAGACGGCGGTTCCAGGGTTCCGCATGTAGTGGGCCTCATCGAACACCAGCAGATCGAATACCGGCTTCTTCTGTGCCCTCTCTCGCAGGCGACGGAGGAATTCGACCTTCTCAGACCCCTTTCCCCCCTCATCCGACGGAGCATTTAGGAGGTCGCACTCTTCTTTGGGTGGCCTCAGTCCGCTATAGGTGACAATGAGTGCGAACTCGTGGGAGTCATAATCATATGCCTTGAGCGTCTCTTTCTTAAATCCCCCGAAATCAACGCACTTAGCGTTGACCCGGAACTTCTCGGTGAGTTCCTTTTCCCACTTGTTGGCGAGAGTTTTGGGGCACATCACGAGGAGACGCTTTGCCCCTTTTCGCGCCCGTAATTCTTGCCATACCAGAGCTGACTCAATGGTCTTTCCAAGCCCCACCTCGTCTGCCAGAATCAGGCGCTCGGTTGGAGAGTCAATCATCTTCAGGACAGGCTTGTACTGGTGGGGATGAAACTCGATCTCGGAGGCGAACATGGAGTAAATGACGTTATGCAATGCCCCCTTAAGCTTTTCATACGTGGTGACTCTTCGGAGATCATCGGCCCTCCCGTAGGGGCCGTGAATCAGCCGCTGGTCGAGGCTTTCGTCCTTGACCAGTTCCAGTGCTGCTAGCGGCCGCCACGACACTTTTCCGTCCAAGTACTCTACGCGCAGCATGACATGTTTGTCTGGCCCCATGCGTTTTCCGGTGTAACGCCCCATCTTCGCGGGATCGTGCTTTTCCCGAAGTAGGTCGCCTTTTGAAAAGGGAATGTCCACGGCCCTTGTCTCCTTTCGCCGTCAAGCGTCTTACGCGTCCTCGTGTTCTGAGGGAGATGTGTACCGCCGCGCCCCTTGCTCCGTCCACTACCTACGGCAACACTCTTCCCAAGGCTGCATCACTTTGCATGAACGATATCCTCAGTGCAACTCCGGCCCCTCGATGCGCTCGCCTTTTAGCTGGCGGGCCTGGTCCTCGGGCTTGAAGGTGCCGTAGAAGAGGGCGTTGGCGTCCATCCAGGTGGTGAGGCGGTCCATCTCTTCGGGGGAGAGGGCGACCTCGTGGTGGCCCGCGTCGAGGAGGGCGGTGAGACGGCTGGCGACGGCGCCGAAGCGGCCAGGCGGGGTCTCGGGTTCGCTGTTCTCCTGGAGGCCGCCCCAGGCGGTGTAGGCGACGAGGGGGCCGAGGGCGTTGTAGGACTTGGAGAACGCCCCTTCGGGGTCGCCGGTGAGGACGGGCGGGGCGGCCTGCGGGCCGCCGTCGTGGCAGCGGACGCAGTGGCGGTCGAGGACGGGCTGCACGAGGATCGGGTAGCTGAGGGGCTTGGACCCGTCGGGGCCGGGGGTGATGACGGAGGGCTCGCGGCGCGCGGCGAGGGTCGCGGCGGCGGGGGGCGGGGTGCCGTGGCGCGACTCGTGGCAGCCGACGCAGGAGGCCTTTTCGCCGGGCTGGAGGTAGGTCACACTGCGCATGGTCTGGAGGGCGCGGCCGCGCTCGTCCAATATCTGGAAGTGCAGGGGGATGCGCGCGGGGGCGCGAAAGTACGCGGAGCCGTCGGCCTCGACGGGCACGGTGCCGAGGACCTGTTTCCCCGGCGAGGCGCTGGCCAGGCCGACCATGGGCTGGTTGGCGTTGGGCGTGGTCTTGGGCAGCACCTGCACGATGCGGAGGCTCTTCACGGCCCCGGGCGCGATGCCGTAGTAGCCGTGGGACGCGTCCTGCATGTAAAACAGCCCCTCGTCGCCGAGGGAGGCGTCGGTCTCGCCGGGGATGACGGGCGGGCGGGGCCGGGGGCGCAGCGGCACGGCCCACAGGCTGGAGATGTTCGGGTCGCGGTAGAGCAGCTCGCGGTTGCCGTCGGCGTCGGCGAGATACAGGCCAAACTGGTTCGCCGGGTTGGCGGCGGGCTCGCCGATGAGGCCGTCGTAGCTGTACGACACGAGGAAAACCGTCTCGGACAGGGGCGTCGGGCTCTTGTAGCAGTGGCCGGGCCAGCGGCGGGCCTCCTCCGGGGTCAGGTATTCGGCGGGGCTGCCGGGGGCGTGCCAGTTGGCCGGGGGCACGATGGTCTCGCTCTCGGGGAAGGGGGCGTCAGGCGTGAGGCGGCGCAGGGGCGCCTCGTTCTCCAGCCCGAGACGGCGGTCCACCAGGACGACGGAGCCCGCCGTCATGGCGTGGTGCGCGGCGGCGGTGGCCATGACCAGCGGCGACCCGGGCACCTGCCGCGCCTCCCACACGCCCACGGGGTTGAAGGTGTTGTTGCCGTAGTAGGCGCCGGGCGACGACCCGTCGGGGCGGGTCATCCAGAGCTGCTGGTAGTGGACGGCGTTGCGGTCCACATAGTCCCAGCGCGTGTAAATGACGCGGCCGTCGGCCAGCACCGCCGGGTCCCACTCGTTGGTCTCGTGGTACGAGACGGGGTGCGGGTTGGCGCCGTCGGCGTCGGCCACGGCGAGGGTGTACACGTCGCACGGCCCGCCGCCGCAGCGGTGGAATCCGCCGCGCCGCGTGGAGACGAACAGGATCTTCCCACTGGGCAGCTCGCGGGGCGAGAAGTCGTCATACGCCCCGTCGGTCAGTTGCCGCAGGCCGGAGCCGTCCGGCCGGATCTCGTAGAGGTGGTAATGCCGCGCGCGGGTCTCCGGGGTGGGCTTCCATTCCGGCACCGACGGCGACGCGCACCACGCGAAGAGGATGCGGTCCGCGTCGTGGGTGGGCTCGGGGTGCATGAAATTGCCGTCGGGGAACAGGCCGTCCGTCAGGGGGCGGCAGGCCATGGATTCTCCGGGGTTCTCCAGGACAAACAGCCCGCCGCCCGCGCGGGCGAGGCGGCCGTAAACCTGCGTGAGCTGGTGGCTGAAGGCCGAGGGCACATGCTTCGCGAAGAGGATGGGGCCGGTCCGCGCGAGGGGGTCCGACAGCATCAGCCGCCGCCGCGCCCAGTGCGCCCGCCGCCACAGATCCTCCCAGCGCGGGTCGCCGTCCGGCGGCGCGGCCGCCGCCAGGGCCGCGTGGGCGGCCTCCAGGGCGCGCCACTCCGCCAGCAGGTCCTCCGGCGGCGACGCCAGCCGCGCCGCGAGGGCGTTGCCCTGCGCGAGGACGCGGGACACCGCCACGGCATGCGTCACAGGCTCGCGCGCCGCGCCGATGCCGTCGCGCAGCCGCCAGTCGTGCTCGATGAGCGCGCGCCCGATCCCCGGGCGCGGCGCGGGGGACACGGGGGGAGGAAACACCTCCGCCGCGGGCGGCGGTGTCAGCGGGACCGGAAGCGTCTCCGCACCCAGCGCCAGCGCGGCGCCCCGCCAATGGACCACGGACTCACCGGGGCCGCCGACAACGCGCAGGCGCAGGATGGCGTCCCCCGCGTCAGGGGCCAGGGCCTCCAAACGGACCGTCTGCCCGCCGGTGAGTTTCTGGAGCGCGGGGGCCAGGTCAAAGGACATGCCCACGCGGGCCGACCGGCCCTCCGGCAGGGACACTTCGGCGCGGCAGGGCGTCCCGGCGGGAATCCCGCTGACGGGAACTTCGATCACCACCTCCTCGCCCCGGCGCAGGCACGCGGCGAAGGCGGCGCCGCCCAGCGCGGCCACCTGCGGCCCCTCCTCCCCGGCGACCAGATGGAACCCGCAGGTGGCAAGACCCGGCGCGGGCGCGGCCGCGCCGTCAAAAAACACCCGGGGCGCGGCGAACGCGGGCGGGTCCGCGGCCTGGACGCACACAGAAAACATTCCCAGCGCAAGCGGGCAAAGAAGGGTTCGCAGCAGCATGACAGTCTCCAACTTCGGCGCGCGGGGCGGGCCGGCCCGGCCCTGCGGCGGCTTCTGCCTCCAACCGCCCCAGTGTACACCAAACCCCGCGAAAGCGTTGCCCGGAGGCGCGGGGCGGTCTGCCGGAGGGGACCGGGCGGGCGCGCGGGGGGGAGACGGACGCCTTTCCGCATGCACGGCGTCCCGCCCCCGCGCCGTCCTACTTGTAGTGGCGGATGAGGGCGTCCACGAAGGCGGCGGCGAAGGCCTCGCGCCACGCGGGGTCGGCCAGGGCGGCCTGGTCCTGCGCGTTGAGCATGTTGGCCGCCTCGATCAGGACCTTGGTGGGGACGCAGCAGTTGCGGAGCACGGCGGGCACATAGGCGCGGCCGCCGCGCTGGCGGATGACGTTGCGCACGGGGCTGCCCGCGGAGTGGACCTTGACCGGGGGCCTGCTTCCGCGCAGGGCGTCCAGGAAGGTTTCGGCGAAGGCGCGAGAGAGCGCCTCGTCCTTGCGCCGCTGCGAGGCGGTGCAGGTGGCGGTGCGGGCGCCGCTGGACTCCTTGTAGCGGTGGTAGAGGCTGCCCGCCGGGGTTTCCGAGTCGCGGCGGTAGTCGGCGCCGGGCACATAGACCATGGTCCCGCGCACGGAGTCGTTGTAGATGGCGTCGCAGTGGATGGAGGCGAAGATGACCTTGCGCTCCGGCACGCCCGCCGCGCGCTCGCGGCGGTAGATGTCGTTGGCCAGGTACCACCGCAGGTTGGCGGAAATCTTCGCGTCCTCGATGCGGTAATTCGGCGTGACCAGCACCACCTCGTCGTCGTCGTGCGTGAAACGGCGCGCCCCGCTCTCCCGGTGCTGCTGGTTCGGGTCGAGCACGGTCATGTGCACCTTCGCGCGGGTCTCCGACTCGAGAATGCGCTTGATCCGGCACGCGATGTCGTAGTTCAGCTCGTCCTCGTACAGCCCCAGCTTTGACACCGCCGCCCCCTGGTCCCGCCCGCCGTGGCCCGGGTCCAGAATCACCACCACGCCCTCCAGGCCGCTCGAGGTGACCTTCTCCGACCGGACGCGCTCAAGCTCGGCCCGCATGGCCTCGTAGTTGCCCCGCTGCGCCGTGCCCGCCGGCTGGTAGGGGTCCGACAGCATCTCCAGGGGGATGCGCACCCGCTGGCCCGCGCAGACTTTGCGGGCGTCGCGGATGGCGCTGCGCTTCTGGATCACCCCGCAGGCCTCCAGAATGTCGCTGTTCTCATAGTAGTCCGTGAACCGCGCCACGGTCCGGTACAGCGTCTCCCCCTTCTGCAGCCGGTATTCCGCGTAGGCGCCCTGGCGGTCCTCGCCGTACTGGAGCACCCCGCCGGCCGCCGGCGGCAGGACGGAACCCGCCGCCTCGGGCGGCGCCGCCGGCTCGTGCCCCGGAGAGGGCGTCCGCATCGCCGGAAGCAGCAGCTCCCGCGGCATCAGCACCCGCTGCCCGCGCACCAGCGGGCTGTCCGGCGTGATCTCCGTGTCGGCCGTCCGCAGACGCGCCACCAGCGCCGCGTCGCCCGCCAGCCATTCCGCCAGCGCCGCCAGGGACTCCGTGCCCGACGCGCCGTCATAGGTCACCGTGTGCCACCACCCGTCCCCGTCCACATAGTCCTGGGGAAACAGGGCCTCCAGCATCCGCCGGCGCGCGGCATCGTTGATCCGGCCGCTCGGGATCGCCACCATCTGACGGTTGCGGTACTGCTTCCAGTCCTCCGCCGACGCCAGATAGCGCCGCAGAAACGCCTCCAGTTGCGCGTCTCCCCGGGGCAGGGAGGCCTCCAGGTAGAGGATGCGCGCGGACCGCAGGGCGGCGGACACCCCGGCGTCCAGCTCTTTGCGGATGATCGTGTCCGCCCAAGCCCCCCCGCTCAGGAGCGCCCCCAGCGCCAGCAGTCCCAAGATGCGCCTCGACAGATAGGCTTTCAACCCGGCGGACTCCTCATGATCTTGCGTGACCGACGGCACCGCAGCCGCCGCGCACCACACAATATAGCACGGGAACCCGAAAAAATACAATATGTAGCGTGAGAAAATTGCGGGGATGTCAAGAAACCCCACAGGTAGCGGTAAACACGCGCATGCGGCCAGGGAAGGGGCCGCCGACAGGGTGGGCGCGGACTAGTCCCGCACCCGGTCCATCCGGGCCGCCCAGTCCCGCAGGAAGGCGGCGCGCCAGCGGTTGACCGTCTTGGCGCCCGGATAACGCCCCTCGGCCAGTGCCGGGTCCGGCGAATCGGTCCAATAGTGCGGCCCATGTTCCGTGGCCGTGAAACGCCCGCCCCAGTGCTCCCCCGCCGGATCACCGGGAGGACCCGCGAGAAGATACAGCAGCGACGGCGTGTCGCCCATCTTAATGTGCCCCATCTTGCCCACGAGGAAGTCCCCCAGCGCGCCGTGGCCGCGCACATGGGCGTCCAGAAAGGCCCGGTTGTCCAGGTCGCCCGCCTGGTCGCCGCCGACATACATGCCGCGGAAGGTGCCGTCCGCCTCGATCCACCACAGGCCGGGGTGGTGCTTGAAAAGGTAGTCCCGCGCGGCCCGGTCCTGGCTGGTGTTCCACGAGCCGATGGCGTAGACGCGGATCCGGTCCACGATGTCGGGGGCGTCGTGGACCGCCTGGGCCACGTCGGTGATGGACCCCCACACGAGCACCCAGAGCGGGCGCGGGTCTTCGGCGCGGGCGCGCTCCACGAGCAGCCGGGACCCTTCCGTGGGGGCGCTGAACCCCTCCGGCGGGGCGGGGTCGGCCGCGCCCTGGCCCACCAGCGCGCGCAGCGCGTCCGGCGCGGGGTAGCGGGGACAGTGCCGTCGCAGGCGCGGGTAGTCCTCCGCATACGCGGCGATCACCTCGTGCCAGTGGGCGGCCCGGCCCTTGTCCGGCGGCGAGGCGACCAGCCCCTCGAGGTCGAGCACATCGGCGTAGACCAGCAGGTGGACCGCCGACTGGAAGTCGTCGGGGTCGGAGCCGCCGATGTCGGAGGAGACCAGCACGCGGGGCCGCTCCCCGGAGAGCGCGCCCCCGGCGGGCTCCGGCCCGGCGGCGCAGGCGCGGCAGAACATGCCCGAGGACAGGGTGAGGGCCGCGGCCGCGAGCAGGCAGCAAGAGGGCGGGCGCGGGCTCATGAGGCCCTCCAGTCGGTCTTCTCAAAGGCCGCCATCCGGGCCTCGAATTCCGCCACCTTGCCAGGATGTTTCCCGGCGAGGTTGTTCCGCTCGCCCGGGTCCTCGCGCAGGTTGAACAGCAGCGCGCCGTGCTCCAGCGGCTCGCCGTAAACCTTTCCCTTAAACGGGCGCTTGTACTTCCAGTCGCCGCGCCGGAGGGATTGCAGGCTGTCCGCGAGGAAGTAGAAGAACTCCCGCTCCGCGGGCGGTGTGCCGTCGAGCAGCAGGGGCGACACGTCCTGCCCGTCGAGCGTGACCCCCTCCGGCGGCGCGCCTCCGGCCAGGGCGAGGAAGGTGGGCAGGAGGTCGAGGGTGGACGCGAAGGCCGTCTCCACGCGGGGCTTCAGCCGCCCCGGCCAGTGGAAGATGCCCGGCTCGCGCATGCCGCCCTCGAAGGTGGTGCCCTTCTGGCCGCGCAGGGGGCCGGGGCTGCCCCCGTGCTCCTTGTAGTGGGTCCAGGGGCCGTTGTCGCTCGTGAAGACCACCAGCGTGTTCTCCGCGACCCCCGCCTCCGCGAGGGCGTCCAGAATCTGCCCGGCGCTCCAGTCAATCTCCTCGATCACGTCGCCGTAGAGCCCGCCCTTGGATTTGCCCCGAAACGCGTCGCCGCAGTGCAGCGGCACATGCGGCATGCTGTGCGGCACATACAGGAAGAACGGCGCGTCCTTCGACCGCCGGATGAAGTCCACGGCCTCCTCCGTGTAGCGGCGGGTCAGGGTGTCCTGGTTGGCCGGCTGCTCCACGATCTCCCCGTTGCGCATCAGCGGCAGCGGCGGGTCGCCGCGCTTGTTGTTCTCCATGTCGTTGCTGTACGGCAGCCCGAAATAGTAGTCGAAGCCGTGGTTCATGGGCAGATGCGGGGGCAGGTGGCCGAGGTGCCATTTGCCGATGCAGGCCGTGGCGTAGCCGCGCGCCTTGAGCAGCTCCGCAACCGTCCGCTCGCTGTCGGGCAGGCCGTGCTCCGACTGCGGGAAGAGCACCTTGGTGATGCCCGGGCGCACGGGGTAGCGCCCCGTGAGCAGGGCCGCGCGCGACGGCGAGCACACAGGGGCGGCGCTGCAGAAGTCCGTGAACCGGACCCCCGCCGCCGCCATCGCGTCCAGCCTGGGCGTGCGGATCGTCGTGCTGCCGTAGCAGCCCAGGTCGCCGTAGCCCAGGTCGTCGCAGAAGATGACCACGAAGTTCGGCGGCTTCGGCGCGGCCGCCCGGCCCGTCCCGGCGGCGAGCAGCCCGGCCCCGGCGGCCAGCCCCAACCTGCCCAGCAGGTCCCTGCGCGTAAGGATGTCCATGGCATGCGGCTCCTTCTATTGGAGCCATGATACCCGAGCACGCGCGCGCGGACAACCGGGGCGGGATCAAAAACATTGGGGGCGGCCCGCCCGTTGGACGAACCGCCCCCGCCTCACGCCGGGGATTCCCTGCCCCGACTAAAAAACCGGAAGGGATCTCAGTAGTTGTATCCCTGCTCGTTGTGCTGCGTGATGTCCAGACCATCCATCTCCTCCTGCGGTTTCACCCGCAGGCCGACGGTCGCGTCAAGAACCTTCAGCAGGACCACCGACACCGCGCCCGACCACACCAGGGTGACCGCGATGCCCAGGAGCTGCGCCCCGAGCTGCGCGCCGATCCCCAGCCCGTTCGGCGTGTAGCCGCCCAGCGCCTTCGCCGCGAAGACCGCCGTCAGCACCGTGCCCAGCAGGCCGCCGACCCCGTGCACGCCGAAGGCGTCCAAAGAGTCGTCGTAGCCGAAATGCCGCTTGACCGACGTGGCGCAGACGAAGCACACGCCGCCCGCCGCCGCCCCGATCACCAGCGCGCCCAGGGGGCCGACAAAGCCCGACGCGGGCGTCACCGTGGCCAGCCCGGCCACGGCGCCCGTGCAGATGCCCAGCACGCTGGGCTTGCCGTACTTCACCCACTCGATGGCCATCCACACGCAGGCGGCGGAGGCCGCCGCCAGGTGCGTCGCCACCATCGCCATGGCGGCCGTGCCGTTCGCCGCCACCGCGCTGCCCGCGTTGAACCCGAACCAGCCCACCCACAGCATGGACGTGCCGACGACGGCCAGCGTCAGGCTGTGCGGCGCCATCTGCACCTCGGGATAGCCCTGCCGTTTCCCCAGCATCACCGCGCACACCAGCGCCGCGATGCCCGCGTTCAGGTGGACGACGATCCCGCCCGCGAAGTCGAGCACGCCCCGGTCCGCCAGAAACGCGCCCGCGCCGCCCCAGACCATGTGGGCCACGGGGAAATAGGAGAGCAGCGTCCACAGGCTCGTGAACAGCAGCATGGCCGAGAACTTCATGCGCTCCGCGAACGCGCCGATGATGAGCCCCGGCGTGATGATGGCGAAGGTGAGCTGGTAGCAGAAGAAGACCGGCTCCGGGATCGTCTGCGTCCCGTAGACGCTGTCCGGCGCCAGGCCCAGGCAGAACATCCGGTCCAGCCCCCCGATGAACGCGTTCAGCGTGATGGCGCCGGGCACCATGCCCGCCGTGCTGAACGTCAGGCTGTACCCCGCCACCGCCCACATCACCGTGACCACGCAGGTGATCACCAGGCACTGCATCAGCACCGACAGCACATTCTTCGTGCGCACCAGGCCGCCGTAGAACAGCGCCAGCCCCGGCAGCGTCATGAACAGCACCAGCGCCATGGACGTCAGCATCCAGGCCGTGTCCCCCGAGTCCACCGCCGAGACCGCCGCCCCTTCCGCCGCCGCGGACCCCGCCCCCGCCAGGGCCGCAAAGACCGCCGCCACCCACCGCAGACCTCTTCCCCGCGCCCAAACTGACCGATTCATGCCGCCACTCCTTGCGTTGTTTTTCCTACGGAACCGTAGGAAGTTTTCCGGATGGATACGCGCCGGTGGCTTCGGTGAGGGAGGGACAACGCGGACAGACAGGGACACAACGCCGCCGAAACCCGGCACTTTGTCCGGGTTTCGGCAATGTTTCCGCGCTGTTTTGTGCTCCTCATGGTCTAGCCCAGACGCTTGGTGATGGGGTCAAGGGAGCATGGGGCGTGCCAAGGGGGCGCGGAACCGCACCCGGCAGCCGGAGGGAAATCCGGTCTGCGATGCCCCCGCCGGGGCCTTTTTCGGCCCAAGGAACATCCGGGGAGGATTCCGCCCGTTCCCAAGGTACACAAGGAAGCGAGAGAGGGCTGCGGACGTCCCCCCCTGGGATCGCCAAGCTCCAGCTTGGCACCGCGCGCCCAAGCGCGCGCCCGCTTTTCTTCAGGCTTCAGGCTTCAGGTCTCAGGAAGAAGACCTCAGGCTTCAGGAGGCAGGTTCCCGCTGTTCTCCGCGCCCCCGCGCCTCCGTGTGAGACCCCTCTTCCTCCGGACTCGAGACGGACTCCCCATTCCCTGCGGGGAAGAGAAAAGACCAAGAGGCCAGGCTGGAGCCTGGCGATCCCAGGGGGCGCGTGGTTTGGGGATTGGAGGGGGCCGAAGCTGTCGCGGGAACCAATAGGAAAACCCCGTCACTTCCCCGGGGCGGACAGTTCTACGAACGCGGTCGCGCCGGGGCCCAGTTCGAGGGTGATGGAGTCTGTGGCGGGGTACGTCTTTCCGGAACGCCATTCGGTGGCGGAGGCCCAGGGCACGCGCGGGGTCAGGGTCACGCGGGCGACGGCGGCCGGGTCGGTGACCGCCGGTTCGGACGGCTTCTTCGCCACGCCGGCGTTGTTGACCAGTTCCACGACCCAGCCGCCCGGCAGGCGGTTGACGGCGTACTGGACCGGGTCCCCCGCCACGGCGACGGGCAGCAGCTCGTCGCGCAGGCGCGCAAGGCGGTCGCTGGCGATGGCGGCGGGGCGTCCCGTCCCGGGGTTTGTCCACGGCTCCAGCACTTCGACCGCGCCCTGGCGGGCGACGCGCTCAAAACCTTCGCCCAGGGCGTCGCGGTGGCGGGGCGCCATGAGCACGCGGCTGCCCCGGCGCAGGGACTTCTCCAGTTCGGAGAGGAACCCGTCGTCGAAGGTGATGTCCCCGGCGAGCAGGATGACCGGGTAGGCGGGCAGGACCTCCGGCGGCACGCTGGTCAGGAGCACGTCGAAGATCTCCCCATGGGGCGTGGGCCGCAGGTAACGGCCCTCGGGGTTGACGGGGTCCGGCGGGAAATGGATGTGGTCCGCATCCGGGAAAAGCTGGTGGTCGAAGAGGTCGCGGAGTTCCAAGTCGCCCGGCGTGGGTTCCAGGATGCCCCACGGCTTCCCCATGTACCCGTTGTACCCGGCGAGATGGTCGAGGACGACGGCGACGGGCGTGTACGGCACGCCGCGGTCGTGGTCCCGCATGAACCGGAACACCTCCGCCGCCTTGCGCCCGTGCTCTGTGAGCGTCCAGGGCGCCTCGGGCTTCTCGAAGAAGATGGCGATGCTGTTCTCGGGGGTGACCAGGGCGGCCCCGGCAAACCACGCGTGGAGCCACAGGCGCTCGTAGAGGCTGAGCGAGTGCCCGGCGTCGAGCCCGCGCGCGCCGCCCGGCTCGCGGCGCAGGGGGCCGCTGGTGGTGCACGCGCCGGAGAACCACGGGCTCACCTGGACGGACCACGGCAGGTCCCACTGGCGCGCCGCGCCGCGCGCGAAGGCGATCTTGGACTGGGTGAACGCGATGTTCTCGCCCAGCTCCAGGCCGACGCAGCGCGCGCCCCATTCGGCGGCGTAGGCCTCGTAGTGCGAGTGGCCGGTGACGCTCATGACGCGGCCCAGCAGGTCGCGGCTGCGGTTCATGAAATAGGCGCGGAGGGTGTTGTAACACTCCTGGCGGGATTCGGGGCGGCGCTCGTAGCCCGCCAGCCCCGGCGGACGCATCCGGTGCTTGTACGCCTCATAGTTCGCGCCGAAATTGCCCCGCCACCACGGCTCGTTGCACGACAGGTTGTGGAAGTAGTAGCCCCACTCGCCGAGCTGCACCGCCGTGAACACCCCCGCCGCGTCCATGGCGGCCAGGGCCGCCTCGTTCTCCGGGCCGGTGATGCCGCGCCCGCCGACGACCTGCATGTCCCCGGCGGGATAGCAGACCACCGGCCACCCGACCGTCGCCAGAAAGTCGAAGAGCGGCTTCGCCGCGGGCACCGGCGACGGCCCGGGGTCAAACCCGTTCCCCAGCCCCTGCTCCTTCATGACGGCGACCAGCTCCCGCAGCGTCTCCAGGGTGCCGGGCGTGCCATACATGCTGAAGACCACCCCGTCCTGCCCCGGCAGCGGGCGCACCCGCAGCGGCCCCCCGGCCAGCGCGGCATGATCCGGAAAGGCCGTTTCCGCCCCGGCGGCGGCGACACAAAGCAGGGCCGCCCCAAGCAGGGCGGCGGTTCTCGTCCACAGGGGTGCGGGATTCACGGGGTGGCTGCTCCTTGTTTAAAGACCATCCTACCCGCCCGGCGCACGCCCGGCAACTCCGCGGGCGGCGGCGGCAGCACCCCTATCAAATCTCAAATTTGAGATTCCCGGTACCGGCCCCGAGCGCGCGGAGCACCGCCCTATCCGGTCATCAGCGCTTGAAAGCCGGCTTGGGCGAAATGGCGTCCCCCGGCCCGGCCGGCGTGTGGCCGCCCGGAGCGGGGTCCGGTTGAAACGCCGGGGCGGTTCGGGCAAAGATGGCCCCGGGAGGCCCCTGCGCGCCGGGCGGCCGGTGTCCGGCAGAACCCGCCTCCCGGGAAGGGCTGTCATGGCGCGGCGTGGAATCCTGCTGGCGGCGCTGCTGGGCGCGGCGGCCGCGGCGGCGGCGGAACCCCTTGCGATTGACCCGGCGACGGGGGTGTTCTCGGTGGACGGCGAGCCGGTGGCGCGGGCCGCCTGGCCCGCGCCGGAGGCGCTGGGCGCGCCGGCGGTGGAGGTGTCCGATGTGGTGGACGGCGCGTGGCGGCGCGTGCGCCTGACCTGGGAGCCGGACCGAGAAACGCCGCTGGACGAACTGTCGGTGCCGGTGGAGGCGCTGTTCGGCCCGGACTTCTGGTGGACGCCCCACCTCTCGCCGCGCGACGGCGACTGCGCCGCGCAGCATGTGTTACGGTCGCCCGCGTTGATCGCCGCGAAGGGCGGGCGCGTGCTCACCCTGATCCCCGATCTGGACCTCTGCGGGAAGACGCCGGGCGCCCCGTGGTTCCTCGACCTCGACGCGCCCCGCCGCACGCTCACCGTCGGCATGTCGCTCACGAGCATCTACACCCATGTGCTCTACGAGAAGAAGCCCGGCATGGCGCTGGGGCCGGGCACGGTGCAATTGGGCTTCTATGCGGCCCTCCGCGACGCGCCGGAGAACCCCGTGAACCCATGGCACGACGCGGCGCGCTTCCTCTGGCGGCGCCACGGCCACCCGCTGTTTGAAAAGGGCGAGCCGCTGACGGTGCCCATGGACGCCTATGTCCGCCACACCTACGCGTGGGCCTTCGACACCTGGAAGGACGCGGTGTGGCAGGAGTTCGACCTCGACGGCCGCCGTGTGGGCGCACCCGCCTTCATCGTCAACGTCACCCAGTCGCCCAACCATCCCGGCCCCGTGGACATGCGCGAGTTCCTCTCCATCTGGAACCAGGCATGGTTCTCCTCCCTGCGCGGGGCGTCGGGCGTGCTGCGCTTCGCGCGCCGCACCAACGACGCGGCGCTCGCCGAAAAGGCGATGCTCACCAAGGAGCTCGCCCTCGCCGCGCCCATGACCAACGGCCTCTTTCCCGGCGTCTACGGCACGAAGATGGAGAAGGTGGAGGTTGACGGGAAGAAGGTGAACCGGTCGAAGGGCTGGGCGACGGGCCGCTGGATGAACTCCAACCGCGTGCCCTGGGAGCGCGGCGTCACCGACCAGTGGTTCCACGTCCTCGACGCGAGCTGGACCTGCCTGCTCATGCTGCGCTGGCACGGGGAGCTGGACCCCGACCCCCGGCTGCTGGACTACGCCCGCGCCTACGGCGACCGGCTCCTCACCCTCCAGGATGAAAAGGGGCTTTTCCCCGCGTGGCTGCACCCGGAGACGCAGAAGCCCCACGAAATCCTGCGCGACTCGCCGGAGAGCAGCATGAGCGCCACCTTCCTGCTGAAACTCGCCGACGTGACCGGCAAGGCGAAGTACCGCGACGCCGCCCTGCGCGCGCTCGACGCCCTCCTCGCCGACGCCGTGCCCCAGGGCCGCTGGGAGGACTTCGAGACCTTCTGGTCCTGCTGCGGCTGGGGCCGCGAGGAGTTCGTCGGGAGGAAGATCCCCCGCAACGCCCTGCACAAGCAGTGCAGCTTCTCCATGTTCTGGACCGCCGAGGCGCTGCTCGCCGCGCACCGCGCCACGGGGGACGCGCGCTGGCTGGCGTGGGGCCGGCGCACCCTAGACGAGCTCTCCATGCTCCAGCAGGCCTGGCAGCCGCCGTTCATCCACATCCCCGCGCTGGGCGGCTTCGGCGTCATGAACTGCGACGGCGAGTGGAACGACTCGCGCCAGTGCCTCTTCGCCGGGCTGTTCCTCGACTACTACCGCGCCACGGGCGAGGCGGAGCTCTTCGAGCGGGGTGTCGCCGCGCTCAAGTCCTCCTTCGTCATGATGTACTGCCCGGAAAACCCCCGGGCGAAGCGGCTGTGGGAGAAGGTGTGGCCCTTCTTCGGCCCGGAGGACCACGGCTTCACCATGGAGAACTACGGCCACGGCGGCGCAACGGGCGACGACGGCGAGGGCATCGGCGAGTTCACCATCTACGACTGGGGCAACGGCGCCGCCGCCGAGGCCCGCAACCGCATCCGCGACCACTACGGCGACGTGTACCTCGACCCCGCGCGCGGCCTGGGCTTCGGCGTGGACAGCGTCCGCGTGACCCCGGCCGCGGGCGGCGGATTCACCCTGGAAAACCTCTCCGGCACGCCGCGCGACGTGCTCATCGTCCGCGCCGACGGCCCCCGCGGCGAGGTGCGCCTGGAGACCACGCTCACGGTGGAGGGGTCCGCCCGCCCGCCGCAGTGACGGGGGCGCGTTTATTCTGTCCGGGACAGGGTTGGCAGGACGAACAG
>JAPXRP010000072.1:0-19443 GCA_033813475.1 Candidatus Hydrogenedentota bacterium
GCACACTAGTTTCGCCGTGAAGTCCGTGTCGGGGGCATCGGAGGAGACGTAGAGGGTGACGCGGAGGCGGCCGACGGTCTCGACGGGCGCCTCCAGCACGGGGGTGGCGAATTTCAGGATGTCGGGGCGGCTGGATATTTTGCGCTGGTCGTAGGGGCCCGCCTTGAGGTTGGGCAGAAGGTTCGCGCCGCCGACGGTGGGCACGGGGTTCTTGGGGTCGAAGGTGAACTCAAGCGACCCGGCCGCCGTTGCAGCATCGCGGGAAAGCAGGCCGTCCGGGGCGAGATGGAAGGCGGCCTCCTCTGCCGGGAAAGGGGGCCAGGTTTCGGCGGTGCGCCACTCGTTGCCCGGGGCGTCGGGGTCGCGGTCGTCGCCCATGACGTAGTACTGCACCTTGGGGATGCCGTCAAGCGCCTTCTCGTCGCCTTTGAGGTAATGGGCGAACAGGCGGTTGGCGATGTCCCCCGAGCTGACGGCGGGGTCCCCGGAGGGCAGCCTGTAGTCGGGGGAGGAGTCGTTGTTGTGCGTGCGCCAGCCCATGACGAGGTAGTTCTTCCCGCGCGCGCCCTCGCCGCCTTCGGTCTCGCGGCTGATGAAGGCGTCCACAGTCCCCGGCTGGAAGATGTCGTACCACCCGCCCATGAAGACGGCGGGGGCGGTGATGTCCTTCGCGCGGGCGACGACGTTGTAGTAGGACCAGAAATTGTCGAAGACCGGTTGGCTGCGGTAGAGGGCCGAGACGTTGAACTGGCCGAGGAGGGTGAGCCATCCCTCGACCAGGTTTTTGCGGAAGACGCCGCCCGTGTACACCACGTCGAAGTAATAGTTGGCCGGCGTCAGGTAGATGTACTGGGCGGCGACATCGCGCGTGGCGGGGGCCATGAGCATCTGGACCATGGCCAGGGCGGACTCGCCGGTGGTGCCGATCTTCCCGTTGCTCCAGGGCTGCTTTTTCACCCACGCCGCCGTGTCCGCGCCGTCCGTGAGCCCCTCGCGCCAGCCGTCGTAGTAGAAGGCGCTGGGCTCGCCGCCGCTGCCGTGGAGGCCGCGCGGGGCCTGCACCACGGCGGCGTAGCCGTCGTTCAGGTAGCGGTTGAGGCCCATGTTGCGGGTGTAGGTGTTTCGGATGAGGATGACGGGCCAGGGGCCGCCGCTGGCGTCCGGGAGATAGACGTCCGTGGCCAGCGGGGTGCCGTCGGTCATGGGCACGTCGTGGTACTCCGACACGCCGACGGTGGTCCGCAGGTCGGTGGAGAACATGGGGCCGGCCACGGCCCCCGCGGCGAACAGGACGGCGGCGGCGGCGATTGCCGCAGCGCGCAGGGGAAACCCAAAGAACCTCTTCATCTCCCGCACTCCTTACTGCCCACCCGCCCGGGGATCACCCTCCGGCGAAGAACGTGGCCGGGGATTCCCGGCGGGCGAGCCGCTTGACCAGAACCGCCAGCTCGAGGGCGTGGTAGTCCCCCCACAGGGAGGACTCGCCGCAGGGGATTGTCCGGCCTTTGGGGACATAATCCCAGCCGCGCGGGCGGTGATAGACGGAGTGGAGGAGGAGCCCCTCGTGCTTCGGGGACTCGGAGAGGTAGGGCGGCGAAAAGAGCGTGCGGGCCACGCCGAGACCGGCCCGGAGACAGGCGCCCCCCTTGCCGCCCAGGCGCAGGCCGAGACGGATCAGGCCCTGGGCCGAGATCGCGGCGGCGGAGCTGTCCACGGGCTCCGGCCCGTTCCACGGGTCCGACGTCTTCGCGTAGTCCGCGACGCCCGCCAGGCCCGGCGCGCCGGTGTCCCAGAAGGGGATGCCGTCGGCGGAGCTGTGGCGCAAATAGAAGTCCGCCGTGGCGCGGGCGGCGCGCTCCATTTCCCGGAGGAAGGCGGCCTTGCCCTCGAACTGCACGCAGGGCCGGGAGAACCATTCGAGCTGCTCGGCGCAGCCGAGGAGCACCCATGCCAGCCCCCGGGTCCAGGTGGAGAAGGGGGCGTAGCCCTGCTGGGTGGAGGGGCAGCGGTATTTCCCGTCGTTCACGTTGAAGAGGCTCTCGTGGGCGACGCGGCCCGGCACGTCGTAGAGGTCGCGCCCTCCGCCGTAGAAGACGTTCCACGCGAGGGTGCTGCGGATGTGCGCCACAGCGCGGTCAAGGAGGGAAATGGGCCGGTCGTTCTCGCCCATGAGCGCGTGGCCGAGCTGGTGGGCGAGCACGAGGCTCCGGCAGGAGCGGATGGTGTCGCAGAAGAGGGAGTGCGGGCCGTTGAAGGAGTAGACATAGCCGCCGCCGGTCTCCGTGGTGGCGGTCCACCGGGCGGCCTGCACCGCTCCGGAAACCTTCAGGGCCAGTTCGCACTGCGCCAGCATGCCGCCGTCGTCCGGAACCTTCCCCTCCAGGATCAACCGCCGCAGGGTACCGTAGGTCGAGACGTTGTTGAATCCGTGGTCGTGGACGCCAATGTGGCTGACGTGCGGGGCCATGCGGTCCAGAGAGCCCCGGATGCCGGCGTCGAGGGAGGCGCGGTCGCCCGTGGCGTCAAAGACGAGCAGGGGGCCGCCGAAGAGGAAGCCCTGGGTCCACTCGGTCCAGCCGCGCGCGGTGTATTTTCCGGCGCGGGTGAACACGGGCGCGCCCATGCCGCCGCGGCCGTCCATCCATTTGCGCGCGAGGCGCGCGCACTTCCCCTCCGCGACGGAGAGAAAGCGGTCCACAAACGGCTCCACAGCCGCGGGGGATAAACGGGGATCCGGAACCATGCCTCAGCCCTCATGCTGTCGCCACACCGCGAAGACAGGGACATGGTACGCCACGGGGCCTCCGCGCCTCAAGTCACGGGAAGGCTGAACCGCGCGTTCTACTTCGCCGGCTTCATGGCGTCGCGCGCGGCGCGGTGGAAGGCCTCCACGTCGGGGTAGGTCTTGGCGTCGCCCTCGGCCTCGAACTGCTCCAGGAGGGAGGTCTGCTTCCGCGAGAGCTTGACGGGGACCTCGACGCGGACAAGCACCACCTGGTCGCCGTGGCTGTAGCCGCGCAGGTCGGGCATGCCCTTGCCGCGGACGCGGAGCTGGGTGCCGGTCTTGGCGCCGGCGGGAATCTTGAGGGAGACCATGCCGTGGAGGGTGGGCACGTCCACCGACCCGCCGAGGGCGGCCTGGCCGAAGGTGACGGGCACCTCGCAGTAGACCGTGGTGCCCTTGCGGGTGAAGAGCGGATGGGACTCGACCTGGATGGAGATGTAGAGGTCGCCGCGCCCGCCGCCGTTCCGGCCGGCCTCGCCCTCGCCCTGGACGCGCAGGCGCTGCCCGTCGTCCACGCCGGGGGGAATGTCCACGTTCAGCTCGCGCCGGGCGCGCCGGACCCCCGCGCCGCCGCAGGTGTGGCAGGGGGACGCGATGACCTGGCCGCGGCCGTTGCACACGGGGCAGGTGCGGCTGACGCTGAAGATGCCCTGCGACGCGCGGACCTGTCCGGAGCCGCCGCACTGGCGGCATGTCTCGGGTTTGGAGCCTTTGGACGCGCCGGTGCCCCCGCAGTCCGCGCAGGGCTCCGCCCGGTTGAAGGAAAAAATCTTCTTCGTGCCGTGGGCGGCCTCCATGAGGGAGACGCGCACCGCGCCCTCCAGGTCCGCGCCGCGCCGGGTGCGGTCCGCCGCGCCGCGGCGGCCCCCGCCCTGGCCGAAGAGCATGTCAAAGAGGTCCTCGAAGCCGCCGCCCTCGCCGCCGAACCCGCCCCCCCCGCCAAAGCCCCCGCCGAATCCGCCGCCGCCGAAGGGCTGGCCGTCGGCGGCGCCGAACTGGTCGTACTGGGCCCGCTTCTCGGGGTTCTTCAGGACATCGTAGGCGCCGTTGATCTCCTTGAGCTTGTCCTCGGCGGCCTTGTCGCCGCCGGTCTTGTCCGGGTGGTACTTGTGCGCCAGCTTGAGATACGCCTTGCGTATCTCATCCTGGCTGGCACCCTTGGCCACGCCCAAAATCTCGTACAGATCCCTCGTCTTCGCCATGCTGCGTCACCGTGGGCCGGGCGGGCCTCAGTTGTTCTTGTCGTCCCCGTCCTTCACCGTGAAGTCCGCGTCCATGGCCTCGTCCGCGCCCTGCCCCGGCTCGGGCTGGGGGGCGCCCTGCGGCGCGCCCTGCGGGGCGGCCTGGGCGTACATGGCCTCGGCCATCTTGTGCGACACCGAGGTCAGCCCGCTCAGGGCGGACTCGATGGCGTCGGCGTCGTCGCCCTTGGCGGCCTGGCGCAGCGTCTCCAGGGCGTCCTCGACGGCCTTCCGGTCCGTGTCGGCCACCTTGTCACCGTACTCCTTCAGGCCCTTCTCGGTCTGGTACACCATGGCGTCGGCGTTGTTCTTCGCCTCGACCAGCCTGCGGCGCTGCTTGTCCTCGCCGGCGTGGCGCTCGGCCTCGCCGACCATGCGCCTGATCTCCTCCTCCGACAGGCCGCTGGAGGACTCGATGCGGATGGCCTGCTCCTTGCCCGTGCCGAGGTCCTTGGCGGAGACGTGGACGATGCCGTTCGCGTCAATGTCGAAGGAGACCTCGACCTGGGGCACGCCGCGCGGCGCGGGGGGAATGCCCAGGAGGTCGAACTTGCCGAGGGTGCGGTTGTCGGAGGCCATCTCGCGCTCGCCCTGGAGCACGTGGATGGTCACGGCGGTCTGGCCGTCGGCGGCGGTGGAGAAGACCTGGCGCTTGGTCACCGGGATCGTCGTGTTGCGCTCGATGAGCTTGGTGCAGACGCCGCCGAGGGTCTCGATGCCCAGGGAGAGCGGCGTCACGTCGAGCAGGAGCACGTCCTTGACCTCGCCGGAGAGCACGCCGCCCTGGATGGCCGCGCCGATGGCGACGACTTCGTCGGGGTTCACGCCGCGGTGGGGCTCCTTGCCGAAGGTGTCCTTCACGATGCGGCCGACGGCGGGCATGCGGGTCATGCCTCCGACGAGGATGACCTCGTCCACCTGGGCCGCCGTGAGGCCGGCGTCCTCCAGGGCGCGGAAGCAGGGCTTCTTCGTGCGCTGGAGCAGGTCGTCGCAGAGCTGCTCCAGTTTGGCGCGGGTGAGCGTGTAGTTCATGTGCTTCGGGCCGCTCTGGTCCGCCGTGATGAAGGGCAGGTTGATGTCCGTGGTCATGGCGGAAGACAGCTCGCACTTGGCCTTCTCCGCCCCCTCTTTCAGGCGCTGGAGGGCCATGGGGTCCTTCCGCAGGTCAATGCCCTGGTCCTTCATGAACTCCTCGGCCAGCCAGTCAATGACGCGCTGGTCGAAGTCGTCGCCGCCCAGATGGGTGTCGCCGTTCGTGCTGAGCACCTCGAAGCTGTCGTCGCCGATGGCGAGGATGGACACGTCGAAGGTGCCGCCGCCCAGGTCGTAGACGGCGACCTTCTCGTCGCGCTTCTTTTCCAGGCCGTAGGCCAGCGCGGCCGCCGTCGGCTCGTTGATGATGCGCAGGACCTCCAGCCCGGCGATGCGGCCGGCGTCCTTGGTGGCCTGGCGCTGCGAGTCGTTGAAGTAGGCGGGCACCGTGATGACGGCCTGGGTCACCGGGTGGCCCAGATAGGACTCCGCCGTCTCCTTCATCTTCTGGAGGATCATGGCGGAGATTTCCGGCGGACGGTGGGTGCGGCCGCCGACCTCCACCTGCACGTCGCCCGACGGGCTCGAGGTGACCCGGTAGGGCACCAGCTTCTCCTCGGAGCCGACCTCGCCGTGCTGGCGGCCCATGAAGCGCTTGATGGAGAAAACGGTGTTCTGCGGGTTGGTCACCGCCTGCCGCTTCGCCACCGCGCCCACAAGGCGCTCGCCGTCCTTGGCGAAGGCCACGACGGACGGGGTGGTGCGGTTGCCCTCGGCGTTCGCGATGACGACGGGCTCGCCGCCCTCCATCACGGCCACGCAGGAGTTGGTGGTTCCCAGGTCAATGCCGATTACCTTGCTCATGTCTATCTTGCTCCCTCTAGTTGTTTGTATCTTGTGTCCCGGCGGACGCCTCTCCGGCGGGCGGCGCGTCGGCCGCCTCCGCGGGTCCGCTGCTCACGACAACCTTGGCCGGGCGGAGCACCGCGCCGTCCAGGGTGTATCCCTTCTGAAACTCCACCAGCACCGTGCCGGCGGGGCAGTCGTCCGAGGGCTGCATGGCCAGCGCCTCGTGCAGGTTCGGGTCAAAGGCCTCGCCCGCCGCCGGAATGGCGGCCACGCCGCGCGACGCCATCAGGTCCTGCATCTGGCGCAGAACCATCCGCACGCCCTCGGCCACGCCGCCGTCGTCCGAGGCGCCGGCGTGCTCCAGGGCGCGCTCCAGGTTGTCCGCCACGGCGAGCAGGTCGCGCAGCAGGTCCTGGGCCGCCGTGCGGCGGAGCTGCTCCGCGTCGCGCGCCACGCGCTTGCGGTAGTTGTCGAACTCGGCGCGCGCGCGCAGGAGCTGGTCCTTGTACAGGATGCGCTCCTTTTCCGAGGCCGCCAGGGCGCCCGCGAGCACGTCCAGGGGGTCCGGCTCCTCCGCGGGGGCGGCGCAGTCCGCGCAGGCCCCGGAACAGTCGCAGCCGCAGCCGTCGCCGGGAACCGCCCCGGGCGCGTCCTCTCCGGGGGCCCCGTCCGGAAGCTCTCTCTCGTCTCTTTCGTCTCTTTCGTCCACCATCACATTCCTTTTCACGGTCTTTCCGCGGGCCGTTTCAGCCCGAAAGCCGGGTGAGTATCCGGCCGACCAGTCCGGCCGTGTACTCGACCACGGCGGTCAGTTTCGAGTAGTGCATCCGGCGCGGCCCGAGCACGCCGATCATGCCCGCCTTCCGGCCGTCCACCTCGTAGGGCGCGGCCACCAGGCCCAGGCCCTCCAGCTTGCGCGCGCCGCCGCCGAGGAACACCGCGCTGCGCCCGCCCTCGTCGGAGGCGGACCGCAGGAGCCCCAGCAGCTCCTCGCGCTCCTCCAGGAGGTTGAACACGTCGCGGGCCTGGCGCATGTCCTGGAACTCGGGCTGCTCCAGGAGCTGCGAGGTGCCCTCCACGATGAGCATGCCCTGGGGGCGCCGGGGCAGCAGCTCCAGCACCTCCAGCGCGCGCTGGGCCAGCCGCCGCTGCTCGTCCAGGTACAGCCGCAGGCGCTCCTCCACGCGGACCGAAAGCTGGTCCACCGGGGCGCCGTGCAGGTGCTCGTTCATGAACCGGTTCAACTGTTCCAGCTCGGCGTCGCCCATGGGCGAGGCCACCTGGGCCATCACCGAGCGCACGCGGCCAAAATTGTCCACCACCAGCATGGCCAGCTTCGCCGGCCCCACGCGCACAAGGTCCACCCGCATCGCCACCGCCGCCGTGTCCGCCGGGGTCTCCGCGAGGCCCGCGTGGTGCGACACCAGCGCCAGCAGGTGGCTCGCCCGCCGGAGCACGCCGTCCGCGTCGTCCAGGCGCTCCGACAACTCCTCCTCGATCCGCCGCCGCTCGCGCAGCGTAAGCTCCTGCACGCGCATCAGGTGGTCAATGTAGTACTGGTAGCCCGCGCCCGTCGGCACGCGGCCCGAGCTGGTGTGGAGCTGCTCCAGCAGCCCCATCTCCTCCAGGTCGGCCATCACATTGCGCACCGTCGCCGGGCTGAGCTCCATGCCGAAGCGCTTCACCACGGTCCGGGAGCCCACCGCCTCCGCCGAGATGATGTAGCTGTTCACCACGGCGTGCAGGATTTCCCGCTCCCGATCCGTCAGTTCCGGGTGTTTTTGCATGGCGCGGCCCGCATCCTGTTGCGCACGCACCCCGCCCGCGCGGCAACCGTCGCCGGCGGCACGGTTTGGCACTCAGTGCGCGAGAGTGCTAACAGTCTCCAAGAGTCTACCACAGAAACGCGCCGGGGTCAAATCAGGGGGACAGCCGACCGCTCCCCGCGCGCGCCTCGCGCGCCTTGGAGTGCGGCAGCTTGCTGCCGCCTTTCTTCGTGCGGGCTTGCCCGCGCGCGGACTGCGGCAGGACAGGTCTCCAAGCGAAAGCCCGCCTGCCCTGCGCGAGTTCGGATGTTGACAACCCATACAGGATGTGCTAGTCTGCTGTTCAGGAAGTGAATCCAGTGGGTGGTTCACTTTTCTGGTGCGAGACAACAAGGGAGAGCATCGTGTTCACTTGCGCGATTCACCGTTCATCCGTTGCCGTCCTTCTCTTTCTGGCAACCCTGCTCATGCTGCCCACCACTGCGGCCAACGCCGCTGTCTGGTATGTCACCCCCGGCGGGGCAGGGGAACGGTCGGGAACCTCATGGGCCACGGCCTGCGGCACCCTCCAGGCGGCGGTGGACAAGGCCGCCTCCGGCGATGAAATCTGGGTCAAGGCCGGGTCTTACACCGGAACTGGTGACACTGGTGTGGTCACCCTGAAATCCGGCGTGACCCTCTACGGCGGCTTCACCGGCGCGGAAACTGGCCGGGACGAGCGAGACTACACCGACAACGTCACGATCATTAACGGGGGCGACATACGCCGCTGTGTGTATGCCATTTCCGGCGGTGCCGTGGATGGCTTCACCATGACAGGAGGAAAGACTTCATCCTCATCAACTGGGGGCACTAACGGCGGGGGAATGTTCGGGGGGACCGCCACCAACTGCGTGTTCACTTATAACACGGCAAGTGATGGGGCTGGGTTGTATCAAGGCACTGCCGTAAACTGTGCATTTGTTTTTAATATCGCAAGTGGATTGGGAGGGGGGATGTACCAAGGCACGGCAACAAGGTGCCTATTTAGAAGTAATCGTGCTTCGATTTATGGTGGTGGTGCGATGAATCTAGGCATCGCTATCAACTGCTTGTTCACAAATAACTCTTGCGCCGGGTTGGGTTCAAGCACCGCCATGAATTGCACTTTGGCATACAATTCTGGTTATGGAATAAATAATGGTTCGGCAACCAACTGCATTATCTGGGGGAATACAGGAGGGTCGCAAGCCTCTTCTGGCACAATCATCACCTACAGTTGCCTTACCACAGCTCAGAGCGGCACCGGCAACATCGTGGGGGAACCCAGTTTTATCAATCCCTCGCTGGGTGATTTTCGTTTGCGGGCGGATTCCCCCTGTATTGATAAAGGCACTTCATCGGGAGCACCTCTCGTGGATTTGGTTGGCACCGTCCGCCCAAATGGCGTGGGTATTGACATGGGCGCTTATGAGTATGTGCCCTATTCTGTGTTTGTTCCCAGCGTAGAGGGGTATCCCCAGGAAGCGGCAACCACTGCCATACGGGAGGCGGACTTGACACTGGGTGCGGTGACCGAAACCTTCAACGACTCCGTTCCATCAGGCAATGTCATTTCCCAAAATCCAGCAGGCGGCGCAGAGGCGGTGTCGGGTTCGGCGGTAACGCTTTTGGTGTGCAAGAAGTCTGGGGTGCCGGACATCGTCGGCGAGCTGCGCTCCGACGCCGAGGCCGACATTGTCGCCGCCGGCCTGGTGGTGGGCGAGGTGACCGAGCGGTATGACGACAACGTGCGCAAGGACCGCGTCATCCGGCAGACTCCGGCGGCGGGCACCGAGCTGGCCACGGGGTCGCCGGTGAACTTCGTTGTCTCCCTCGGAAAGGAGCCCGCCGAGACCTCCGCGGTGCCGAACGTCGTCAACACGCCCTCCACCTCCGCCCGGGCCGCCATCGCGTCCGCCGGGTTTGTCGTGGGCGCGGTCACCGAGAAGTATGACGATGTGATCCCCGCGGGATGGGTGATCGCCCAGAGCCCCGCGGGGGGCGAGGAGCGCGCGGCGGGGACGCCGGTTGACCTGGTGGTCTCCCTGGGCAAATACCTCGGCCCGAACGCGGACGAGGTGCGCGCCCTGCTGGCGGCCCTCTTTGAAGAGGCCGACACGGACGGCGACGGCAAGCTGAGCTGGGAGGAGGCGCTCGCGGCCGTTCCCTCCCTGTCGCGCGCCGTTTTTGACGAGCTGGACACGAACACGGACGGGTATCTGGACCGCGCCGAACTCGGGCTGCCGGAGGAGGGCGAAGGTGAGGGCGAAGGCGAGGGAGAGCCGCCACTGCCTCCCACAGCGGAGGAGGTGCTTGCCTTGTTGGCCGCCGGATTTAATGCTGCGGACACCAATGGGGACGGGCGCATCAGTTATGCGGAGGCCTTGGCCGCGATTCCAAGGCTTACCCTGGCCGTCTTCAATGAACTGGACACCGATGGCGACGGTGCGCTGAGCAGGGCAGAACTTGGCCTTGACGAGGAGGCCGGTTGTTTTGGATGCCAGAAATCCGGGTTCACACTTACAGATCTGAGAAACCGCCTGGGCGACCTCTTTCTGGGGGGCTTGGCGTTGAGCCTGCTCGCGGTGAGTGGCCGTAGGACAACATGAAATGAATGGGGGCAGGCATCGGTTAGTCTGACTCTCCCGCAGGGATCATACCGTTACGGCGGTCCGCACAGGGCGCAGATTTCCGCAGAGGGAGGATGAGGACGGAGGCGGCGCGGGGCGTGTCCCTGCGCCGTGGCCTCCCGCAGGCAAGCCTGCGTGAATGAAGGCGGCAGCAAGCTTCCGCACTCCAAGGTGCTCCGCACGGTGCAGACCTTGGGTCAGCGTGAACCCCGATTCCCTTCCCAGGCATAACTTCCCCACCGGTTTTGATCCCCCCGTGGGCGCCGCCGCTTTCCTTCGTGCGGGCGTGCCCGCGCGGGGTCGCGGCAGAACAGTCCGCCAGAAAGCCTCTCCGGCAATGCACGGATGCTGCCGCACCGCGAACTGTCCGGCTGGAATCTCCGCGTCCTCTGTGTGTGCGCCGGAAACGCCTTCGGAGAACACCTCCACGCCCCGGAGGCGGGGGGCGGGGTATAATTGCCGAAACTTGGAAACATGGAGGCTGTTCATGGACGCCGCGCGCATTGGGGAACTGATCACCACTTACCGGGACGGGCTGCTGGGGGACACGGTCCCGTTCTGGATTCCCCGGTGCGTGGACCGGGAGCATGGCGGGTTTTTCACCGCCCTGGACCGGGACGGCTCGGTGATTGACACGGACAAGGGGATGTGGCAGCAGGGGCGCATCTCATGGATGCTGGCAACGCTGTACAACACGGTGGAGCGGCGGCCCGAGTGGCTGGAGTATGCCCGCCAGGGGATAGAGTTCATCCAGCGCCACGGCTTCGACGAGGACGGGCGCATGTTCTTCCAGGTGACGCGCGAGGGCGTCCCCCTGCGCAAGCGGCGTTATGTGTACTCCGAGGCCTTCGCCGCCATCGCCCACGCGGCCTACGCCAAGGCGTCCGGCGACGGCGGCGCCGCGGCGCGCGCCCTCGACCTGTTCCGGTCCTTCCTGCGCCACGCGAACACGCCGGGGCTGCTGCCGCCCAAGGGCGTGCCCGGCACCCGCCCCGCCAAGGCCATCGGCATCCCGATGATCACCATTGGCGTGGCGCAGGTGCTCCGCGACACCCTCGGCGAGGCGGCCTTCTGCACCGGCGAGATTGACCGCTGCATTGACGAGATCCGCGGCGACTTTTTCAGCGAGGAGTTCGGCTGCGTCATGGAGACCGTCGGCCCCAACGGCGAGTTCATTGACCACTTCGACGGCCGCACGCTCAATCCGGGCCACGCCATGGAGGCGGCGTGGTTCATCCTGCACGAGTCCCGCGTCCGCGGCGGCGCCCCCGGCCTCACGGCCCTCGGCTGCCGCATGCTCGACGCCATGTGGGACCGCGGCTGGGACCGCGAGTTCGGCGGCATCCTCTACTTCGTGGACGTCAGGGGGCTTCCCGTGCAGGAGTACTGGCACGACATGAAGTTCTGGTGGCCCCACAACGAGGCCGTCATTGCCACGCTGCTCGCCCACCGCCTCACGGGCGACGCCAAGTACGCCGAATTTCACCGTCTGGTCCACGACTGGGCGCACCGCCATTTCCCCGACCCCGAACACGGCGAATGGTACGGCTACCTCCACCGCGACGGCCGCGTGTCCGTGCGTCTCAAGGGCAACCTGTGGAAGGGCCTCTTCCATCTGCCGCGCATGCAGTGGTACTGCTGGAAACTGCTGGAGGATCGGGCGGGGATGCAATGAACGGAACTGCTGCCGCTCTTGACAAAACGGGGCAACTGTAGTAGGCTGAAACCGTCATTGATGTCCATTATGAGGTGTTGTGCGATACTAGGGAGGTTCGGCGTCATGCGTGCCAAGAGTTATGCGAGGGAAGCGGCGGCCGTTTTCGCGGTGTTTTGCCTGTCGGGGTTCCTTTCGGCCCGTTCGCATGCGACGGAGGACACCACTCCGCCGACGGGAAGCATCCTTGTCAACGGGGGGGACGCCTTCACGTCAACGCGCGAAGTAACGCTGGGGCTGGCCTGGGCGGACAGTGGGACGGGCGTGGCGCGGATGCGGTTCAGCGACGACGGTGCCACCTGGTCCGCGTGGGAGACGCCCGCCGCCACGCGGGCGCACACGCTTCCCGCGGGTGCGGACGGACACCGGACAGTGAGGGTCCAGTTCCTTGACCGCGCCGGAAACCGCTCGGAGGCGGCAAGGGATTACATTCTTTTGGACACCACGCCCCCCTCAGGGGCAATCAGCATCAACGGGGGCGCGCCGGTCACCTCAATGCGCGCGGTAACACTGGGGCTTGCCTGGGCGGACAGTGGGACGGGTGTGGTGCGGATGCGGTTCAGCGACAACGGTGCCACCTGGTCCCCGTGGGAGGCGCCCGCCGCCGCGCGGGCGTACACGCTTCCCGGGGGTGCGGATGGACACCGGACGGTGAGGGTCCAGTTCCTTGACCGCGCCGGACACCGATCGGAGGTGTTTTTCGACCACGTTCGTTTCGAGAACCCAGCCCAGATGACCATCCTGCTTCCGGGCGGCATCCCGCTTGAATTGGTCAAGATTCCCGCGGGGAGCTTCGAGATGGGCTCTCCGGAAACGGAAAGGGGCCGTTTCAACAAGGAAAGCCCTCTGCATCTTGTGAACTTCCGGTATGACTTCTACATGGGAAAATATGAGCTGACGCAGGAGCAGTGGTTTGCGGTGATGGGGGCATGGCCCCGTGAGCCCGTCAGCGACTACGGGGCCGGGCCGGACCACCCCGCATACTGCGTTTCATGGGACGATGCCAACGCGTTCATATCGGCGCTGAACGGACACATTGAGGCCAGCGGACAGGGGCCGGTCGCGGTGCGCCTGCCGAGCGAGGCAGAGTGGGAATATGCCTGCCGGGCGGGAACGCAAACGCGCTTCTATTTTGGGGATTCCCTCGATGTTCCGGACGGGAACGAGGACGACGGCGTGCGCAGCCAGTACATGTGGTTCGCCGGAAACAATGTGGGGCGAAAGGGCGACCCCGGATACGGGACCAAGCGCGTGGGGCAGAAGCTGCCAAACGCCTTTGGACTGTACGACATGGCCGGCAATGTGAGCGAATGGTGCGAGGATTGGGACCACCTCAACTATCTGGGCGCGCCGACGGACGGCAGTGCCTGGCTCACGAACCCCTACGAGGGCCGCCGAATCTTCCGGGGGGGCGATTGGACGCGCACCGCAGCATTGTGCCGATCCGCTTTTCGGCTGCACTACTATGTGTGGTACCGGTACGAGGCCGTTGGTTTTCGTCTGGCCGCGACACGTTAGGCAAAGCGGCCGCCTCCACCGCGACGGCCGGGTGTCCGTGCGTCTCAAGGGCAACCTGTGGAAGGGCCTCTTCCATCTGCCGCGCATGCAGTGGTACTGCTGGAAACTGCTGGAGGATCGTTCGAGGGGGGAAGAACCCCGCAACAACGGTTAACCGGAATTGACCTT
This sequence comes from Candidatus Hydrogenedentota bacterium, assembly GCA_033813475.1. Taxonomy (GTDB): domain Bacteria; phylum Hydrogenedentota; class Hydrogenedentia; order Hydrogenedentales; family CAITNO01; genus JAAYBR01. Next base: position 13,725 of record JAPXRP010000072.1, read on the forward strand.
TTCCCGGCCATTCTGGTCAAATGCGAAGACGGGGCATGTTGGCGGGACTGGCCATCGGCGCGCGCCGGGGCGAAACCGGATGCGGAGGATTGCGCATGGTGTCGGGCGGGTTGAATTCCCCGGACCTTTCGGTCATCGCGGTCTACCTCGGGGGCATTGTGGCGCTGGGCTGCTGGGCGGGGCTGCGGGGGCGCAAGGGGACGGGCGCGGCGGGCGACGGGTATTTCCTGGCGGGGCGCAGCCTGACCTGGCCGGTGATCGGCATGGCGCTTTTCGCCACGAACATCTCGACCATCCACCTGGTGAGCCTCGCGCAGGAGGGCTACACGAACGGCCTGGCCTACGGGAATTTCGAGTGGATGGCGGGGTTCACGCTGATCCTCCTCGCCCTATTCTTCGCCCCGTTCTATGTGCGCTCGCGGGTGGCCACGCTGCCCGATTTCCTGGAGCGGCGCTACAGCCGCGCCAGCCGCGACTGGCTTTCCCTCATCTCCATCGTGGCGGCCGTCTTCATCCACATCGGCTTTTCCATCTACGCGGGGGCGGTGGTGCTCGAGGGGCTGTTTGGCATCAACAAGATGGCCAGCATCGTCGCGGTGGCGCTGCTCACCGGGGCGTACACCATCGTCGGCGGCCTGATGGCTGTGGTGGTCACGGAGACGGTGCAGACGGTGATCCTCCTGCTCGGGGCGGTTGTCATGACGGTCAGCGCGTGGAATGCCCTTGGCGGCTGGGAGAACCTGGCCGCCGCCGTGGACCCGGCGCAGCTCACCATGCTGCGCCCGTCGGGCGACCCGTCGGGCCTGCCGTGGTACGCCGTGTTCCTCGGATACCCGGTCATCGGCATCTGGTACTGGTGCACCGACCAGACAATCGTGCAGCGCGTGCTCGGGGCGAAGGACGAGCACCACGCGCGGATGGGCGCGCTGTTCGCCGGGTTCATCAAGATACTGCCCGTGTTCATTCTCGTGCTGCCGGGCCTGATGTGCGCGGCCCTGGTCGGCACGGGACGCGTGGAGGGCGCGCCGGAGAGCACCGAGCAGGTCTACGCGTTCATGATTAACACGCTCATGCCCGCCGGGCTGCGCGGGCTGCTCGCGGCGGCGCTGCTCGCCGCGCTGATGAGCACCGTCTCCGCCGCCCTCAACTCTGCGGCCACGCTCTTCACCCACGACCTGTACCGGCGCTTTCGTCCCGACGCGGACGACCGGAAGCTGGTGCGCGTGGGGCGGATCGTCACGTTCGCGGGCATGGTCCTGGCCGTTCTGTGGTCGCCCTTTCTGGGGCGCTATCCCACGGTCTTCCAGGGGGTGAACGCCGCCATCTGCTACATCGCGCCGCCCATCACGGTCGTGTTTGTCTTCGGCGTCTTCTGGCGGCGCGCTTCGTCGCGGGCGGCCATCGCCACGCTGGTCACCGGCTCGGCCGCGGGGTTCGCCGTGTTTCTGCTGGACTGGTTCAAGGAGGCGACGGGCTGGAACGTGCCCTTCATGATGGCCGGGTTCTACCTCGCCGTGCTCTGCGCCGCCGTGCTGGTTCCCGTGTCCTGGCTCTTTCCGGACCCGCCCAGCGCGGAGCGGGACGCCCTGGTGTGGTCCAGCCCGCTGGAGGCGTTCCGGGGCGCGACCGGCAGGGGGCTGGCGGACTACCGGGTCGTCGCGGGGCTCCTTTTCGGCATAATGGTCGCGCTGTATGTGGTGTTCGCCTGAGTCGGTCGTCCACACACCGGGAGAACAGGTCATGCGAAAGGCGGCATGGGCGGCGGTGTTCGTCGCGCTGGGAATGCTCGCGGGCTGCCGGCATGCCGGGCCCGGTACGGAAGGGACCGTTCAGCGTTTCGGCGGCGTCATCGGCCTGAAGGCGGAGAAACTGGAGACCTACAAGGAGCTGCACGCGAACGTGTGGCCCGGCGTTCTGGAGAAGATCAGGGAGTGCAACATCCGCAACTACTCCATCTACCTCCACCGGCTCGACGACGGCAACTACTGCCTGTTCAGCTACTTCGAGTACACCGGGAAAGACTTCAAGGGGGACATGGCCCGAATGGCCGCCGACCCCCTCACGCAGAAGTGGTGGAGGGAGACCGACCCCTGCCAGTTCGCCGTCAAACACCGTGCCGAGGGCGAGTGGTGGGCGGACATGGAGGAAGTCTTCCACACCCCGTAAACCCGCCGCGTTCGCGCGCGGCACAGGAGGATGATCCATGGACATGAACCGGCGCTCGTTTGTGAAGACCGCCATGGCCGGAACCGCCGCCGGGGTGTTCTCCCTGAACGCCCTCGGGGCCAATGAACGGGTGCGCCTCGGCGTGCTCGGCACGGGCAACCGGGGCGGCCAGCTCATGGACATGATCCTGAAGCACCCCAACGCCGAGATCGTGGCGCTGTGCGACGTCTACCAGCCGCATCTGGACAAGGCCCGCGCCCGGCTGGACGGCAGGCCGGACGTGTTCACGGACTACCGGAAGCTGCTGGAGCGCAAGGACATTGACGCGGTCTTTGTTGCCTCGCCCGACCACTGGCACGCCCTCCAGTGTGTGGACGCCTGCGACGCGGGCAAGGACGTTTACGTCGAGAAGCCCCTGTCCGTCACCATCCACGAGGGGCGGCGCATGGTGGAGGCCGCGCGGCGGACGAACCGGGTGGTCCAGGTCGGCGTGCAGCGCCGGTCCAGCCTCCTGTATGCCGACCTGGCGCAGAAGGTGCGGGACGGACTCATCGGCAAGGTGACCGTCGCCCGGACCTACCGGCTGTCCAACATGTGGCCCGCCGGCATGGGGAAGGGGAGGGACGCCGACCCGCCCGCCGACCTCGACTGGGACCTGTGGCTCGGCCCCCGGCCCCATCGCCCCTTCCGCGACACCATCGCCCCCTACAAGTTCCGCTGGTGGGGCGCCTACTCCTCCCAGATCGCCAACTGGGGCATTCACTTCATTGACTCCCTCCGCTGGATACTCGGCGAGGAGGCCCCGGACGCCGTCGTGTCCCTCGGCGGCCGCTTCGCCGTGGACGACGACCGCGACATCCCGGACACCATGGAAACGACCTTTCAGCTCCCCGGCGGCTGCCTGCTGGTCTTCGGCCAGTACGAGGCCAACCAGAACAACCCGCTCAAGCGGGGGCATTTCGAGCTGCGCGGCACCAACGGCACCCTCTACGTCGAGGACGGCGGTTACGAGATCGTGCCGGAGAAGGGCGGCCAGTTCCAGGACCCCCAACCGCGCATGGAGGCCGTCACGCAGAAGAACCCGCTGGACCCCGCCGGCGACTTCACGGTCGCCCATATCGGGAACTTCCTGGACTGTGTCAAGAGCCGCGCCCTGCCCGTTGCGGATGTGGAGACCGGCCACCGCTCCACCACCTTCTCCCACCTCGGAAACATCGCCCTCGCCACCGAGTCCCTCCTGAAGTGGGACGCGAAGGCGGAGCGCGTCACAAACAATGAGGCGGCAAACAGCCTGCTCCATTATGAATACCGGGAGCCCTGGAAACTGGGCTGAGGCATTCAGGGCGGCGGCCGCGCGCCCGGCGTCCGGGGAGGGCGGTCGTGCCCGCCCCGGCCCCCGCGAGAAAAGACGCGCCGGACGCGGCCCAAGCCCCGTCCGGCGCGGTCTGCATCGCGTCGCATGTTCCTTTACGGAAAAGACGGCCTCCTAACGGTCCCCGGCAATCCGGAACCCCACATCGGCGTCGCGCATTGAGGGGCTGACGCCGTCGCGGAGCGCGGAGCGGCAGTACTGGGCGTAGTGGTCCCAACTGCCGCCCCGAAGGATGCGGAACGGTTCGTCGGGATTCAGTATCCACGCGCTCCCGTCCGTCGGGGCGCCCGTGTAGTCGCCATGCCACCAGTCCTCGCACCACTCCCACAGGTTTCCGCTCATGTCATACAGGCCAAAGGCATTTGGAAGTTTGCCGCCCACCGGCTTGCTCCCGTACCCCGGCTCGCCGTCATCCGCATTGTTGCCGCAATACCACATGTACAGGCCGCGCTCCCCGTCATCCCCGCACTCATCCCCCGCATCGAGGGAATCCCCGAAATAGAAACGGGTCTGCGCGCCTCCGCGGCAGGCGTATTCCCACTCCGCCTCGGAGGGCAGGCGGAACCTCACCGTCCCCTGGGCTGTCGCCGCAACATGCGCGTTCAACGCCGTGATGAACGCCTTCGCGTCCTCCCAGGAAACGTTGTAGGCGGGATAGGCGTCGCCCAGCCCGTCGGAAGGCGTCGGGGCGGCGCCCGGCCACGCGCCCATCACCGCCAGCCACTGCGCCTGCGTCACCTCATGGGCGCCCATGTAGAAGTCGTAGCCGATGTTCACCTGGTGCACGGGGCCCTCCCAGGGGGAATGGCCCTGCTCCGTGGCCGGAGAGCCCATCTGGAAGCTCCCCGCGGGGACTCTGACCAGCTCCAGCGGCACATCGCCGGGAAGGAGAACCTCCTCCGTTTCACCGTCGAACGCCCCCCTGGAAACCACCAGATTCACCGCCCTGCCGGCGAGAATCTCGACCCCCGCCGCCGGATTCTGGCTGATCACCGTTCCCGCGGGAACGGTGTCGCTGAAAACCTCCGCCACAGTGCCCACAATCAGCGGCGCCGCCGCAATGGCCGTTTCCGCCTCCGCAACCGGCAAGCCTGTCACCAGCGGCACCGCCACCATGGACTCCATGTCGTCGGCCGCCAGCCGGAACCCAATGTAACTGCTCCGGTAGGACGGGGAATAGCTGTAGCGGTGCGCGGACCGGCAGTGCCGGGCGTTGCTGCCCCAGCTGCCGCCCCGGATGATCCGCTGCGGGGCCGAGGGATTCTGAACCCACGCGCTTCCCTCCGCCGGGGCGCCCGTGTAGTCACCGTGCTGCCAGTCCTCGCACCACTCCCACAGGTTCCCGCTCATGTCGTGCAGGCCGAAGGCGTTCGGGAGTCTCTGGGCCGCGGGCTTGATCCCGTTGGGCGCGTTGTTCCCGCAATACCACATGTGCGCGCCCCGCGCCCCGTCATCCTCGCACGCATCCTCCTCGTCCAGGGAATCCCCGAAATAAAACCGCGTCTGCGCGCCCGCGCGGCAGGCATATTCCCACTCCGACTCGCTGGGCAGGCGCAGCACCACGTCGCCCTGGCCCGTCGCGTCAATGTGCGCGTTCACCGCCCCAATGAACGCCTGGACATCCTCCCAGGAAATGCCGTAGGCGGGATACGCGCCGCCCGACCCGAGGGTGGACAGGGGGGCGTCCCCCGGCCACGCCCCCATGACCGCCAGCCACTGGGCCTGCGTCACCTCGTGCCGGCCCATGTAGAAGTTGTAGCCGATCTTCACTTCGTGCAGGGGGCCCTCGTCGCTCTCCCGGCCCTGTTCCGTGTCGGGAGACCCCATCTGGAAACTGCCCGCGGGGACTTTGATCAGCTCCATCGGCACGTTGCCGGGAAGCAGGATGGCCACCCCGTCGCCCGGGCCGCTGGAAACCACCAGGTTCACCGCCGTGCCCATGGGCACCTCGGCGCCCGCCGCCGGATCCTGGCTGCTCACCGACCCCGCGGGAACGGTGGTGCTAAAAGCCTCCGTCATCGTTCCCACAGTCAGATCCGCCGCCCGGACCACGTCCTTCGCGTCGGCATAAGGCATTCCGACGACAGACGGGACAGCCACCCTGACCTTGATGTGCTTCGCCAGCGTGGACGTGTCCGTCTTGCCGTCGCTGCTGGTCACTGTGAGCGAGACGGTGTATTC
>JAPXRP010000073.1:0-19250 GCA_033813475.1 Candidatus Hydrogenedentota bacterium
CGGTGCCCTGGGCGGTCGGGGAAATCATCCGCCACATCGCCGCGGACGAGGAGGTTTTTCTGGCGGCCGCCACGGAGCGCCACGCCGAGACGGCGCGGCGCTGCCTGCGCCGGGCGGAAGTGAACCTCTCCAATGTCCAGATCGCCGTGTTCCCCCTCGACCGGGGCTGGATGCGCGACATTTCGCCCCTGTGGGTGCACGGCCCCTCCGGCGAATCCGCCGCCGTCCGTTTCCGCTTCAACGGGTGGGCGAAGTACGACAACCACCGGCTGGACGCGAAGTGGCCGCCCTTCATGGCGCGAGAGCGCGGCCACCGTCTGGTGGAGGCGCGCTGGAACGCAAAGCCGGTCTTCATGGAGGGGGGCGCCCTGGACCCGAACGGCGCGGGCGCGCTCCTGGTCACGGAGGAATGCCTCCTTGACCCCGCCACGCAGTGCCGGAACCCGGGGTTCTCCCGGTCGGACTACGAGGCCCTTTTCGCGGCGTGGCTGGGCATCTCCCGGGTCATCTGGCTGGGAAAAGGCATCGCGGGGGACGACACCCACGGCCATGTGGACGACCTCTGCCGCTTTGTGAATCCGCACACTGCGGTGCTCTGCCGTGAACCAAACGGCAACGACGCCAACCATGCCCCGCTTGAGGAGAACCGCGAGCGGCTCCAAGGGGTGCGGCTGGGCGGCGGACACGCGCTGGAAGTGGTGGAGCTTCCCATGCCCGCGCCGGTCGTTTTTGACGGCATGCGCCTGCCCGCGAGCTACGCCAACTTCCTGATCACGAACGCCAAGGTGCTCGTGCCCACGTTCAACGATCCCAACGACCGGAAGGCCCTCGGCATTCTCGCCGAGTGCTTCCCGGGGCGCGAAGTCGTCGGCATCCACGCCGTGGACCTTGTCTGGGGACTTGGCACCATCCACTGCCTCACCCACGAAGAACCGGCGGCGCCGCGGGTGTAGAGGTTCCTCGGGGAACTTTTCCCGGACTTGCCGGATGTATCCCCCCATGCACTACAATAGCGGCGGTGCGGGGGCGTTTCGACGGCGTCCCGCCCCCGCGTTCCCTCAACCCTCCCCTGCCCCCGCCAAGGGCATGAACGGTTTAAGACGATGAACAGCACGCATTTTCGGGTGGTCGTCCTGATGGGCGGCGAAAGCCTTGAACACGAGGTCTCCCTGCGCTCCGGCGCGGGGGCGGCGGCCGCGCTGCGGCGCATGGGCCACGAGGTCCTGCCTGTGACGATCGGCAAGGACGGCGGCTGGTCCTTCGGGGGGGCGGCGTCCGTGCCCCTGCCCCGGGCCGTGTCCCGCCTGGCGGAGGAGCGGCCCGACTGCGTGTTCGTGGCACTCCACGGGGGCGCGGGCGAGGACGGCCGCATCCAGGGGCTCCTCGACCTCCTCGGCCTGCCCTACACCACCAGCGGCAGTGCCGCCAGCGGCCTGTGCATGGACAAGATCCGCGCCAAGACGGTGGTGGACGCGGCGGGCATCCGCGTGGCCCCGCAGGCAGTCGTGACGCTGGCCGAATGGCGCGCCTGTCCGGAGGACGTGATTGCCCGAATCCGCGACGGGATCAGCGTGCCCTGCGTCCTCAAGGCCCCCAACCAGGGGTCGAGCTGCGGCATGGCCATTTGCCGCGCCGGGGACACGCTGGCCGACGATCTTGACCGCATCATGGCCGTCGAGGGGCTCCTCATGGCCGAAGCCTTCGTCACGGGGACCGAGGTCACCTGCGCCGTGCTGGACACCGAGCCCGGCGCGCGGCCCCGCGCGCTTCCGATCACGGAAATCCGCCCGAAGACCTCGGCCTACTTCGACTACGAGGCGAAGTACACCCCGGGGGCCAGCGAGGAGATCACCCCCGCGCCGATCCCGGAGCCCCTCGCGGAGACGGTGCGCGCGGCGGCGGTGCGGGCGCATGAGGCGCTGGGCTGCCGCCTCTGGAGCCGCAGCGATTTCATCCTGGGGCCGGACGGCCCCGTATGGCTGGAGGTCAACACGGTTCCCGGACTGACGGAGACCTCCCTGTTCCCGCAGGCGGCGGCCGCAGCGGGCATTTCCTACGACCGGCTCATGGACCTGTTTGTCCGGGCGGCGGTAGCATTGGGCAACAACTCCTGAGGAGGCATGTCATGGGCGTCCCGTTCACAAAACTGCACGGTCTGGGCAACGATTACCTGTTCATTGACGCGGCGAAACACCCCGTGGCCGACCCGGCGGCGCTTTCCCGGGCCATGAGCCACCGCCATCTCGGCGCGGGCTCCGACGGGATCATCCTGGTGCTCCCCGGCGATGCGCACCCCTTCAAGATGCGCATCTTCAACGCCGACGGCAGCGAGGCGGAGACCTGCGGCAACGGCATCCGCTGCTTCGCGAAGTATGTCTACGAGCGCGGCATGACCCGCGACACCGAGTTCACCATCGAGACCCTGGCAGGCCCCAACCGGGTGACCCTTGCCGTGGACGGCGGCAAGGTGCTGACCGTGCGCTCCAACATGGGCCGCCCCAGGTTTGAGCGCGCCGAGATCCCCATGACCGGCCCGGCGGGCGAGGTCCGCGAGGAGCCGCTGACCGTGGACGACGGCCGGGTCTTCCGTGTCACCTGCGCCAACATCGGCAACCCCCACGCCGTGGTGTTCGTGGACGACGCGGCGGCGGTGAACCTGGCGGACATTGGCCCGCGGATCGAGAACCACCCCGCCTTCCCGAAGCGGACCAACGTGGAGTTCGTGAACGTCCTCGACCGGGAGAACATGGTAATGCGCATCTGGGAGCGCGGCAGCGGGATCACCATGGCCAGCGGCAGCGGCTCCTGCGGCTCCGCCCTCGCCGCCATGATCACGGACCGGGTAAACCGGCGGGTCAACGTCCATCTGGTCTACGGCACGCTGGGCATCGAGTGGGCCGGGGACGGCTGCGTCTACCAGGAGGGCCCCGCCACGGAGGTGTACTCCGGGGAATGGCCGAAAGGCGACTGAAGTCTCCGGCGGGGAGTTCCGCGCCGCGCGGGCGAGCCCGCGCGAAGAACGGCGGCAGCAAGCTGCCGCACTCCAAGGCGCGCTCCGCGCGCAAGCGCTGTCCCCAAGTCCACTGCGTCCATCTCCTCCACCCCGTCCACCTGCGGGTTTTGAAAACACCGGCACGCGGGGCTAGAATGCCGGGGTGTGCCGACAACCGGGGAGCACCGCCGCATGATCGTCATCAACGAGGAATCCCAGCGCTGGCTGCGCGATCTGGCCCGCTTCAGCAGCATCAAGAACGTCCTCTTCCTCTACGGAAACACCTACGACCTGGTCTCCTTCCCCGTGCAGGGCGAGGGGGAGGAGGAGCCCCGCTGGTCGGAGAGCGACCTGCCCGGATTCCTGCGCCGCTGGCTCATGGGGCTGAAGTACGAGATCGTGGGCTGGGCCGACCCGCTGGAAGACCTCTCCTTTCTAACCCCGGAGATGGAGGCCCTTTTCGACAAGGTGCTCCGCGGCACAGGAGCCTGCGCGGACCCGGAAGAGCAGGCCGACCGGCACCCGCAGCTGGAGGCGGGCCGCTCTTTGGGCACACCGGACCAGAAGGGCGCCGCGGCGCGCATGGCGGACCGCGTCCGGGGCATCCGTCCCCGTCCCGTGGACTGGGACACCGTCATCCACCGCATCGGCATCGCGCTGCAGAACCCGCAGGTGCCCTGCGCGTTCATCGTGGATTTCGCGTCCCGCCTCACCTCCACGCCGGACCGCATGCCGCGCGACGAGCGCATGCTGCTCACGCGCATGCTCAAGGCGAGCCTGGCCTCCCGCGAGGTGGTGCGCGAGAAGGGCCGGTGGAACAACCTGCTCATCCTCATCTGCGAAAAGCTGAACGACCTGCCCGCGTTCCTCTACCTCAACAACCCGCGCGCGCGTTCGATCCATGTCGAGCCGCCGGACCGGGACGAGCGCGCCCGCTTCATCACGCGCTACTACCGGTACTTCTACGGCGCGCCGCGCGGCGACAGCGCCCCCGCGGCGCCGACGGCGGTGGTGTCGGATTTCGTGGACTTCACCGAGGGGCTGTCGAACTATGAAATGCGCAGCCTGCTCAGCCTCTCCATGCGCGAGCGCATCCCCGTGGTGGACGAGCTCACCGGCGTTTCCAATGTCCGGCGCATCTCGGAGATGTACAAGTACGGTGTGACCGTGAGCGAGTGGGACCAGATGGACCCGAAGCGCCTGAGCAACGCGGAGGCCTTTGTGCGCGGGCGCATCAAGGGCCAGGAGGCCGCCGTCGCCCGGGTGCTGGACATCGTGAAGCGCGCCAAGATCGGCATCGCGGCGGGCGACACCAAGCGCACGAACCGCCCGCGCGGCGTGCTCTTCTTCGCGGGGCCGACGGGCGTCGGCAAGACGGAAATGGCCAAGGCGCTCGCCGAGCTGCTTTTCGGGCGCGAGGAGCGCCTGATCCGCTTCGACATGAGCGAGTATTCCGTGCAGCAGGCGGACCAGCGGCTCCTCGGCGCGCCCCCCGGCTACATCGGCTACGAGGAGGGCGGACAGCTCACCAACGCCGTCAAGAAGAACCCCTTCTCCGTCCTTTTGTTCGACGAGATTGAGAAGGCGCATCCGAGCATCTTTGACAAGTTCCTCCAAATCCTCGACGACGGACGGATCACGGACAGCAAGGGGGACACGGTCTACTTCTCCGAGTGCATCATCATCTTCACCAGCAACCTCGGCACCGTGGCGCGGACCGAGGAGACAGGGTCGAAAGTCCTGGTCACTCCGGAGATGCCCTATCCGCAAATGCGCGGGGTCGTGCTGGACGCCATCCGGGACCACTTCAACTTCACCCTGGGCCGTCCGGAAATCCTGAACCGGTTCGGCGACAACTTCGTCGTCTTCGACTTCATCAAGCCGCCGCTGGACGAGCAGATCGTGGACCTGCTCCTGTCGAAGCTCGACAAGGCCACGCGGGAAACGCGCAAGACCCCGGTGGTACTGGATCCGCCGGCGCGGGAGAAGCTGGTGGCCCTTGCGCGGGAACAGCTCCACCACGGCGGGCGCGGCATCCGCAACGCCGTGGACGCCACGCTGATCAACCCCCTCAGCCGGTATCTCTTTGACAACAACGTGGAGATGGGCAGGCGGGTGCGCGTGCTGGACCTTTTGGTCCACGGCGAGGAGACGGGCACGCGCGTGGAGCTTGTGGTGCGGGTGGAGGATCCATGAGCTCCCTGCGGCTCTTCGCCCTGTCCTGGCCCGTGACCGCACTGGGCCCCGGGAACCGCCTCGTGCTCTGGGTGGCCGGGTGCGGGCGGAATTGTCCCGGCTGCATCAGCCCCGAGATGCAGCCCGCCGACGCGGGACGGGAGGTGCCGGTTCCGGTGCTGGCGGAGCGCATTCTGCGGATCGAGGCGCCCCTCTCGGGGGTGACCGTCTCGGGCGGCGAGCCCTTCGACCAGGCGGAACCCCTCGCCGGGCTGCTGGAGGCGCTTCGGGAGGCCCGGCCCGACTGGAACGCGCTCCTGTATACCGGCTATCTGCTCGGAGAACTGGAACCGCGCGAGGAGACGGCAAAACTCCTGCGCCTTGTGGACATTCTGGTGGACGGCCCCTACCGGTGCGACCTCCCGCAGACCCATCCGCTGGCCGGGTCGGGAAACCAGCGGGTGCATTACCTGACCGACCGGGGCCGTACCCTGCGCGGAGCCGTCGAATCCCTGCCTGTGGGGGGAATGAACTACGGCCTCAGCGAGGACGGAACGCTGGACATGGTCATCGGGGTCACCTCGGAGGAGCAGCGGCGGAACACGCCCCTGCGCGCCGCCCCTCCCGGCCCCTGCGGCGAAGCCCCGCCCCGCAGGTAAGTCACGGGGCAAGACCCTCCGGCAGGCAGCTCACCTCCGTGTTGCTGCGCTGCTCACCGCCGCTCCCTACGCGATAGATGGCGTCCCCCTGCAAACAGGCCACCGGGCTGTCCCCGCCCGGAATCAGGCGGTAGACCACTGTGACCGGAAGGGGGGGCGGGGTAATCCAAAGGATGCCAAGGGTAGAGGCGCCTTCCGGAACCCCGGCGCCGGCCGGCGCCGTGGGCGAGGAGACCACACCGTCAAAGACCCATCCTTCGGGAAGCGCCTCCTCCAGTCCAAACGCGGTGACCGTCCCGGTGAACCCTCCCACTGCGGAAATACTCAGGGTGACCTCCACGGGCTCTCCCTGCCGCCACACGCCCTCACCGCCAATGGTCCGGTCCAGCACCAGCCCGCCGGTGCCCGGCGGAAAAAGGAGCGTGGTTTCGGTGTTTGACTCCAGCATCCCGTTGCCCGCCTCATAGAGCGCCTTTCCGGACAGTTGCGCGGTTCCGGCCGCGTCGGCGGGAACGTTCAGGAGGTAGGAAAAGGTCAGGGGAAACATTTGCGGGGCCTCCCAGGAAAAGGCGAGGGAGGCGGTGTCCCCCGGCAGGGGGGCGCTGTCGGGCGGCTCCCCGTCCAACCATCCGGCATAGGTCCATCCGGCGGGCAGGGTTTCCGAAACATCGAGCTGGGATACAGGCTTGGCCCCCGTACGGTCCAGCGTCACTGTGACGCTTGCCTGACCGCCCTGCACATATCCCGCAGTCGCCTCACTGGACCGCGACAGGTGAAGCAGCGTTGCTTGCGCATATTCCGAAAGGCTCACCGCCACCGCCGAGCCCACCGGTACCATCTCCCCCGCCGCAGGATCCTGCGCCACGATGCGTCCGATGTCCACAGTCTCCGACCACACCGCGGTGATTCCCCCCTGCACAAGCCCGCTGTCGGCCAGAAGCCCCGCCACCTCCTCCACGGGACGATCCAGAAGATCGGGGACCTGAGTCAGGGCCGGTTCTCCTTCCCCTTCACCCTCGCCTTCGCCTTCGCCCTCCCCTTCGCCGCCGCCCGCAGGGGGCATGTCGGTCACACAGGGCTGCGATACCTGCTCGCCGCCAGAGGTCCGATAAAGCACCTGCCCGGTGAAGAGAGCCGTGCCGGAAGCCGATACCGGGGGCAGGGCAAGATAGGAAAACGCCGCGGGGAATCCGGGAACCGTGATATAGGCAAAGTCCAGGGTGCCGCCGCCCTCTGTCTGCTGAGACACCGGCGGCGCGCCGCCCCCGGAGAAGCCGGCATAGGTCCAGCCGTCGGGCAGGGTCTCCTGAATGCCCAGCGCCGTGATTTCCCCGGTGCCCGTGTAGAGAATTCGCAGCGTGACCGTCACCGCCGCGCCGGGGGTGTAGGCCGTCGGCGACACCGTCCGCTCCAGCACGGGCCCGGCGCCCGGATCGGGTGTCTCCGTCACCACCACATATCCCGCCTTTTCCTTCGTCTGCACAGCCGGCCCCACCTGCGCCGTCAGCCGGACCGTAAAGGTGCCTGGTGTGGCGTAGACATGGGCGGGCGACACCTCGGCGGACAGGGCGGACCCGTCCCCGAAGTCCCACGACCAGATGGCATCGCATTTTCCGGAGAACACGGTCTTATTGGCAAATTGCGTCGCCAGAGGGGCGGCGCCCACCGTCGGGGAGACGGAGAAATCCACGGTAAAGACCGGGACTGAATCCGGAGCCGTCCCCACCGACACCGGCCCACCCACTGTGGAACGGTCCCCGCGCCAAGTCTTCATGGTCAGGGTGACGGAGTATTCCCCCGGGGCCGCGTACACATGGACGGGGCTTTCCGCCGTGTCCGCCGGGGAACCGTCACCGAAATCCCAGGACCATGCCACGGCGAAGGGCCCGCCGCCGGTGGAGGTGTTGGTGAACTGCACCGACAGCGGCGCGGCGCCGCTCTCGGGGGAAAAGGTGAATCCCGGCACCGGACGGCCCAGACTGCACCCGCCCAGCAATGCAGCCGCCCCGACCGCCATCACCCATGCAAACCGTCCTGCCATGCCGATCCCTTCGCCCGCCGGGGCCGTTGTGGTCCTTTTCCAGTATACCAGAGGAACGCGGCGGCGTTTCCCGGCCTACTGCCGGAGATTCCAGGCATCCAGCAGGTATTTCTCCCCCACCAGACGGTGCATGGCCTCCATTTCGCGCGGGGAGGGCGGTTGGGCGGGAGGCCGCGCCCCAAAGACGCCGCGCAGCATGTCCCGCAGGCGTTCCGGATCAGCATTCACCGCGCCCACGAACTCGGCATGGCTGCGTCCGCCCCGGTACTCCGGACGGTCCGCGGGTTCGGCGAGGTAGCGGGCCATGCCCGCATAGTCGGGCCGGTAGAGCAGTGTGCCGTGGTGGAGAAAGGCGTGCTTGCGGCGGCGCTGGGCGTTTCCGGAGACTTTCAGCCCGCCCACGGCCAGATCGCACACCCCCTCCTGCGAGGCCGCCAGCCCGAGGCCTTTCAAACCTTCCGTGACCCGCGACAGGAGGAGGCAGTAGGATGGACGCAGGTCGCGGGTGCCCGGCCAGTCGTCATAGCGGACCGCCAGGCTGAAATTGAGGCTTCCCGGCCCCTGGAGCACACACCCCCCGGCGGTGCAGCGCCGCAGCACCGGAACACCATCCGCCGCGCAGGCCTCCAGACGCACCTCGCGCGCGGCTTTCTGCGCGGACCCCATCACCACGAAAGGAACGTCCGCCTCCCACAACCGCAGGGTGGACGGGGAATCCCCCGTCTCCACGGCGTCCAGCACCGCCTCATCCAGGGCCAGGTGCTCCCTCGGCCCCAGGCCTTCGGATGCGATGAGCCGGAGCGCGCCCGTCTCAGGCAAGACTGGCACAGTTGAGGTCCTTGGCGGCCTTCACCTCGTCCAGCCGGGTGACGGGCAGGCCGCGGGGCGCGTCCTTCAGCGTCTCCGGGGCTGTTTCGGCGATCCGCGCGATGTCCAGCATGTCGTCGCAGAAGGCGTCCATCGTCTCCTTGGACTCCGTCTCCGTCGGCTCGATCATCAGGCACTCTTTCACCGTGAGGGGGAAGTACACCGTCGGGGCGTGGCAGCCCCGCTCCAGCAGCGCCTTGGCGATGTCCAGGGCGCGGGCGCCCTTCTCCGCCTGGGCCGCCGCCGAGAACACGCACTCGTGCATGCAATACCCGTCAAACGCGGGGTGGTAGGCCCCGCGCAGGCGCGCCAGAACATAGTTCGCGTTCAGCACGGCGCTCTCCGCCACGGCGGCGAGCCCGTCGCCGCCGTAGCGCAGCAGGAAGGCGTATGCCCGCACGGCGATCAGGAAATTGCCGAAGAACGGCGCCATGCGCCCGATGGATTTGGGCGGCTGGGACAGGACAAAGCCGTCCGCCGTCTTCTCCACGCGCGGCCCCGGCAGGTACGGCAGGAGCCGGTCGCCGACGGCGATGGCGCCGGCCCCGGGTCCGCCCATGCCATGGGGGGTGGCGAAGGTCTTGTGGAGGTTGAAGTGCATCACGTCGAACCCGAGGTCGCCGGGGCGGCACTTGCCCACGATGGCGTTCAGGTTGGCGCCGTCGTAGTACATGAGCGCGTCCACGGCGTGGGCCATTTCGGCGATTTCGGCCACCTGCGGCTCGAAGAGCCCGTGGGTGTTCGGGCAGGTCAGCATGACCGCCGCCACGTTGTCGTTCATGGCCTCGCGGAAACGGTCCAGGTCCGCCAGCCCGTCGGGGGCGGAGGGAATCTGGACCACGTCGAAGCCCGCCATGGCCGCGCTCGCCGGGTTGGTGCCGTGGGCGGAGTCGGGCACGAGCACCACGCGCTTGTGCATGCTGCCCCGGTCGCGGTGGTACGCGGCGATGAGCAGGGTGCCCGCGAGTTCGCCGTGGGCCCCCGCCATGGGCTGGAGGCAGCCGGCCTTCATGCCGCCGACCTCCGCCAGAATGCCCTCCAGGTCATGGACCAGCTCCAGCGCGCCCTGGCACGCCCCCCAGTAGGCCGGCGCGCTGGACAGGTGCGGGTGCAGCGCCGCAAACCCCGGGTCGGCGGCAACAAGCTCCGAAACCTTGGGGTTGTATTTCATGGTGCAGGAGCCGAGGGGGTAGAAATGGCTGTCCAGCCCGAAGTTCCGGCGGGACAAATGCGTGAAATGCCGAACGACGTCAAACTCTCCGACCTCGGGGAGCGCGGGCGGGGTCTCCCTGCAAAACCCCGCGGGAAGCTCCGCCTTCGGAACATCCAAAGGGTCCAGAGTGAGGGCGCGGCGGCCGGGGCGGCTCTTTTCAAAGATCAGTTGCATGACACAGCTCCTCCAGCGCGGCGGCAAAGGCGTCCATCTCGGACCGCGTCCGCGTCTCGGTCACGGCGACCAGCAGTTCCTCCTCCCCGCCCGCGCCCACGGCGGCCAGGGGCAGCCCCGCCAGGAAGCCGCGCTCCAGCAGCAGGGCCGCGGCGCGCTCCGCCGGAATCGGCAGACGCACCACGAACTCGTTGAAGGTGGGCCCCGTGTTTGCGACGGGGAACCGCGCGGCAAGCCGCGCCTTCAGGTATTCCGCCTTGGCATGGCAGGCCTCCGCCACCTCGCGCAGGCCCTCCGGCCCGGCGAGGCAGAGGTAGATGAGCGCGCGCAGGGCGCAAAGCGCCTGGTTGGAGCAGATGTTCGAGTTGGCCTTCTCCCGGCGGATGTGCTGCTCGCGCGCCTGGAGGGTCAGCACGAACCCGCGCTTCCCCTCCGTGTCCACCGTCGCCGCCGCGATGCGGCCGGGCATCTTGCGGATCAGGGCCTTGCGGGCCGCGAGCACGCCGAGATAGGGGCCGCCAAAGCCCAGGGGAAGCCCAAGCCCCTGCCCCTCCGCCACGGCGATGTCCGCCCCCATGGCCCCCGGCGATTTCAGCAGCCCCAGGGACACGGGGTCAAAGGCCACCACCAGCAGCGCGCCCGCCGCATGGCACGCGGCGGCGAGGTCCGTGAAATCCGCCAGATCGCCGCGGAAAGCGGGGTTCTGCACGATGACGCACGCGGCGGCGCCGGGGTCCGCACCCTCGGCGACTTCCACGTCCAGGTTTGCGGTGTGCGTGCGCAGAATGCCCCGCCAGACGGGGTTCACGGAACCATGCACCCGGACAACACCGCGTCCGGTGGCGCGGCAGGCCATCACGGCCGCCTCAAAGAGCGCCGTGCCGCCGTCGTAGAGGGAGGCGTTGGCGCACTCCATGTCCGTGAGGCGGCAAACGGCGGACTGGTATTCGTAAATGGCCTGGAGCGTGCCCTGGGCGGCCTCCGGCTGGTACGGGGTGTACGCCGTGAAGAACTCGCTCCGCGAGGCGAGCGCGTCCACCGCCGCCGGGATGAAGTGGTCGTAGTAGCCGCCGCCCAAGAACGAAACCGGGGACACGGCGTTTCGTCCGGCGAGGCCGGCGACATGCCGGCGCAGGGCGGCCTCGGCCATGCCGGGGGGCAGGTTCCACCCCCGCATGCGCAGGGCGCCGGGAATGACGGAGAACAGCTCCTCCACGGACGACGCGCCGATGGCGGCAAGCATCTCCCGGCGGTCCTGTTCGGTCACGGGAATCCAACTCATGTCCGTCTCCTTTCCGGGATCCGCGTCACTCGCCGCAGAAGCTCCTGTACTGATCGAAATTCATCAGGGCTTCCAGGGCCGCGGGGTCCACATCTTTCAGCTTAAAGAACCATCCCGCCCCGTAGGGGTCCTGGTTGACCAGCTCCGTGGCCGCGTCGAGTTCCCCGTTGACCTCGGCCACGACGCCCGCGACGGGGGCGTAGATGTCGCTGGCGGCCTTGACGGACTCCACCTCGGCGGCCTTGGCGCCCTGTTCCAGGCGCGCGCCGGGCTTCGGCAGGTCCACATAGGTCACGTCCCCCAGCTCATGCTGGGCGTGGTCGCTGATGCCGACGGCGTAGAGGCCGCCGTCTTCCGCGCCGATCCACTCATGGGTTTCGGTGAAGCGCAGGGATTCAGGGTTCATGGGGGCTGTCCTCCTCGAAATGGTTATCCGGTGATTTTCGTCCTGCAGGTGCCTTCCCGGTACACGGGGGCCTCGCAGACTTCTATTTCCAAATTGCGCGGGCCTGCGGCAAGCCGCCTGCCGGGAACGGCCGCCGCCGGGGACAGGTAGGCCAGCCCCACACCGCAGCCCAGGCTGGGGCCGAAGGTGCCGCTGGTGACGGCACCCGCCCGGTCCCCGCCGTCGAACACCTCGAACCCCGCGCGCGGCGCGCGGCGGTCCAGCGACCGCACCGGCGTCAGGCGCTCGTAGTTGCCCTCCTCGCGCTGGCGGAGAAGGCGCCCCTTGCCGGGGAAGTCGGTGTCCCAGGCGATGAAGCGGTCCATCGAGGTCTCCAGGGGGGTGCGCGACGGGTCGAGGTCGTCCCCGTTCAACGGGTAGGCCATCTCCGAGCGCAGCGTGTCCCGCGCGCCCAGGCCGCAAGGCGCCGCCCCGTCCGCCGCCAGCACGGCTTCCCACACGGTCTCCCCCGCGTCCGCGGGGACATACAGCTCGTAGCCCAGCTCGCCCGTGTACCCCGCCCGGGTCACCACGAGCGGGATGCCGCGCCACTCCGCGCGCGCGCCGCTCCAATAGGCCAGCGGTCCGGCGGCCTCCAGTCCCAGCGACAGCAGGAGGTCGCGCGAGCGCGGCCCCTGCACGTCAATCTTCGCCGTCGCCGCCGACTGGTCCTCCACGCCGGGCACCCGGGCCGCCAGCAGGGCCGACACCTCCTCCAGGGGCCCCGCGTTGGTGACGAAGTACATCTCCTCCGGGGAAAGGCGCAGGGCGACGCAGTCGTCCATGATGCCCGCATCGTCGTTGAGCAGGGCGGTGTATCGGCAGCGGCCCGGTTTGAGGGAGGGCATGTCGCCGATGACGAGGCGGTCCAGGGCGGCAATGGCATCGGCTCCCCGGATCAGGAACTCGCCCATGTGCGAGCAGTCGAAGACCCCGACCGCGCGGCGGGTGTGGAGGTGCTCCTCCACAATCCCGGCGAACTGCACTGGAAGGGCCCACCCGTGAAAGTCCACGACACGCGCGCCATGGCGGGCATAGGCGCTGAAAAGCGGCGTTTGACGCATCGGCATACTCCCCGCTGCGGGGTTTAAGGCCCGCAGCCGGCAAGAATCCTGCCCTGTCTTCCCCGCAGGGAAAGCGATGCGCCCAGGCGAGCGGCTTGGCCGCCTGCTGCTTCCCCGTGGTTTGACCACGTACTCTCGCCAGTCACAGCAGGCCGGAGGGGCGCGGGTATGATGCCACACAGAAACGCCCGCGTCAAATCTTTCCCGGCGGGGACGAAAAACCGCTCAGCGTTCGGCGCTGAAATCCGGATCGGGCAGGACGCGCCGAATCCGGTCGAGACAGTATCCGAAACCCGGCCCCGAAAGGGTGGACCGGTCGAGGACACCCGCGCGGCGGGTGTAAAGCCCCGGATGCACCTCCGCCTCGGGGAGGCTGGCGTCGGGATAGAACTGCATGCCGTTGCTTTCGACGCCCATGATGGTGCCCGCATGCGCGGCGAGCTGGACATGGGGAATCTGGGCGAGCATGGGGTTGGTCAGGTCCTGGACCATGAGGGTCATGCCGTGGGCCTTCGCCCAGCACAGGCTCAGGAGCGCCCCGGTCTGGGTCTTGCAGGTCTTGAGCGCGACACCGGTCCAGCCCAGTTCGCGGCCCCGCCGCACCACCCGCCAGTCATGGGCGCTCTCGTCCATGAAGAGCGGCTTGCGGGCGGACACGCTGTGGACGTCTATGCTGTGGGTCTCCAGCTCGTAGGGGAAGGGCTGCTCGACATAGAGCAGCATGCGGTAGATGCGCGGCTCCTCCGCCAGCAGGCGGTCGAGAACGCCGTTGACGTAGGCCGGATCGGTGACCAGGCAATTAAAGTCCGCGCTGAGCCAGTCCGCCCCCTCCTCCATCGCGATGCGCCCCACGGCGGTGAGACGGTCGTAGTCCCAGGCGGGGTCGTCGCCCCGCAGCTTGACCTTGAGGCACTTCAGCCCGTCCCGGCGGATCCAGTCCCGGAGCAGGAAGGGATACCCGTCGTCGGGCGCGGAGCCGTCGGCCTCCTCCGGGCCGATCCAGTCCTTCCCCCCCACAAGATGCCACACGGGTAGCCGGTCCGGGGCGGGGCGCGCCAGAAAGTCCTGCGGATACCTGCCCGCGAAACAGACCCCAGCATCGGGAGCGGATGTCAGAAAATGCGCAAGGTCGGCGTTCATCCAGTCCGCGTTGTAGGTTTCGTAGACCGGCACGCCGTGCAGGACGCCGTAGGCGTCGTGAAGGGCGATATCGAAGGCGGAGCAGCAGACCAGGGCGGCGAGCCAGGGCATTTCCGTTCCCGGCCGCGCCCGGTTGAAGTCCTGGAGCAGGACGGGCAGGCGCTCCTCCAGGAAGGCGTGGCCCACCTCCATCGGGTGCCCCGCGCAGTCGAAAGCGGGCCATTCCCGGCACAGGACACGGCAGAAGTCATGCAGGGCACGGAGCCGGACGTCGTAGGGCAGGGAGCACGGCCACACCCACTGCACGCTGAGGGGGGTCTCCCCCCATCCGGTGGCGCCGCGCCCCGCGCGGTCCTCCACGCGCAGGGCCACGCGCGCGCAGTCCACGCTGGTGAGGGTCTCCGAGCCAAACTTCAGCGGAACCCGCGTTGTGACCGGGAGAAGGTAGATATCCGCCCCGACCGGACAGATGTCTGTGGTCCTGTCAGGCACTGGGGACGGCCCCGCCATTCCTTGCCGCCTGCGCCCGCGCATCGGCCATGTTCTTGATGGACTGGTCAAGCATCTCCAGATACCCCATGATCAGGCGGTCCGCCACCTCAACATCCCGCTCGCTGTAGGCGCGCAGCAGCTCGCCCAGCAGGGTGGAGACGCCGGTGATGCCCACGATGGGAATCTCAAAGGTCCGCCGCAGTTTCAGGAAGATGCGGCCGACGCTGTTGTAGAGCAGGGCGTAGACCTGGTTGTGCGTGGAATAGGCCATGCGCTCGAAAAGCGCCTCGTAAACACGCTCCCGGTCGGCCTCCGGGCTGGACACCAGCTCGAGGAAGAGGGCGCGCACCTCGGCCTCCTCCTCCTCCGTATGCCGCTCCACGGAAAGGTTCACCACGGTGCGCACGATGTGCTTGCGGAACTCCATCACGTCCAGCAGGAAGGCGTAGTTGATGGACCCGTCCTCATTGGTAAGCAGGGTGTCAAAGATCTCGATACCCGCGAGGAAATGGAGCCGCTGGACATAGATGCCCGATCCCTGGCGGATGGTCACCAGACCCACGGCCTCGATGCGCTTCAGGGCCTCGCGGATGACGTGGCGGGCCACATCGAACTCCTCTGCGAGCGCGCGCTCCGTGGGGAGCTTCGACCCCACCGGGTATTCCCCCGAAATGATCTTGCGCGTGAGGCGGTCGGTGATGTTCATGGACCGTGTGGTCAGCGGCTTCTTTTCCATGCGTGTTTCCCGCGCGTCAGGGGTTTCGTCCTTCTTGGGCCGGAAAGGCCCCGGTATTATGCACAAGCCGGGGCGGTTTTTCGACAAACGGACCGGCCCGGGCACCGGGAAATTGGAGGACAGAGAGGTGCAAACGCGCGTCCTTTTCCGCGCGCGGGTTGTGGCGACCCCCCAAAAGGGCGTACCCTATGGCCTTTCTGGAGGACACCCCGTGACTGATACCCCCACCCCCACCGCCACCCCCACCCCCCCGCCGCCCGCCGTCCGCCGGATCGTGTCCGTGGACGCCCTGCGCGGCTTTGACATGTTCTGGATCGTCGGCGGCAGGGAACTGCTGATCGCCGTGGCCGCGCTGTTCTGCGGATCCCGCGGCGTGCCGAAGGCCTTCCTTTACCAGTTGTCCCACCCCGAATGGACGGGATTCACGGCCTGGGACATGATCATGCCCCTGTTCCTGTTTCTGGCCGGGGTGTCGCTTCCCTTCGCGTTTGCGCGGCGTCTGGGGGACACGCGGGACTACCGGGCCATTTACCGCCGCATCGCGCGGCGGCTGCTCCTGCTGTGGATTTTCGGCATGATCGCCCAGGGAAACCTGCTGGAGTTCGATCTTGACACGCTGAGTCTCTATTCGAACACCCTCCAGGCGATTGCCGTCGGCTATTTGATCGCGGCGGTCGCGGTGCTGCATTTCCCCCTGTTGGGGCAGGCCCTGCTGGCGGCGGCGCTGCTTGTTGCCTACTGGGCGCTCATGATGTTCGTGCCCGCGCCCGGACTGGCCGCGGGCACGCTGGAGCCCGACGCCAATCTGGCCCTGTGGCTCGACGAGTTCATCCTGCGGGGGTTCCGGGACGGCACCTCCTACGCGTGGATCCTCCCCGGGTTAGGCTTCGGCGGCACTGTGCTGCTGGGGGTGTTCGGGGGGCATGTGCTCCGCCACGACGCTTGGAGCCCGCGCCGCAGGCTCCTGGTGCTGACCGTCATTGGCCTCGCCTGCCTCGCGGGCGGCTGGCTGTGGGGAATTCATTTCCCCATCATCAAGCACCTGTGGACCAGCTCGATGGTGCTGTGGGCCGGCGGATGGAGTTTTCTGCTGCTGGCGGCGTTCTACCTCGTGGTGGACATCTGGCACTGGGAGAAGTGGACCTTCCCCTTCATCGTCATCGGCTCCAATGCCATCCTCATCTACATGGCCGCGCACGTGGTGAACGTGGGCGAATTTCTGGAGAAGTTCTGGACCACCGGCGACCCCGGCATGGTGGCCCAGGTGCTCATCGCGGCGGGGGCCGTGCTGGTCTTCTTCGTCCCCCTGTATCTCCTCTACCGCTTCAAAATCTTCCTGCGCGTGTGACGCCGGTCATCCCGGATTCTTTTTCCTCCATGCGCGGACAGCGTCCTCCGCCTCCGGGGGACACAGCCACACGCCGCAGCACCCCTCCCCTTCCCGTGAGGGTGTGACTTCCAGCGTGGGCGCGGGGTCCGACACCCCGAAACGGGGGCAGTACCAGAACCGCACCTCCCCCTCCCCCGGCAGATGGGCGGACAGCGCCGTTCCCGGCTCGGGCAGGACTAGGAGCACCGCCGCGCCCCGGCGGAGCAGGCAGGCGCCGTCTTCCCGCAGGGAGACCGCTGCGTCCGGGGCGGTGTGCAGCAGTGCCAGAAGTGACCCCGGGGCTCCGTCCCGCCGCACCGCCGCGTCGCGCACCCGCCAGGCGGGGGCGCTGTCCGGGCACAGAATTTCCCGACGGTGAACTACGCCGCCCGGCAGGGCCACCTCTCCCGAGAACCGCGCACCATCGGCACCCCCCTCCACCCGCGCGAAGGGCGGGGCGTGGCGGTTTCCGACCCGAAACACGGACCACGCCTCCACCGGCTCAATGCCGTCCACCACTGCGGTGTTGTGGGCCCGCACACTCCGGCACCACGCGCGCAGCGGGCTTTCCGCGTATCCATGGCACCCGGCATCCACCAGCATGCGCGTGTTTCCCAGAGAAAGCTCGAAGGTCAACGGGTCGCCGTGGGCATGGCCTGGCTGGACGGAGGGCACCGGGCCGGCTTTCACCAGAAGGCGTCCTGCGGCGTTCCCAAGCGCGTAAACCCCCGTGTCGGGGAAGTCGCCGCGCAAGCGAACCGCGCTGCCGCACCGGTGCGCGGCGAAGTCCGCGAGCGCTCGCGCCGGGAACGCCTCCCCGAGCACGGCGTCGTTGAACAGCGGAATGTCGCCGTCGGGATGCGCCACCCCCTGGAGAAAGTCCGCCATGCGCAGCAGCACAGGGCGCAACCGCTCCGCGGCGGGGTGCTCGTCCCCCAGGGCGGCATGCAGCACCAGCCCGTCCCACAACGCCAAGGCGTGGTACATGGGACTCCGCTCGCAGTGCCCCCCGTCAGACAGCACCTGCCGGTCAAACTGCCTCATTGCCTCCGCCGCGCCCCGCGTCCACAGAGCCGCATCGCCCAGCACCGCGCCCGCCACCGCCAGGGCGCAGGCGTTCTTGAGCAAATGGTTCCCCTGAAGGTCCCATTCAAACCGCCGCGCCAGCCACCGGGCCTGGTGCTCCACGGAGGCGCGCAGATCCAGATCCTCCGGGGTAAACACCGCCCCCGCAAGCGACCAGTTCAGGATACGCTCCGAAACCGGGAACGGTTCCCATCCGTCGCCCGTCCCCGGCGGGTTGTTCCGCATCCAGTCTGAGAACGCGTCCCGCGCCAATGCGCGGTCCTCCGGCCGGGGAGCGTGCGTGTTCTCCAGGGCCAGCAACATCAGCCAGCGGAACCCGTGCAACTGGTAGCGCCAGAGCTTAGGCAGCGTCGCATCGTGCCAAGGATACCCCGCCACGGAGGCCGCGCGGTTCAGAAACACGGGGTGTCCCGCGCGAAGGGCGTCCAGCAGCCCCCCCTCCGCCGCCAGGCCGGCGCGGGCCGCGTCCTCCATGAAGGCGCGCAGGCGGGACAGCGTCTCCGTGTCAAGCGCCCCCTGTGTTCCGGGACCGCACCGCCGCGCCGCCGCGGGCGCAAAGGGCTGCTGCGCCGTGCGCAGAAGCCGCCAGCCGACCTGGGCGGGATGCAGGCGCGTCACCGTGCGCAAAAGACGCCCCGGGGAGAACGGAAGCCCCGCGTGTGCCGTGTCCGGGGACTTCATGGCCGCACCTCCTGGGCGGCGCGCCAGACACGGGCAAGCATGGCACTTCGGCGCCGCAACAGTTCCTCCGTGGCGACCATGGATTCCTCCAGGGACATGGGGCCGTCGGCCAGGGCGAAGGCGGCGGTCAGCCCCTCCGCGCAAAGGGCCGACAGATCCCCGGACAGGCTTCCCGCCAGGGCGATGACCGGCACCCCGGCGGCGCGGCCCAGCCGGGCCACCCCCACGGGCACCTTCCCCCAGAGCGACTGGGCGTCCAGCCGGCCCTCCCCCGTGATCACGAGGTCCGCCCCGCGCAGCGCCTCCTCCAGCCCCGCCTCGCGGGCCACCACCTCCACGCCGGGCACGAGACGCGCGCCGAGAAACGCCGCCAGGCCCGCGCCCAGTCCGCCCGCCGCGCCGCCCCCCGGCAGAATGCGAACATCCTTATCCAGGCCCCGCAGGACCACCCCGGCAAAATGGGCCAGGGCATCGTCGAGCCGTTCGGCCGTGGCCGGGTCCGCGCCCTTCTGCGGTGAGTACAGGAGGGAGGCCCCGGCGGGCCCGCACAGGGGATTGTTCACATCGCAGGCGACCAAGATTTCCGTTTCCGCGATGCGCCGGTCAAGCCCCGAGAGGTCCACCCGGCCCAACCGCAGCAGGGCCTCCCCGCCCGGGGGAAGCTCCCGGCCTTCGGCGTCTTTCAGCGACACGCCCAGTGCCTGGGCCATGCCCGCGCCGCCGTCGTTGGTGGACGTGCCCCCGACGGCCACGAGGACGCGCCGCGCCCCCCGGTCCAGCGCGGCGGCGATCATCCTGCCAATGCCGAAGGTGGTGGTCCGGGCGGGATTGCGC
>JAPXRP010000074.1:0-19167 GCA_033813475.1 Candidatus Hydrogenedentota bacterium
ATCTCTTGCAGGCAGGGCGTCGGCGGGAACGAGATTGCCGCGCTTCGCTCGCAATGACGGGGTGCTGCGCTCGCAGTGACGGGTGTGTTTCCGTCATGGCGAACAAGGCACGACCCCGCGTTGGAACTCCCCCCCCGGCGCGGCTATACTTCGTCCAGTTGTATCCAACCCGATGGAAAGGAACGCCGCATGATCCCGCCGCGCCATGCCCCGGCGGCCCCCGCAGGGCCGCTTAAGACCTTTGGTCCCGCCAGCCTTGCCGTCTATGAGACCCCCTTCGCCACGATTCCGGTGCTGCGGGTGTCCGGAACGCCGCTGGAGATGGGCCGCCAGTACGGGTTTCTGGTCGGGGACCGGGTACGCCGCATCGCGGACATGCTGGTGGCCATTTTCACGGAGGCGGGGTTGCCGGAGTTTGTGGTCCACAACATTCTGGACAACGCCTGGGCGCGGATGCGCCCGCACACGCCGGAGCGTTTTCTGGAGGAAATCACCGGGATCGCGGCGGGGGCGGCGGAGGCGGGGGTCTCCTTGGCGGAGGAGGACCTGTTCCGCATTGTGGCGGCGACCAACCTCGACCTGTACAAGCGCGACGAGCGCGCCTTCGAGTTCATCAGCCCCGAGATCCTCGAAATGCTCCAGAATCCCCCGGAGCTGCCGGAGGGGCCCTCCTGCACCATGTTCGCCGTGTGGGGCGCGCGGACAGTGGGGGGCAAGATGCTCTCCATGCGGAATCTGGACTGGCTGTCGCAGTCGGGCATGCACACCGAACGGCTCGTAACGGTGTACAGCCCGGCGGACGGCATCCCCTGCGTCACCACGGGGTACGCGGGGGTCATCGGCGCGCTGGCGGGCATGAACGCGCGCGGCATCACGCTCTCCGAGGTGGGGGCCTTTAGCGTGCGCGAGGAGCTGGACGGCACGCCGTGGACGCTCATGGCGCGCCAGCTTCTCGAGGAGTCCGCCTGCCTTGAGGACGCCGTGCGCATCATCGCGTCGGCGCGGCACACCATCGGCTACAACTACCTGATCGCCGACGGCGACCCGGAGAACTTCGGCACGGCGGCGTTCCGTCCCCGCGCGGCGGCGTTCGAGACCAACCACGAGGTCTGCGAGGTTTTCCTCGACAACGACCCGAAGGAGGCCGCCGCCGTCTGGAAGGCGCCCGACGGACAAGAAACACCCTATGGCCTTCCCCTGCCGGAGGCGGTGATGCGGGCGGACACGGCCTTCGGGCCGAAGGCCCGCGCGCTCCAGGCGGCGGACGACGGCCCCGGCGATCCGGAGAACACGGGGAACCCGCTGGGCCGGGACGGCGCGGGCAGCACCTACACCACCTGCCACAAGCCCATGCACGACATGATCCGGGCCTATGAAACAGGGGCGGAATACGTCTTCCCCGTGCGCGGCACGAAGGTCATCGAGGCGGGCACCCCGCGCAGGATCGGCCCGGAGGAGGCCATGACCATCGCGGCCACGGTGGCCCACAACACGGAGATGCTGGGGGAGAACGACTGGAACGTCATGAGCGTCGTGTACTCCCCGACGGACGGGCGGCTCTTTCTCGGCTTTGAGCACCGCAGTCCGGACGGGCACTGGACCAACGCCCCCGACAGCGGCTACATGGAGTTCACGGCGGCGGACCTTTTCGACTGAACCGCCCGCGCTTGGGCGCGTCCAACAGGAGACTGAGTCATGATGACATGGGTGGGTGTGATTCTGGCGCTGGCCGGGGGAATCCCGGCGGCCATGATGTTCTTCGGCGTCGCCCCGGACCTCCTGGAGAAGATTCCCCTGGGCATGACCCCGCTCATCGGCATCGCCGTCATCGGCGCGGGGATCGTCCTCTGGAACCGGCGTCCGGGGAACTAGGGCCGATGAGAACGGACGAGGACGCCCGCAACGGGGAGGCCCCCCTGCTGGTCCGCGCCCTGCGCGGCGAGGCGGTGGAGCGCACTCCCGTTTGGCTCATGCGCCAGGCGGGCCGCACCGACCCGGCATACCTCGCGTTCCGCGATGCCCATCCCCTGCCCCTTCAGGACCTGTTCACCAACGCCGACGCCGCCGCGCAAATCACCCTGCTGCCCGCCCGTCTGGGCGTGGACGCCCTCATTGTCTTCCAGGATATCCTGACCCCCCTGGGCCCCATGGGCGCGCCGTTCCGCTTCGCGCCCGAACCGGTCATTGAGAACCCCCTGGACGGGCCGGCGGCCCTGCTCGGCCTTCGTCCGCTGGATCCCGCCGCCGACATGCCCCATGCGGCGCCGCTCTTCCGTTCGGTGCTCCGGGAGGCGGGCGGGTTGCCGGTGCTGGGCTTTGCGGGGGCGCCGCTCACCCTGCTGGCCTTTCTCGCCGAGGGCCGGGGCTTCCGGGACGGCATCCCGCGCACCCGCGCCCTGCTGTCGGAACACCCCGCCGCCGCCGAGGCGGTACTGGGCGTGCTGGCCGATTCTGTGGCGGCCTGGCTCGGGCACCAGTTCGACTGCGGCGCCGCGGCGGTCCAGCTTTTCGAGTCCGCCGCGTTCCTGTTCACCCCCGAGGAATACCGGCGCTTTGCCCTCCCCTTCCAGCGGCGCGTCTTCGACGCCCTCCGGGGCCGCGGCACGACCATCCACTTCGCCCATTTCCCCGATGCGGCGGCGCCGCCGCGTCTGCTCGCCGACGCCGGGGCCGATGTCATAAGCCTGCCGTCCACGCTGTCCATCGCCGCCGCGCGCGCCGAACTCGGCGCGGACACGGTGGTGCAGGGGAATCTGGACAACCGGCTGCTCGCGTCCGGCCCCTGGGAGGCGGTGGAGACGGCGGCGCGGGACTGCCTTTGCCAGGGCGGCGGACGAGGCCATGTCTTCAACCTCGGCCATGGCCTGCTCCGGGAAACGCCCCACGAACATGTAGTACACTTGCTTTCCCTGGTGCGCTCCGTGCGGTGGGACCGCTGACGCCGTCCCCGCCGCCCCGCCGGGGACCAACGACAACGGCAAGACGAAGGAGGAACATCCAATGGCGCGAGTGGGATTCGGCATCATCGGCTGCGGGAACATCGGCCCCGTGCACGCGGCGGCCATCGCCGCCTCCAAGTCCGCGAAACTGGTCGCGGTTTCCGACGTGTTTGAGCCCGTCGGCCGCCGGCTGGCGGACAAATACGGCGTGGAGCTTTACACCGACTACAACCGGCTGCTGGAGCGGAAGGACATCCAGGCGGTGTGCCTGTGCGTGCCCAGCGGGCTGCGCATGGAGATCGCCGTGGCCTGCGCGCGGGCGGGAAAGCATGTGCTGTCCGAGAAGCCCCTCGACGTGACCACCAAGCGCATTGACAAGATCATCGCCGCCACGGAAAAGGCGGGGGTCCGGCTCGGCTGCATCTTCCAGAGCCGCTTCGCCGAGGCGAACCGCCTCATCAAGCAGGCCATCGAGCAGGGCCGGTTCGGCAAGCTGGTCCTCGGCGACGCGTACATCAAGTGGTACCGGTCGCCGGAGTACTACGCCAGCGGCGCGTGGCGCGGCACGAAGAAGCTGGACGGCGGCGGCGCGCTCATGAACCAGGGCATCCACCAGATTGACCTGCTCCAGTGGTTCATGGGCCCCGTGGCGAAGGTGCAGGCGCAGACCACGCGGGCGCTCCATGCCGGACTGGAGGTCGAGGATTTGGCGACGGTCATGCTGGAGTTCAAGAGCGGGGCCTACGGCGTCATCGAGGGCAGCACCGCCGTCTGGCCGGGCCATCCGGCCCGCGTGGAGGTCCACGGCACCGACGGCAGCGCCTACGTCGAGGACGGGGCGATCAAGTTCTGGCAGTTCAAGAAGGCGCGGGCGGTGGACAAGAAAGTGGCCGACCTGATGACCCGCGAGTCCGAGCTGGGCTCCGGCGCGGGCGACCCCCTCAGCAGCCTCAAGATCGGGGGGCACCTGCTCCAGATTGAGGACTTCGCCCAGGCCATCCTGAAGAACCGCCCGGCGTACATTGACGGGCGCGAGGGCCGCAACGCCGTCGCGCTCATTGAGGCGATTTACAAATCCGCCGAGACCGGCAAGGCGGTGAAACTGTGAGAGCCGCCGCCGCAGTGCTGGTCTGGGCCGTTCTTCTCCCCGCCTTCGCGGGGTCGGAGGAGACCGCGCGTCCTGAGCTGCCCCCGCTGCCGGAAAAAGTCGCGCAGGTCGGGCAGTATGTCATCACAGGCGAGGAGTTCCAGCGCGACCTGGCCCTTCGGGTGCGCCAAACCGCCGCGCGGACGGGCCGTCCGGTCGTGCCCGACGCGGCGTTCCGCCGCGAAACCCTGGGCGCGCGCATTGACGCCCTCGTCCTGCAGCAGATCGCCGAGGCTGCCGTGTCCGTGGAGGATGCCGCCGTCGAGCAGGAATTCGCGCGGGCGCGGGCCGGGTTCCCGTCCGAGGAGCGGTTTGAGGAATGGCTGACCCGCACGGGAACCGCCGCGGACACCCTGCGCCGGGAAATCCGCTCGCGGCTGGCCATCCGCGCCTATTCCGACCAGAAGACCGCGGGCATCGCCGTCTCCGACGACGAGGTCCGAGCGCACTACGACGCCCTGAACGAGGAGGGTCTCCTGCGCCGGCCCCTCAGGACGGCGGACATTTGCCACCTGCTGGTGTCCGTGAAGGGCGACTCCCCCGAAGACGCGCAGCACGCCAGGGAGCGCGCGGAGGCGGCGCGCGCCCGCATTCTGGCAGGCGAGTCCTTTGAGAAAGTCGCCCGCGAGGTCAGCGAGGACCCCTCGGTCGTGGAGCATGGCGGCCGCTATCTGGAAGCCTCGGGCCGCGGCCTTCCGCAGTTCATCGTGGACAAGATGTTTGTCCAGCCCGTCGGGGAACTGCCCGAGCCCTTCGAGGGGGCCGGCGCGTGGCATCTCCTGCGCGTGGACGGTGTCAACGAGCCGGGCGTGGTCCCCTATGAAAAGGCCGCCCAACGTCTCCGCACAGCCATTCTGGCGCGAAAGAAACAGGAGGTGCTGGAGGCCCTGGTGGACTCGGCGCGGAAAGTCACGCGCATCGAGGTGTTTTCCGGAGAACTGGCCCCGGAGGTGAGGCCGCCACTCCCCGAAAAGGAGGCCGCGCCATGACGGAACGCGTGATCACCGTCGGACTCGTCGGCGCCGGCATGTTCGGCGGCGACGTGCATCTGCGCACCTATGCCCAGCTCCAGCGCGGCGGCCTGCTGCCCTGGCTGGGGCGTCTCGGGCTCGACGACCGCGCCCGGGAGCTGGGCGACATCCGCGTGCATTTCGCCGCCCTCGCCACGAACACCGAGGCCAGCGGCCTGCGCAAGCGGGAGGAGTTCGCCGCCCACGGCCTGGACTTTGCCCTGTACCACGGCGAGACCCCCTGGGTGGACCTGTTGAACGACTTTCCGAACCTCGACATCCTCGCCGTGGCCACACCGGACCACCTGCACACGGCGCCCATCCTGGCGGCGCTGGAGCGCGGCGTCCACGTCATCACGGAAAAGCCCATGACGCTCGACGCCAACGAGGCGGACGCCGTGCTCGCGGCGGCGCGGAAGGCGAACCGCATCGTGGGCGTGGACATGCACAAGCGCTACGACCCCGACCACCTGCGCCTGCGCGACGACATCGCGGGCCGCATCGGCGACCCGCTCTACGGGCGCGCCGTGCTGGAGGAGCCGCTGTCCGTGTCCGCCGGGGCCTTCGCCAAATGGGCCGAAAAAAGCGACCCCTTCAGCTATGTGGGCTGCCACTGGACCGACCTCTACGTCGCCTATTTCGGCGTGAAGCCCGTGTCCCTCCACGCCGTCGGCCAGAAGAGGAAGCTCCGCCGCGACTTCAACCTGGACGCCTTCGACGCCGTCCAGGTGAAGGTCCAGTTCGACAACGGCATGAGCATTGACTTCATCAACAGCTGGATCCTGCCCGACGGCTTCGAGGGGCCCGTCAACCAGGAGAGCCAGCTCTTCGGCACCGACGGGCTGGTGGAGTCCGACAGCCAGTACCGGGGCCTGCGCTTCCTGCACCAGGGCGGGGGCATGCGCACGGCCAACACACACTTCACGCGCGATGTGCCCCGCGAGAGCGGCCCGCCCGCCTATGTCGGCTACGGCGTGGACAGCCTCGTGGTCTGCGTGGAGAAGGTGGCGGAGATGAAGTTCCTCGGGAAGACGCTGGACGAGCTGGCCCCCCACTACCCCAACGCCGAACAGGCCCGCGTCTCCGTGCTCATCGTGCACGCCGCCCGCGAGGTGGTCCGGCGCAACCACGAATACCTGGAAAAGGGCCTCGGCGCGCCCGTGACGGCGATTTTCAACCGGAACGGCATCACGGTCTTCGACCCCTACGCCGGCCCGGCGCGCATTTACACCAACCCGGTCTGATCCCCCAAACAACGAAAAAGCCTCCGCAACACGTTGCGGAGGCTTGCTTTGTCTAAAATGGTGCCCGAGGCGAGACTTGAACTCGCACCCCGTGAGGGACTAGATCCTTAGTCTAGCGTGTCTGCCAATTCCACCACCCGGGCACGGGGGTTGACGTGGGGCATCATACCCGAAACGGGGCTGTTTGTGCAACTGTCGCCGCCCAGAAGACTCCCCATCCTCCCCTCTCAGGGGCAATCTGGCACCGCGAGAATGCGTACCGCACTGTCCTCAGTAAACGCGGGCAGGTGCGCCACCGCCTCGTCCGGCAGGCGATCCGTCAACTGCTCGATGGCATCCTCGTTGAGAAGCGACTCGAGTTCGGGCGGACCCATGGACAATGACGGGTCGTGCATGAATCTGCCGTGGGAGGGATGCCATAACTCCACAGACGCGTTCTCGGACACCACCGCCCGGGAAAACGACAGGCGTACGGACGCATGGCCCGGCCCCAGCCCCAGTAATCTGGCATTCTTGGGATAGTGGTACTGGGGGTTGATCATGTAGACAAGGAGGCTCCGACCATCTCCGAGGGCGAACACATCCAGGGCCTCCCCCAGTGTACCGTCTTCGTTCACCGCCCGCGCCTTCACGCTGTCCACAGGGCCCCAGTCCGCGCCGCCCACGCCGGTTCCCTCCAGGAAACGGGCGAATATCTCCCAAATCTTCCAGCCGTCCCGCGGGTGAAGATCGTCCCACCACCACGGGAACACCGTGCCCGCGCTGCCTGACAGCAGGGAACTCCACACGCCCTGACGGGCACCCATCAGAGAGGGGTCTTCCTCCCTCCCCGGTCCGCGAAAACTCACGCCGTACTCCCCGAAAAGCATGGGCTTGTCGTAGCGATCATGAAACCGCCGAACAATTTCCTGAATTCGCAGCCCCGCAGGCGCGCTCTTCTCGCCCAAGTACAGGTGGTACTGGGCGAGGTCCAGTCCGGGCAAGGCCCACAGGCCCTGGTCCTCCGACGACCCGGTGAGGCTGGTGGTCACCGGGCGCGGCCAGGGGTCCACCTTTTTCAAAAACGCCGCCATGTCCCCGTGCCACTGGATCACATCGGGCCGCCGCAGTTTGGGAAAGACATTGTCGTACTCGTTGAAGAACTCCCAGGAAAACACCGCCGGAGAGGCCCCCCACCGCGCAACGATGTACCGGAGCCGTTTCTGGTAGAGCGCCCGCGCCCCGGGGTGGGTGAAAAAGTCGTTCTGTTTTTCGCACGGCCCTCCGTTCACGGTGTTGTACGGGTGGGAGGGCCAGAAGTCGTTGCCACCCCACATGTCCGGGGCGTCCTGGAAGATGCCGTGGAAGTCCAGGCAGAGCATGACATAAATGCCCCGCGCCTCGGCCATGCGCAGGACCGCGTCCAGCGCCGCCGCCTTGTCCTGATTGTAGTTCAGCCGGCTGCCGGGCTGGTCCTCGATGCCGAAGCCGAAGGGGCACATCCAGAGGCGCGTGCAGTTCATGCGGGCGGCGGCCATGCCGTCCAGCCAGGTCTCGTAGTCCTCCAGCCGCCCCCAGCACACATTGGCCCCCAGCAGGACCAGCGGCGTGCCGTCGTCCAGCTGGAACCAGCGCTTCTTCGTGGGCTCCACCCGGACCCGCCGCATCCCCGGCCCTTCCCCGGGCGCCACGGTGAACTCCCCTTCTCCAACCGCGGCCGGGGCCGCACCGTCCAAGCCGGCATGGACCGTGTACGCCACCCGCCCCGGCGCCTCTGCCTGCCACCGCACCCGCCAACTGCCGGGATTCTCGCCCATCCGCGCCCAAAACGCGGGCACGCGCAGTGCCGACGCGCCTTCGGGGGAAAACACCACCTCAACGGCAATCTGGTCCGGATCGTAGGGGTTCCGCTCCCCCGCCTCCACCCCGCCGACCAGAAACTCCGTCCAAAACCGGGTTTTCGGGGAATTCACGGGCGTCAGAGCACCGTTTCCCAGTGCGGCGACACATGACAGCAGTATTCCGACCATGCCAACCTCCGTCAAGGGGTTTGGTACGTTTCCCGACCCCAATCAGACGCGCCGGCCCGGCTTCCGGTGACAGTTGGCCGCCGCGCGCCGCCAATGCCCTATACTACCCCCATGGAGCAACGGAAATCGTACATCTATTCCTGGCCCCGGCCCAATGTCACGGTGGACGCCGTGGTGTTCCGCCCGGGAGGGGGGGAGCGCCCGGAGATTCTGCTGATCCGCCGGGACCGGGACCCCTTTGCCGGGTGCTGGGCCCTGCCGGGCGGGTTCGTGGAGGAGCACGAGCCCCTCGACACGGCGGCAGCCCGGGAACTGGCGGAAGAAACGGGGCTGGAGGGCGTTGCGCTGCGCCAGTTGCGCGCCTTCGGCGACCCGGGCCGCGACCCGCGCGGCCACACCATCTCCGTTGTCTACACCGGCGAAGCCCCTCCGGAGGCCCGGGTTCGCGGGGGCGACGACGCCCGTGAGGCGGCGTGGTTTCCCGTGGACACGCTGCCTCCGCTGGCGTTCGACCACCTCAAAATTGTACAGTATGCCCTGGCATGCCGCAGTGAGGAGCACCGCCCTTGAAACCCCTGGACACAGACGCGCTGCTGGTCGTGGACGTGCAGAACGACTTCTGCACGGGCGGGGCGCTGGCTGTGCCCCGGGGGGAAACCGTGGTCGGCCCCATCAACCGGCTGGTGGACAA
Organism: Candidatus Hydrogenedentota bacterium; assembly: GCA_033813475.1. GTDB lineage: Bacteria > Hydrogenedentota > Hydrogenedentia > Hydrogenedentales > CAITNO01 > JAAYBR01. Next base: position 9,041 of record JAPXRP010000074.1, read on the forward strand.
GTTCCGCCATGTGGCCTTTTCCCGCGACTGGCACCCGTCGGACCATTGCAGTTTCGGGTTCCCGCCGGAGTTCCGGGACGGGAGCTGGCCCGTCCACTGCGTGCAGGACACGCCCGGCGCGGAGTTTCACGGCGACCTGCGCGTCCCGCTGGACGCGATCTTCATCAACAAGGGCGACGATCCGGGCGTGGAGGCCTACAGCGCCTTCGAGGGGACGCCCCTGGCCGACGAGCTGCGCGGGCGCGGCGTGACCCGCGTGTATGTGGCGGGGCTGGCGCTGGACTACTGCGTGCGCTCCACGGCCCTCGACGCCTTGCGTCTCGGATTCTCGGCGGCGGTGCTGCGGGACGCGGTCCAGGCGGTGAACCCGGACCAGTCCGACGCGGTGTTTGCGGAACTTGAGGCGGCGGGCCTGGACCTGCCGGCGACGGAAGACCTCCTATGAACGACCCTGCGGCAGGTTGGTTCCTACGCGAGGGCACGGCCCTCCTCACGGATTTCTACCAGCTGACCATGATGGCCGGCCAGTGGCGCGAGGGGCGCACGGACCGGCGCGTGAGTTTCGACTACTTCTTCCGCGCACTGCCCCCCCACACGGGGTTCGCGGTGGCCGCCGGCCTCGAAGTCTTCCTCGACTTTCTCGAACACCTGCGCTTCACGGACTCGGACATTGCGTACCTGCGCTCGCTGGGCGTGTTCGGCGACGACTTCCTGGAGTACCTCGGCGCGTTCTCCCCGCAGTGCACGGTGCGCGCCCTGCCCGAGGGATCCCTGGTCTTCCCCTTCGAGCCCATTGTCCAGGTGGAGGGAAACATTCTGGAGGCCCAGCTTCTTGAGACGGCTCTCCTCAACTTCATGAACTACTCCACCCTCATCGCCACCAAGGCGGCGCGGGTGTGCCAGGCCGCCGGGGGCGAGCCGGTCATGGAGTTCGGCCTGCGCCGCGCCCACGGCCCCGACGGCGGGGTGCTCGGCGCGCGCGCCGCCTGCATCGGCGGCTGCTCCTCCACGTCCAACGTCCTCGCGGGCAAGGTGTACGGCGTGCCCCTGGCGGGCACCCACGCCCACAGCTGGGTCATGAGCTTCCCGTCGGAACTGGAGGCGTTCCGCGCCTTCGCCCGGCAGTATCCGGACCGGTGCATCCTGCTGGTGGACACCTACGACCCCGTGAAAAGCGGCATTCCCAACGCCATCACCGTCTTCAAGGAACTCCGGGAACAGGGCGTGGACGCGCGCCCGGCCATCCGGCTCGACTCCGGGGACCTGGCGAAGCTCAGCAAGACGGCGCACCGCATGATGGCCGAGGCCGGGCTGCACGACCCGCTGATCGTCGCGTCCAACGACCTCGACGAGGACCTCATCGCCGACCTGAAGCGCCAGGGCGCGAAGATCAACGCGTGGGGCGTGGGCACCCATCTCATCACGGCCTTCGACTGCCCCGCCCTCGGCGGGGTCTACAAGCTGACGGCGATCATGAACGAGGACGGCGCGTGGCAGCCGCGCATGAAACTAAGCTCGAACTCGGACAAGGCCACGGACCCCGGCCGCAAGCAGATACTGCGCTGTTTCGACGCCGAGGACCGACCGCTGGGCGACGTGCTTGCGCTGGAGGACGAGCCCCTGCCCGGCGGCGGCACCGTTGCCGGACGCAGGCAGAAGAATCCGCACCTCCCCGCCTCCATTGAGGGCGTGGCACGCACGGAACCGCTGCTGGGGACGGTCTTCGCGGAAGGACGCCGCACCGCCCCCGCCGGGGGGTACCAGGCGGCCCGCGACCGCGCGCAGCGGGAGATGGCCGCCCTGCCGGAGGAGCACAAGCGCCTGCGGAACCCCGAAATCTACCGCGTGCTGCTTTCGGAGAAACTGGGCGCCCTTAAAGAGCACATGATGACGCATCCGGAGCTGGCCTGACCGCCGGCACGCGCACGGGAGCACGGACACGATGAGACTGGTAAAGATAGGGGTCGCCTCGGTTTCGGTCAAAGTGGGCGACTTCGCCGGAAACGCGCGGCGGCTCCGCGAGATTGTGAAACAGGCAAAGGCCTGCGGCACCCACCTGCTGGCGCTGCCCGAACTGTGCATCTCCGGCTACAGCCTGGAGGACCGCATCTACTGGCCCGACGTGGCGCGGTGCAGTTGGGCCTCCCTGGCGGAGCTGGCCGAGGAGTGCGCGGGTATCAGCGTCTTCTTCGGCCTCCCCGTCCGTGTCGGCGCGATGAACTTCAACGCCGCCGCCCTCGTGAGCGACCGCCGCATCCGCGGACTCGTCCTCAAGAAATACCTCCCCACCTACAGCATCTTCTACGAGGGCCGCAACTGGACCGCCTGGCCGGGCGGCGTCACCGAAATCAACGGCGTGCCCGCCGGAGACCTCGTGTTCCGCATGCCCTTCGGGCTGGTCTCCGCCGAAATCTGCGAGGACCTGTGGAGCTCGGACTCCCCCGGCCGCGAGCGGGCGCGCCAAGGCGCGGAGGTCATCTGCAACCCCAGTGCCTCCCCCTTCACCCCCCTGAAGAACGAGGCCCGCAAGCGCCTGGTGCTCGGCGCGGCGGACACGCTGAAGGTGGTGTACGCCTACGCCAACCTGCTCGGCTGCGACTCCAGCCGCCTGGTCTTCGACGGCGGCGGCCTGGTCGCCACCCCGGAGGGCATCGTCTGCGAGGGCCCCGTCCTCTCCTCCGACTACCACACGCTGGCGACCGGCGTGGTGGACCTCGACGATGTGGTCCGCGCCCGCGCCGAAAACACCACCTGGCGCCAGGACGCCGTCAAGGGCCTGACCTGCGCCAACGGCCACCTCGTGGACTGCACCGACGCGCCCCACACCCCGGCCACGGTGGACGAGTATGCCGCGCAGATGCCCCGCGCGTTCTATTTCCCCGCCCTCCCCCCAAGCCGCCCCTGCGGCAGGGAGGCGGCCCTCGACGAGTTGTTCGACGCGCTGGTCCTCGGGCTGCGCGACTACTTTGAGAAGGTGGGCGCGTTTGAGCGCTTCCTGGTCGCTCTTTCCGGAGGCCGCGACAGCGCGCTGTGCCTGCTGATGGCCGTGCGCGCCGCCAAGCTCCTCAAGGGCGGAGCGGAGGCCGCGCGCTTCGCCGAACGGGTCTCGACAGTCTATCTGCCGAACAAGGCGTTCAGCAGCAACGAGACGCTCGACGCCGCCCGCTCCCTCGCGGAGGAGCTTGGGGTGCCGTTCAAAGTGGTCAGCATCAACTCCGAGGCCGACCTTGCGCTGCGCAAGGCGGCGGAAATGGCGGGGGACGAGGACCGCGTGACGCCCATGGCCAGGCAGAACCTCCAGGCCCGCGTGCGCGGGGCGATGATGCTCAACTGGGGCAACAGCGCGGGCGGCCTCCTGCTGGTCACCTCCAACCTCAGCGAGGCGGCCGTGGGCTACAGCACCACGGGCGGCGACAACCAGGGCGGCTACTCCCCCATCGCCAACGTGCCCAAGACCGTCGTGTCGGAGCTGCTGGAGCACCTTGCAAAACGGGACGGCATCCAGGCGCTGGCGAAGGTGCTGGCCATTCCGCCCAGTGCCGAACTCGCCCCGGACCAGCAGGACGAGAAGGACCTCATGCCCTACGCCGTTCTGGACGACCTCCTGTACCTCTACGCGCGCAAGCGCCTTTCCCTCGCCGACTGCTGGCGCATTGTCTGCCGCAGGCACCCGGACCACACACCGGCCCAGCTTCGGGCCTGGACGGCGGACTTCGGGCGGCGCTTTGTGCAGAGCCAGTGGAAGCGGGACCAGCACCCCGTGGCCATGAAAGTGCTGGAGCTGGACCTCGACCCGAAGACGGGGTTCCGGTTCCCGGTGACCCAAAGCATTCAGGACGAGCTGGACGACCTCGCGCAGGCCGAACTGCGTCCCTGACCCAACCCCTCCGGAAGTGACCATGCTGCTTGACCCCACCCCTGTGAAGGCTGTTGTCTTTGACTATGGGAACACCCTCATCGCCTTCGGGCGGGAGCAGGTGGACCAGTTTGACGCCCTGCTGCTGGAGGCGGTCACGGCCGAATTCGGGCCGCCCGACCCGGCGCAGTACAAGGCCCGCCGGGATGCCGACCGCATGTTCCCCTATCAGGGCGACCCGCCGTCCTACCGCGAAAACGATGTCCGCGAGATGACCGCCGGGCTCATCCGGGAGGTCTACGGCAGGGAGCCCTCCGCCGAAACACTGGACCGCCTGATCGCCGTGCGCCAGGAGGCGTTTGTGCGCGTGGTGCGGGGGGAGCCCCAAGTGCTGGACGTGCTGGCCCGGCTTTCCGCCCGCTACCGTCTGGCCCTGCTGTCCAATTACCCCGATGGCGACGCCATCCGCGCCAGTCTGGACGACACCGGCATCGCCCCCTTTCTGAAGCATGCGCTGGTCTCCGGCGACCTGGGCCTGTGCAAGCCCCACCCCGATGTCTTCCGGGCCGCGCTCGACGCGCTGGCCCTGCCGCCGGAAGCGGTGCTGTTCGTGGGGGACAACTGGCTGGCGGACGTGCAGGGCGCGCGCCGCGCGGGCATGCAGGCCGTTCATTTCCGCCGGTGGATTCCCCCGGAGCATTTTCCCGAGCAGCCCGGCGACCTCACGCCGCATGCGACCATCACGGCCCTTGAGGAACTGGCCTCCCTGCTTGGGGTATGATCCCAACGGCGGCGGCACGGTGACCTCCGCCCGCGCGGGGGTGAACCGATGACCGCAGAGAACGCCCTAGAAAGCACCGTTTCCTGTCCCGTTTGCGGGGCGCGAACCTTCTACGTGAACCAGAACGGCACCATGATCTTCTTTTCCCTAGACAGTACCGGGCGCCCCGCAGGGGTCGCCCCGCCCGACGCCGCGCCCGCCCTGTCCGCTGACACCCTCATCAACTGCGCCCACTGTTCCTGGTCCGGCACGGTCGCCGGACTCCTTGCAGAACTCCGGGCGAAGGAGTAGGCTTTGCCGCCCCAATGCGTCCATTTCGGCCTCTGCGGCGGCTGCGCCGCGCAGGACGTCCCCTATCCCGAACAGGTGGAAGCCAAACAGGCCGCCCTGCGGGAGCTGCTGCTCCCCCATTACGACGGGGAACTCCCCGTGACGCCCTCGCCCGTGGTGTGGCACTACCGGAACAAGATAGACCCGGTGTTCACGCCGCAATGGTACGAGACGCCGCCCGAAGAAAGCTTCGTCCGCGAGACGGTGCTGGGATACAAGCGCCGGGGCAAGTGGTTCTGGCCCATGCAGGTGGACGAGTGCCTGATCGGGCCTGAGGGCACGGCGCCGCTCTTCGCCGCCGCGCGGGAGTGGGCCGCGGGCTCCGGGTTGCAGGCCTTTGACACGCGCCGGGGCGGCGGGTTCCTGAAGACCCTGCTGGTCCGCGACGCCAAGCGGTCGGGCGAGCGCATGGTGGTGCTCATCACCGCCTCCGGCCCGATGGACACCGCCCCCTTTGTGGAGGCGGTCCTCGGGGCCTTCGGCCCGTGCTCGGTCTGGCGGGGCACCCGCGAGGGCACCGCCGACAACGCGCAGGCGGACACCTTGGAGCTGCTCCACGGGGCGCCGCACATCACGGAAACGCTGGAGATCGCCGAGTCTCCGGGTCACGGGACCTGCACCACGCCGGCCGAGCATCTTTCCGGCCCGTGCGCGCCCGGACCGCTTCGGCGGCTGGACTTCCGCATCTCCCCCATGAGTTTCTTCCAGACCAACCCGCTGGGCGCGGAGCGCCTCTATGGGCGCATCCGGGCGCGGGTGCGCCGGCTGGCCCCCGGGGTGCTGTACGACCTCTACGGCGGCATGGGCAGCATCGCCCTCGTCTGCGCCGACCTGGTGAGCGGGGTGCGCTCGGTGGAGAATGTGCCCGCCGCCTCCGAGGACGGACGCGTCAACTGCGCCGAGAACGGCGTGGACAATGTGGACTTTATCACGGAGTCCGTGCCGGACCACCTGCGCCGGCTCCGCGAGGACGGCGGACTGCCGTTGGGCGCGCTGGTGGTCACCGACCCGCCGCGCTGCGGCATGAACCCCAAGACCATCCGCCGCCTGCTGGAGCTTGCCCCGGAGCGCCTGGTCTATGTGTCCTGCAACCCCCGCGTGCTGGCTTCGGAGCTGGCCCTCCTCGCGCCCGCCTACGGGGTGGTGGACGCCGAGGCTGTGGACCTTTTCCCGCACACGCCGCACCTTGAAACCATCGTGGAACTTGCCCGTGTCTAACAAGGCCGCTTTCCTCCCAACATCGGAGATGAGAACATGAAAAACATGCCGATTCCTGTGGCCCTCCTGCTGGCAGCAGCCCTGTTGCTGCTCCAGCCCCTCGCCACGGCCCTGGACCCGCAGGAGGAGGCCGTCCTTGCGGCCCCCGAACCGCCCGCCGTGCCCACGGGGTTCACGGACGACAAGCAGCTCATGCTGGCGGCGGCGGGCGGTCTCCTGACGCTGCTCGACATCAACGGGGAGATTCCCGTGCCCGACTCTGTGGAGATGATTCCGGATGTCGAGTACGGGCGCGTGGGCGACCGGCCCCTCCTGCTCGACCTGTATCTGCCGAAGAACCTGGACAAGCCCGCGCCCGGCCTCCTGTTCATCCACGGCGGCGGCTGGAAGAACGGCGGCAAGAAGGACTACAAGTACTACTGCGTCCGCTTCGCCGCGCGCGGCTACGTGGTTGTGTCCATCTCCTACCGGCTGATCGGCGAGGCCGTCTTCCCCGCCTGCGTGCAGGACGCCAAGTGCGCCGTCCGCTGGATGCGCGCCAACGCCGAAAAATACACCATTGACCCCAACCGCATCGCCGCCATCGGCGGGTCGGCGGGGGGCCACCTCTCCATGATGCTCGGCTACTCCGCCGGCGTGCCGGAACTGGAGGGGAACGGCGGCCACGCGGAGTTCAGCAGCGCGGTGAACGCCGTGGTGGACCTCTACGGCCCCGTGGACATCACCCTGCCCGAACACCGCGGCAACCCCACCGTGCTCGGCTTTTTCGGGGGCAAGACCTACGATGAAATCCCCGACCAGTACAAGCTGGCCTCGCCGTGGTTCCATCTCGACCCCAAAGACCCGCCCACGCTCATCCTCCACGGGACCATAGACACCACCGTGCCCGTCTCCCAGAGCGACATCCTCTTTGAAAAGCTCAAGGAGTTGAAGGTGCCCGTGACCTATGACCGGCTGGACGGCTACCCCCACACCATGGACATCGCCAAGGAGGTTAACCTCCGCTGCCAGTGGTTCATGCTCCGCTTCTTCGAGGAGCACTTCAAGACGAAGGCGGAAAAGTAGGCGGGGGGCAGAGAGTCACGGATCCCGCACCAATCGGATGCCCACATCATCGGGGAGTGTCAGTTCGCCGGGGGAATAGAGGCCCCGGGCGGCGCAGCGGCACTGGGTTCCCGTGCTTTTCCAGCTCCCGCCCCGGTACACCTGCGCTCCGGCCAGGATGGGAACGCACCATTCTGCGGCGTTCCCGTGCATGTCCCGCAGGTTCCAGGCGTTTGGTTTGAGCCCGCCCACCTCTTTGGGGCCGTCCCCGCTGTTCCCCTGGTACCAGGCGTATTCCCCCAGAACGCTCGGGAAATGACCGAACGAATAGGCGCTTCTCGCGTCCGCCCTGCATGCATGCTCCCACTCATCCTCCCGGGGAATGCGGCAGCTCCCCCCGCCTTTTTGGGAGAGCCTGCGCGCGAATTCCTCCGCCTGTTCAAACGTCAAGCCGATGGCCGGAAACTGCTCCCGGCCGGGAACAAGGCTTTCCCCGCTCTCGGGACACATCTGGCAGTATTGCTCCCAGGTGATTTCGTCCCGGCTCATCCAGAATCCGCGCCTGAACGAGACGGGCCTCTGCGTCTCCTCCGGCTGGCGTCCCGTCTCGTCCGGCGGGCTTCCCACCACCGCGCCTTCCAGCGGGGAGGGCACCCAGACGAACATGATTCCGTCAAATTCGCGGAGCGTGCCCGGCGCGCGCCGGGAGTCCGCCCGCCACCAGGGCCCCCTCGGCGATTCGCGCTCGGGATTGAGGGAATGAAACAGGGGGAGCGCGATGAAATAGAGCACCAGCAGCGCAAGCCCCGCCGCGCCCACGGCGCGCTGCTGCCCCCGGCTGAAGTGGCGCGCCTCCCACATGAAGAAGTGGGCGAAGGCGCCGATTGCCAGTCCGACCAGTGCCCAGGAGACAAAGGCCGGAAAGGGGGTCAGGAACGCGAGGACGCGGTCCACCGTGGCCAGCACGGACAGGGCGTAGTTCCCCGCGTTGTCCAGTCCCGCGGTGAAAATGGTCAGCACACCGGTCAGCACCAGCAATCCCCCGGTGATCAGCAGATGCGCTAGAAGGCGGGAGGAGTTCATCCGCCGCCCTCCCCGCCGTCGCCGGACCGGTTCAGGCGGATCACAGAGATCAGACACAGCCCCCCCACGATGACCGCGTTGGTCAGCAGCATCAGGAGCACGAGATACGCAAGAACCCTGTCCCCCCGAAGAACCTCATCACCGCGCGGCCAGGGGACGACCATCAGGTTCCGCGCGGGGTCCACCGCGGCGACGGTAAGCCGGAACAGGCCCATGACCGCCGCAACGACCAGGCCGGACCGCAGCGTTCTTCCCAGGGCGCGCCAGCCGGGCCGGGCCACCTCGAAATGGACGGGGATGACGAGACGTCCCCCGTTGGTTTCGGCGACAATACGCGCGTCCTGCCGGGATCCGGGCTCCAACCCCTGCCCCGTCAAATGCACCACCGCCGTGACGGCGTTGCCCTCGATGGTCACATCGGCCATGGCGAACCCGGCGGAGACCGTCTCGAGGATGACCGTGCCGGAGAGGTGGCCGCGGCCGCCGTTGAAAATGTTCACCCGGACAGTCCCCGTGTCCTCCACCGTGAGCCGCCCGCCGTCCAGCTCCTCCGCGTCGGCCAGCACGACGGGCCCCCCCATGTCGGGGTTGAGCAGCTTGAGCACCGCCTCCAGCTTCCGGCTCCACGAGGAGACGGGATCGGCGATCACCTCGTCAAAGGCCGCTGTGTCCTTCATGCGCCCCGTATCAACAAGCCAGGCGCGGATCCAGCCGCGGGACAGCATCCGCGCGCCGTCCTGCATGCTCTGGGGCGTGCGCGCGATGACGGCGGAGAGCTCGGCGGGCGTGGCGGCGGTGGAAATGCCCAGACGGAAAGGGGTCTCCGGGTCGAAATGGCAGCAGAAGCGGAAGACCGCCAGTTCCGCGTCGGCCCGGGTGTGCTCCCGGACGCAGCGGTCCAAAAACGCCGCATCCTCGGCGCGGTCCGGAAACACCGCGCGCATCCACTCGGCGAGGCGTCCGCTGAACAGGTGGTTGACCAGCCTGCCGGTTTGCGCGGGATTGCCCTGAATCAGCCCCGGAAGCTCCTCGGGGGCCTTGACGCGCGCGGGTCCGAAGGCCATCGGCCGGGCGGGGTCCAGGGTGTGCATGAGGGCGAACAGGGCGACATCGGAATCCTTCACGCGGACCCGGACGCCCCGGATGCGCCGGGCGAGGGTTTCAACCGCCGCCGGGTCGCCCCCCAGGGCCTTCACCCAGATTTCGATGCATCCCGCGCGGAACAGTTTCACCAGCTCGTCCCGGCTGGACAGGAAGGGGGCGGCCAGCAGGGTGACCAGCTGCTCAATGTTCACCGCCTGGCTGTCGCCAAACTCCAGGGGGAGCGTCGGGTCGAGCAGGTATTTCAGCTTGAAGGCGCCGAGGTCCAGGTGGTCGGCGTACTGCTCCTCGATGCGGGCGACCTCTTTCCCGAGGCCGGTGTCGAAGAGCATGACCCACTGGGAGACAAATCCGCGCAACATGTCCCGCTTCACGTCGAAGTCGCCCATCCGCCGGGCCATTTCCCGGGGCGTGGTGATTTCGGGCAGGCTGCGGTAGGGAACGCGGCGGCCGGCGGCCACCTCCTCGCGGTCGGGAACCCCCTCGTCCGTGAAGACGGGCTCGCCCTTGACCCACGCACGCACCTGGGCGTAGCCCCAGCGCGATTCGGGGCTCACGCGCAGCAGGCCGCTGATGAGCCGCGCGAAGGCGGGGGACATGCCCTCGGGCCGCGGCACCCGGCCCCGGAAATGCGCGCCGAGCACGGCGGTCCGGTCCATGCCGTGGAAGGGCGACCGCCCCGCCAGCAGGTGCAGCAGCGTGACGCCCAGGGCG
>JAPXRP010000075.1:0-19166 GCA_033813475.1 Candidatus Hydrogenedentota bacterium
TCGGCGCGCCCGAGACCTACCGCGGGCTGAGCGTGGAGCTGGCCCCGGGCGACGCGCTGTCCCGCGACGCGCTGGTGGCGGGGCTCGTGGAGATGCAGTACCAGCGCAACGACGTGGACTTCCACCGCGGCACCTTCCGGGTGCGGGGCGACGTTGTGGACGTGTTTCCGGCCTACGAGACGGACCGGGCGGTGCGCGTGGAGTTCTTCGGCGACGAGATCGAGGCGCTCTCGGAGGTGGACCCGCTGCGGGGCGTGGTCCTGCGGAAGCTCCGCCGGACGGCGGTGTTTCCGGGATCCCACTACGCGGCCACGCGGGCCACCATGGAGGCGGCGGCGGAGACCATCCGCGGGGAGCTGGAGGAGCGGCTGCGGGAGTTGCGCGGGGCGGGCCAGGAGCTTTACGCCCAGCGGCTGGAGCAGCGCACGCGCTATGACCTGGAGATGCTGCTGGAGACGGGCTACTGCTCGGGCATCGAGAACTACTCGCGCCATCTGGACGGCCGCGCGCCGGGCGTGCCGCCCCACACCCTCATCAGCTACTTCCCCGACGACTTCCTGCTCGTGGTGGACGAGAGCCACATGAGCATCCCGCAGGTCGGCGCCATGTTCAAGGGCGACCGGTCGCGCAAGGACAAGCTGGTGGAGTACGGGTTCCGCCTGCCCTGCGCGCGGGACAACCGCCCCCTCACCTTCGAGGAGTTCGAGGGGCGCGTCGGCCAGGTCATCTATGTGAGCGCGACCCCGGCGGACTATGAGCTGCGGGAGGCGGGCGGCGAGGTGGTGGAGCAGGTGGTGCGGCCGACGGGCCTCACGGACCCCGAGGTGGAGGTGCGCCCGGCGAAGGGGCAGGTGGACGACCTGCTGGCGGAGATCCGCGCGCGGGCGGACAGGGGCGAGCGCGTGCTGGTCACCACGCTCACGAAGCGCATGGCGGAGGACCTGACGGAGTACTACCACGAGCTGGGGGTGCGCGTGCGGTACATGCACGCCGACACGGAGACCCTGGAGCGCATCGAGCTGGTGCGCGACCTGCGCCAGGGCGCCTACGACGTGCTGGTCGGCATCAACCTCCTGCGCGAGGGGCTCGACCTGCCGGAGGTGTCGCTCGTGGCCATCCTCGACGCGGACAAGGAGGGCTACCTGCGCTCGCGCACGAGCCTGATCCAAACCTGCGGCCGCGCCGCGCGCAACGTCCGCGGCCGCGTCATCATGTACGCCGACACGGTCACGGGCTCCATGGAGCGCGCCATGGGCGAAATGGCCCGCCGCCGGAAGAAGCAAATCGCCTACAACAAGAAGCACGGCGTCACCCCGCGCTCCATCGAAAAGGCCATCCCCGACCTCCTCGGCTCCATCCACGAGCGCGACTATGTCACCGTGCCCCGCGCCGCCGAGGAGCCCGACCTGTATCTGCCCTCCGAGGACCTGCGCAAGACCATCGGCCTCCTGCGGAAGAAGATGAGGCAGGCGGCGGACAAGATGGACTTCGAGCAGGCGGCGGTCTACCGCGACCGCATCACCGCGCTGGAGCGCCGGATCATCGAGGAGGGGCTGTAGGCGGGGGGAAGCGTCGGACAGGTCGGACCGGTCCGACAGGTCCGACCGTCTGACGCGCCCACAGCGGCCTCCCTTTCGCGCCGCGCCGCCTTTTTTGGTAGTATGCTCCCAGCACGGCGGCGCGTCCGCCGAACAACGGAGGAACCTGGACATGCGAACCCTTACCCGCACCTTTGCGGCCTGCCTGGCCGCCGCCCTGCCGCTTGCGGCGCTGCTCACGGGTTGCGAGACCCTCTCCATGCCGCAAATGATGCTGCCGGGGCCGGATAAGCCGACCCCCGTCCCCGCCGTCACCCTGGCCGAGAACGGCGCGGCGAAGACGGCCATCGTGGTGCCCGCCGACGCGCCGCCGAGCACGCGGTACGCGGCGGAGGAGCTTCAGCGCTTCCTCGGCGAGATGACCGGGGCGGCCTTTGAGGTGATCCCGGACACGGCGCCGCAGCGCGCTTCGGAGATCGTTCTGGGCCGAAGCGCCCGGCTGGAGCGCCTCGGCGTCTCCATTGACTTCCCCGCCCTGGGGAACGAGGGCTATGTGCTGATGACCACGGGGAAACACCTGGTCATCGCGGGCGGCGAGCCGCGCGGCACGCTGTACGGCGTGTACGGCCTGCTGGAGGACCACCTCGGCTGCCGCTGGTTCACCCCGGAGGTCAGCCACGTCCCCCGCGCGGAGACGCTGGCCGTCTCGAAGCTGGACGAGGTCCGCATCCCCGTGCTGGAATACCGCGAGCCCTTCGTGTACGAGTGCTTCGACGGTGACTGGGCCGCCCGAAACCGCGCCAACGGCAACACCGTCCGGCTGGAGGAGAAGCACGGCGGCAAGGTTGTCTACCACGGTTTCGTGCACACCTTCGACCAGCTGGTACCGCCGGAGAAGTACTTCGACGAGCACCCTGAGTACTTCTCCCTCATTGACGGCGCGCGAAAAAAGGAGCGCACGCAGCTCTGCTGCACCAACGAGGATGTCATCCGCATCGTGACGGAGGGGGTGCAAGGCTGGATGCGCGCGAACCCCGGCGCCACGGTGTTCAGCGTCTCCCAGAACGACTGGTACAACTTCTGCCAGTGCGGCAAATGCACCGCGCTCGCGGAGGCCGAGGGCTCCCAGATCGCGCCGGTGCTCCAGCTGGTGAACAGCGTGGCCCGCGCCGTGCGCGACGAGTTCCCGGACAAGGCGGTGGACACGCTGGCCTACCAGTACACGCGCAAGCCGCCCAAGACCATGCGGCCGGAGCCGAACGTGATCATCCGCCTGTGCAGCATCGAGTGCGACTTCTCGCACCCCTTCGACGAGCGCGCCACAAAGGAGAACGCCGCCTTTGCCGACGACCTTAATGAATGGGCGAAGGTCGCGAACCGCCTGTGGGTGTGGAACTACGACACGTCGTTCTCCAACTACCTCGTCCCCTTCCCCAATCTGAAGGTGCGCGGCCCGAACATCCGCTACATGATCGCCAACAACGTCCGCGGCATCTTCGAGCAGGACGTGTACACCACGCCGCACGGCGAGTTCTCCGCCCTGAGCGGCTATGTGGGTGCGAAGCTCCTCTGGAACCCCGACTACGACACGGACAGGGCGGTGAACGAGTTCCTGCTGGGGGTTTACGGCGACGCGGCCGCGCCCCTGCGGCTCTACCTCGACCTGATCCATGAGGCGGTCGCGGACCCGAAGACCAACATGGGCATCTGGATCGGGCCGGACGTCAAGTGGCTCACCGACGACCTTTTAAAGCGGGCGGACGAGCTGATGGACATGGCGGAGGAGGCCGTGGCGGACCAGCCGGAGGTACTGGAGCGGGTCAAAATCGCGCGGCTGAGCACGGACTTCACGATCATCGAGCGCATGCGCGCCCGGGCCACCGACGCCTACGCCTTCGACCACAAGAAGAGCATGGTCACCATGCGGCCGGAGTTCAAGGCCCGCGTGGACCGCTTCTTCTCCGTGGCCGAGCGCAACGGCCTGGTGACGATCCGCGAGAGCGGCGGCGACCTGGGCGAGTACAAGAAGATGGTCCTCGACTCCTTCTCCGGGGAAAAGGTGTACGAACTGCAAAAGGCTGCGCGGGCGGAAAAAGTAAAGCCGGGGCTGAAATGGGCGTATTACGGCAAGACGTTGAACGATCTGCCCGACTTCTCCACGCTGAAGCCCGACGCCACGGGCGTCGCGGACCGCGTGGACCTGTCGAAATCCCCCACCAAGGACGGTTTTGCCCTGCGGTTTGAGGGATTTCTTAGAGCGCCGGAGAACGGGCTCTATTCGCTGGCCCTCCGGTCGAACGACGGCAGCCGCCTGTATCTTGACGGCGAACTGACCATTGACAACGGCGGCCTGCACAAGGCGGAGACGAAAACCGCCTTCGCCGCCCTGGAAAAGGGGCTGCACCCCGTTGTCGTCGAGTATTTTGAAAGCGGCGGCGAGGAGACCCTCAGCCTCTTCTGGTCCGGACCGGGGATCAAGCACGCCGGCGTGCCTGCGGACGCCTTCGCCCACGCCGAGTAGGCGCACTGCGGCCCCCGCTGGGAATGGGCTGGAAAAGAGGGCTATAATGCGCCGTCCGCGTCCGGAATCCCGGGCGCGGGCGGCGCGCGGGTTTCCCCGCGCCCCCAACAGACGGAAAACCCCATGAATCCAGACACCCACACCGACGCCCTGGTCATCGCCGGGCGGCGCTTTTCTTCCCGGCTGATGATCGGCACGGGCAAGTTCCCCTCGGCCGCCGCCCTGCGCGCGGCCATCACGGCCAGCGGCGCGGACATTGTGACCGTCGCCCTGCGGCGCGTGGACCTCGCCTCGCCGGAGGCGGAGGGCATCCTCTCCGCCATTGACCCGGCGAAACAGCTCATCCTGCCGAACACCAGCGGCGCGCGCACGGCGGAAGAGGCGGTGCGGCTGGCGCGCATGGCGCGGGCCGGCGGCATGCCTCCGTGGATCAAGCTGGAGCTGACCCCCGAGCCGCGTTTCCTCCTGCCGGACCCCGTGGAGACCCTGAAGGCCGCCGAAACCCTCGTGAAGGACGGGTTCACCGTGCTGCCCTACATCCAGGCGGACCCCATGCTGGCGAAGCGGCTGGAGGAGCTGGGCACCGCGACCGTCATGCCCCTGGGCGCGCCCATCGGCAGCAACCGGGGCATCCGCACCCGCGACATGATCCGCATCATCATTGAACAGTCCAGTGTCCCCGTGGTGGTGGACGCCGGGCTCGGCGCGCCCTCCCACGCGGCGGAGGCCATGGAGATGGGCGCCGATGCCGTGCTGGTAAACACGGCCCTTTCCGACGCGTCGGACCACGCCGCCATGGCGCGGGCCTTCGCCCTGGCCGTCGAGGCGGGCCGCATGGCCTGGCGCGCGGGCCTCGGCCCGGAGCGCGCCGGCGCCGAGGCGTCGTCCCCCCTCACCGGCTTCCTGCATCCGGCACCTTGACCAATGACCACTAGCAGGAACAGTGTGCCGGGGGTGTTTTCGAGTCGCCCGACACAACCGTCATTCCCGCGAAAGCGGGAATCCATCTTGGGTCAACGGGGCACGGTGCATGCTGAAGCATGGGCCCCCGCTTTCGCGGGGGTGACGGAGGTGACGGTGCTCGCGCGCTGTGACGCCGCCGTCCCGGCGGCCCTGTCCCGAAGCGGTTCGCCCCGCGCCGAGAGGTTCTTATGCGTTTTCTGCTTATGAGGTGGCATGGGCATCCTGCCCATGTCGGGCCGGGCACGATAGACAGGTGTCCTGCGCGCGCCCCACACGGGCTGGAAGCCCGTGTCCCCTCAACGCTGCGGGCTTGTGTTTTGACACCCCGCGCCAAGAGGTTCCCATGAGTTTTGTGCAGGAAATGGCCGCATGGCCGAAAGAGCGCGTCCGCGACCTCGTGGACGGCGCGTCCGCCCGCGATGTGGAGGCCGCCCTGGGCCGCGAGACACGCACGCCCCGCGATCTGGCCGCCCTCCTCTCCCCCGCCGCCCGGCCCTATCTGGAGCCCATGGCCCGCGAGGCGCACCGGCTCACCCGGTGGCATTTCGGGCGCACCATCTCGCTCTACGCCCCCATCTACATCTCCAACATCTGCTCCGCCGACTGCGTCTACTGCGGCTACGCCGCCCGGTCGCACTCCCACGAGAAGCGCACCACCCTGACGCCGGAGGAGACGGACGCCGAATGCCGCGCCCTGGCGGCGATGGGCTACCGCAACATCCTCCTGCTCACGGGCGAGGCGCCCCACATCGTGCCGCCCGCCAAAATCGCCGAGGCCTGCGCCGTCGCCCGCCGCCACTTCGCCGGCGTGTCCGTCGAGGTCTACGCCATGGACCAGCCCGACTACGCGCTCCTGGTCGAAAACGGGCTCGAGGGCGTCACGCTCTACCAGGAGACCTACGACCGCGGCCTGTACACCCAGGTGCACCTCCTCGGGCAGAAGACGGACTACGACTACCGGCTCGACGCCCTTGAGCGCGCCGGACGCGCGGGCGCGCGCCGCATCACCGTCGGCGCGCTTCTCGGCCTGGGCGAATGGCCCGCCGAGGCCTTCTGGACCGCCCTCCACGCGCGCCACCTCCAAAAGGCCTGCTGGACCAGCGCCGTCGGCGTGTCCTTCCCCCGGCTCCGCCACACCCCGCCCCGGTTCCAGATCGCCCACCCCCTCGGCGACGCCGAACTCGTCCAGACGATTCTCGCCACCCGCCTCTTCCTGCCCGAGGCCGGGTTCAACCTCAGCACCCGCGAGCCCGCCGCGCTCCGCGACCGCCTCATCCCCCTCGGCATCACCGCCATGAGCGCCGGGTCCAGCACCCGCCCCGGCGGCTACGCCGCCGCCGACACCGGGGTCCTCGAACAGTTCGCCGTCGAGGACACCCGCAGCCCCGCCGAAGTCGTCGAAGTCATCCGCCGCGCCGGATACGACCCCGTCTGGAAGGATTTTGACCCCGCGTTTCTGGGGTGAGGGCGGCGTTTTCTGAGGGCAGGCCCCCGGCGCGGGCTTATGCGGACGGCGCCCACGTGTGGGAATAAGTCTTCCCGTCCTCCTCGCGGTTGCCCGCGAAGGCCCGGAGCGTGAGGTCCATCCCGTCCTTCCGGAACACCGCCTCGACCCAGCCGATGGGCTGTTTCGGGTCGCGGATGTGCGCCGTGGTCGGCAGGCCGATGACGGACACGCCCTGGCGCTCCCGCCGGGTCCACGCATGGGCGTGGCCGTGGAACACCGCCTTCACCTGGGGGTGCGCCGCAAGCAGGTCGAAGAGCAGCTCCGTGTCCAGCAGGTCGTTGTCGCCGTCGCCCAGGGTGTGGTGGAACATGAGGACCGCCGGCCGGTCCAAATGGGCGGCGAGATAGGCATCCAACCATTCCCGCTGAACCTTGCCGAGCAGCCCGCCCCGCTGGCGGACGTAGAACAGGGAGTCGAGCAGCAGGATGCGGACATGGGGGTGCTCGACCACCGTGACATGCTTGTCCTGGACGGGCTGCACCTCCCCCTTCAGGTTCTTGAAGGCGGCGCGGAAGTTGTCCCGGTTGTCATGGTTTCCCAGGCAGAAATGTACGGGCATGGCGTCGGAAAGCGGCTTGGTCAGCTCCAGGACCACCTCGTAGTCCCCCGCCATCCCGTCATGGCGCGTCAGGTCGCCCGCCACAATGAGCCCGTCGGGTTTGGCCGCGAGAATGTCGGGCGTCACCTGGATGAGCTGGCGGCACGCGTCATACCCGCCCGAGCCGGGAAGCCGGTCCGCGGGAAGGTGGATGTCCGACAGGAGCGCCAGCCGCAGATCGCGGCCGCCCTCCCCCGCCAGGGCGTCGCCAACCACAAACACGGCGGCGCCCAGCAGGTTGGCCTTGAGAAAAGTCCGGCGGCTGACATCGCACCCAAGCTGCACAGGCATGAGGAAACACTCCTTTCACACGGTTCGTGGACCCAGAATAGGGCATCATGGACGCCTTGCACAAGGCGCCCTCCTGAGTCGTCGGACAAGACCGGCGCACGCCCAAGCCCTGGCGGGAACGAGATGGCGTCGCTGCGCTCGCCATGACGCGTTGACGACGGGTCTGGCGCAAGACGACCGTCCAACCCGTCATTGCGAAGGCACGCAATGCCTGAAGCAATCGCGTTCCCGGAATGCCGCGAACCCATGCGACCGCTTGTCCGGGCGATCCCGGGGTCTGCTGCCTGATTTCCCCCGGCGGGGCTTCGGGGGTATAATGCCCCCGGGTCCGCCGTTCGGGATTTCCCCGGGACGACGGCGGGACACCGGAGGATTGCGTGATGAAGGGATTTGGGATGTGGGCTCTTGTTGCGGCGGTGCTGTGTCTGACCGCCGGGATGGCGGCGCATGCGCAGGAGGCGGCCCCGGCCCCCGCCGAGGCGGCGGCGCCCGCGGAAGCGGCGCCGATCGAAGCAACACCCACGGAGGCGGCACCCGCAGAGGCCGCGCCTGCGGAGGCGGCCGCCGCGGCGCCCGCCTCGACGGAGGAGCTGCTGGGGCTGAAAGTGGTGGAGTCGTTCACGGGGGCGGTGGCGACGATGACGAGCGCGGACAAGTACCAGGTGCTGAAGGAGGGGACGCCGGTGGATGTGCGGCTGTACGGCGCGGACGCGCCGGAGCCGGGCCAGCCGATGGCGGAGGAGGCCAAGGCGGCGGCGGTGGCGGCGATGGCCGGGAACCCGGTGCGGGTGGACGTGCTGACGAAGGACAACCTGGGCGTGGCCGTGGCGGTGGTGGTGGCGGGCGAGGTGGGCCTGAGCCACCTGCTGGTGGGCGAGGGGCTGGCGTGGTATGACGACCAGAACGCGCCGGGGGACAAGTCGCTGAAGAAGCTGAACGCGCAGGCCATCGCGGAGGGGAAGGGCATCTGGAAGGAGGCGGCGCCGCTCGCGCCGTGGGACTTCCGCCGCAGCCACGGCGGGGAGCAGTTCAAGTACAGCGTGAAGCCGGAGGAGGCGGCCCCCGCGAAGCCGGCGGAGCCGGAGAAGGAGGAGGTGAAGTCCGTCTCCGCGAAGGGCAACGAGGTGTACAGAAGCAACTTCACCGTGCCCGCGGGCGCGAAGATGCCCGAGGGCGTGAACGAGAGCACGCTGATCATGCGCCACCAGCCGCGCATCGCCACGGACGACGCGGGCAAGCCGCTGGGCTTCACGGCGACGGACATCAGCCAGATCCCCTTCGCGAAGGAGCTGGGCTTCCAGGACGGCGACATCATCACCAGCGTGAACGGCATCCAGACCACGGACATCAACCAGATCATGATGATGGCCCCGCAGTTCAAGGACGTCAAGCAGTTCAACGTGACGATCCTGCGCAACGGCAAGCCGGTGAACCAGACCATCCAGATTCCGTAGGGTTCAAGACGGCGGGGGTCTCCCATCGCCGAGTACGACGCGCGAGAAACGGGGTGTCGCGGGAACGAGATGGCTTCGCTCCGCTCGCCAAGACGTGTTTTCTCTCGTCATTGCGAAGAAGCGAAGCGCCTGAAGCAATCTCGTGTTCACAAACGCCCCGTTATCCGCCGCCACCGCCTTCATGGGCCGAGAATCCGCCCCCCGGTTTGCGGCGGCGGGGGCTTCCGTGACAGAATGGGGGCCGGAATGGCGGCCGGGGGGCTTTTCAGAACGGTTTTTTCGTTTACACCAACCGCCGCGGGGGGCCGACGCATTGGACCCGCGCGGGGAAGAAGGACGTGCATCATGTGCGAGGAATGTGACAAGTCCCAGGACGGGCAGGAGCAGTTGCACCGGCTGCGCCACTCTTTGGCGCACATCATGGCCGAGGCCGTGCTGGAGCTGCGCCCGAACGCCAAGCTGGCCTTCGGCCCGCCGGTGGAGTTCGGGTTCTACTACGACTTTGACTTCGGCGGCGAGCCCCTGGGCGAGGCCGACCTTCCGGAAATCGAGAAGCGCATGGAGCTGATCCTGCGGAAGAACGCGCCGTTCGAGCGGGGCGAGATGCCGCTGGCGGAGGCGCTGGCGTGGTTTGAGGAGCGCGGCGAGACCTACAAGGCCGAGTACGCCCGCGAGCTGGTGGAGACGGGCAAGGCCGGCGGCGGGAGCCTGTCGTTCTACACCAGCGGCGGGTTCACGGACATGTGCGAGGGGCCGCACCTGGAGCGGACCGGACAGGTCCCGCGCGGCTGCTTCAAACTGGACCGCATCTCGGGCAGCTACTGGCGCGGCGACGAGAAGCGCCCCATGCTCACGCGCATCTACGCCCTGGCCTTCGCGTCGAAGGACGAGCTGAAGGACTACATCGCGCGGCGCAAGCTGGCGATGGAGCGCGACCACCGAAAGCTCGGCGACGAGCTGGACCTCTTCATCCAGGACGCCGACGTGGGCGTGGGCTTCCCGCTGTGGATGCCGAACGGCACGGTGCTGCGGGACGAGCTGGAGAAGTGGGCGAAGGAGGAGGAGTTCCTCGCGGGGTTCCAGCGGGTCACCACGCCGTCCGTGGCGCGCGGCGCGCTCTACCTGCGCTCTGGCCACCTGCCCTACTACAAGGACAGCATGTTCCCGCCCATGCTGGTGGACGAGAACGACGAGTACTACCTGCGGCCCATGAACTGCCCCCACCACCACAAGGTCTACGCGGCGCGGCCCCGCAGCTACCGCGAGCTGCCCCTGCGGCTGGCGGAGTACGGCAACGATTTCCGCTACGAGAAGCACGGGTCCCTCTCGGGGCTCCTGCGCGTGCGCGCCATGACCATGAACGACGCGCACATCTACTGCACGCCGGAGCAGGTGGAGGAGGAGTTCCACAGCGTCATCCAGATGTACCAGAAGTACTATGCCCACCTGCGCCTCGGCAACTTCCGCGTGCGCCTGTCGCTGCACGACCCGGACAGCGACAAGTTCGTGGCGGACCACGAGGCGTGGGACCAGTCGGAGACGGCGGTGCGGCAGGTGCTGCACAACCTCGGGGTGGCCTACGAGGAGGAGCGCGGCGAGGCCGCCTTCTACGGCCCCAAGGTGGACATCCAGATCAAGAACCTGATGGGCCGCGAGGAGACCGTCTCGACCTGCCAGCTCGACTTCGTGATGGCGGAGCGCTTCGACCTGACCTACGCCGACCGCGACGGCCAGCGCAAGCGCCCCTACATCCTGCACCGCGCCCCCCTGAGCACGCACGAGCGCATGATCTCCTTCCTCATCGAGTTCTACGGCGGCGCGTTCCCCACCTGGATGGCCCCGGTCCAGGTCCGCCTCGTGCCCGTGAGCGCCGACTTCGCGCCCTACGCCGCCGAGCTTCAGGAGCGCCTCTGCGGCGACTTCTTCCGCGTCGAGACGGACGACTCGGAGGAGAGCTTCAACAAGAAGATCCGCAACGCCGTCACCCGCAAGATTCCGAACGTCTGGGTGGTCGGCGCGAAGGAGCAGGAAGACCGCACGGTGACCTGGCGGCGCTACTGCGTCAAAGAGCAGGTGACGGTCGCGTTTGACAAAGCCTTCGACGCGCTGAAGGACATGCGCGCCGCGCGCGCCATGGACAACTTCGCCGACACCGCCCTGCCCCTCGGCTGAACCCCGCGCGCACGGCGGCGCGGACAACAACGGGAGAACCGGCATGACCCGCGTGTTCCTGCTGTGCCTCACGCTGGCGGCCTGTATGGCCGCGCGCGCCGCCGACACCGAAGCCCCGGAGGAGGCGGCCCCCGCCGTCCCTGCGGTGGAGGCGGCCGCAGCGGCGGCCGAAACGCCCCCCGCCGCCGGGCCGGAGGAGGGCGATGGGGACGAGGAAGAACCCAGCGACTGGTTCTGGTTCGTCACCACGTCCAACTACCACAACAAGCTGAAGACCTCCGAAAGCCGGATTGACCGGCAGATCAACGGCCTGTTCAGCCTGCTGTTCCCGCGCTGGCGCCGCGTGACCACGTTCCAGGACTGGCGCGACGACTGGATGATCTGGGACCTGACGCTCGGCGTGGGGCGTGACATTAACGAGTCCCTCGCGTGGACCGTCTACGCGGGCGGCGGCCAGGGCACCATCCGCAACCGCGACACCTACGGCCTGCCCCCCCTGTTTCCCGTCTCCTCCAAGGTGTACTTCACCCGCCAGTCCATCAACGCCGGGGCGTCCATTCGGTGGTGGCCCTGGGGCCGCCCGGAAAAGACGGAAAAGGGAATCCTGGGCGCGCTGAAGGGGACGAAACCCGTCACGGAGATGAACGCGGGGTATTCCCGGCAGTTGTCGGAGGCCGAGGTGCGCATGTGGACGCCCCTCACGGGCGACGCCTTCCGCATCCGCCAGAAGGACATCTTCCACCTGTTCTGGGCCAGCCCGCGCGCGGGCGTGGAAATCCCCCTGTCGGACACTTTCACCTTCAACGCCCTCGGCGGCTACCTCTTCTTCCACGACCAGCAGGACGACTTCAACGGCTGGATGCTCGAAACCTTCCTCTGCGGGCGGTTCTAGGAAAACGCCTGCCGATCCAAGGCCGGCGGAACGCCGGCGCTACATGGTGCCGCCGTTGTGGCGGTAGGTGATGACGCGGACCTTTTCCATGGTCACCAGCCCGTCGCCGACCAGGGCGTCGAGTTCGGGCAGGAAGGCCTGAATCTTCTCCTCGGCGTCCACGATCTCCACCACGACGGGCAGGTCCTCCGACAGGCGCAGCACCTTGGCGGTGTGGATGCGGCTGCTGGCCCCGAAGCCGAGGAAGCCCCGGGTGACCGTCGCCCCGGCCAGGCCCCGGGCGCGGGCGTCCCGGACGATCACCTCGTAGAGGGGCACGCCGTCCTTCTTGTCACTCTCGCCGATGAACACGCGCAGCAGGCAGGCTTCCGGGGGAAGTTTCATGGTTCCGCCTCCTTTAGAACATTCGGCCGATGAAGATGCCCGTGAACAGGGCGGCAAAGCCCAGGCCGTTGTGCAGGGTCAGGTTGAGTCCGGCGTGGGCCCATTCCGCGGCGCGGACCATGTGCCCGGTCTCCAGAATCAGGGTGGAGAAGGTGGTGAAGGCCCCCATGAACCCCACCAGCACCACGGTGCGGGTCTCCCCGGAGACGGTCCACCGCCCCTCAAACAGCGTCCAGAGCAGCCCGGCGAGAAGACACCCCGCGAGATTGACCACCAGGGTACCCCAGGGAAACCCCTCCCCCCCAAGCCGCTGGACGAGGCCGCCCAGCCCGTACCGCGCCAAGGTTCCCAGGGCCCCCGCCAGGGCCAGCAACATCAGTTTATGCATGACTTCAGGCATCCTTCCGCGTGACAACAGACGTTCCGACCCCTGTCCACCAGGAGTCATCAGCCCGGGTCAGGCGGTTGTGCGGGGGACTCCATCCCCGAAGTCGGGGGACAGTGTAGCCGACCCGGCCGGTTCCGGGCAATGCGAAGGGGGGCGATTTGACGGAAACCCGCGTTTACTGTATTGTTTTCCCTTGCCCGTCCGGTGCCCCCGTTCAGGAGAGGGGCGCAAGGGGGCGTCCGGAACTCCTGGACGCGGCGGGCCGGAGAAAAAACGAGGTTGATTTATTCATGACAGAAGCCCTGGACCCTGATTCCGCGCCCGGCACCCCGCAGCAGGCGGGGGGGCTGGAGCGGTGTTTTGTCCGGCGGCCCCTGCTGTTTGTGCTGGTGCTGGCGGGGCTGTCCACGCTCCTTTTCCAGGGCAGCCGGGGGCTCTACGAGTCCACCGAGGGCCGCTACGCGGAGTGCGCCCGCCAGAGCGCGGCGGAGGGGTCCCTGTGGGAGCCTGTCCTGAACGGAAAGCCCCACTGGACCAAGCCGCCGGTCACCTACATGATCACCGCCGCGGGCATGGCCCTGCTGGGCGAAAACGCCTGGGGGGCGCGCATCGGACTGTCCATCGCCTTCGTGCTCACCGTGCTTGCCGTGTTCCGCCTGGGCACGCTGGTCTGGGACCGGCGGGCGGGGGCGTGGTGCGCCCTGGTGTACGCGGCGTCACCCTTCACGGCGGGGGCCTCCAACGCCCTCTCCACCGACACCTATCTGGCCCTTTGGATGGCGGGGGTCGCGCTGTTCTTCTGGTATTCCGTGCGGGGAAAACGCCTGTGGAGCGCCCTGGCGCTGGGGGCGGCGCTCGGGGCGGGCTTCATGACCAAGGGCCCCGTGGCGTTGCTGGGGCTCATCCCCGTGGCCGTTGCGTACGTTCATCTGCGGCGGCGCGGGGAGGCATTCCCCGCCTGGCACCTGCCGGCGGGGGCTCTCGTGTTCGCCGCCGTGGGGCTCCCCTGGTTCATCGTGAAGATGGTCCAGCACCCCGAGCTGCGGGACTACTGGATTCTGCACGAGACCATCGGGCGGAACCTCTATGGCGAGTTTGACCGGAACCCCGAGTTCTACAAGCCCCTGACCGTGTACGGGCCCGTGCTGCTGTTTGGCGCCCTTCCATGGACGGCGCTGGTCCTGCTCCGCCGCCGGGGCATTCCCTGGCCCACGGGACAGTGGCTGCGGGTGGCCCGCTGGCCCCATGCGGCTGAGTGGCTGTTCATTGTGTCCGGCGTTCTCGGGCCGCTGGCCGTCTTCTCCCTGTCCACGTCCCGGCTGGCCCTGTATCTCCTGCCGCTGTTTGTGCCCGCCTCCCTGGCGCTGGGGAAGGGACTGGACCATCTGGTGGAAAGCGGCGCCCTCGGCCGGCGCGCCCTGCTGCGGACCGCCGTGGCGGTTGCGGTGGCGCTGGTGGCGGCCAAGGGGATCGCGGCGCGGGTGGAGTCCCCGCACGACATGCGGCAGCTTGCAGAGAAACTGGCCCCGGCGCTGGCGGAATTCCCCGAACGCGACCTGCTCGTGCTGGGGGAGGACGCGCTGTACGGGCTGCAGTTCCACACCGGGGAACGGATACGCGCGCTGCGGGTGGAGGACGCGCAGGAGGCGGTGAAGGAGAGCCGGAACACGGGGCGCGCGCAGCTTGTTCTCGTGAAGACCAGACTGCTGGAGAAACTGGCGCCGCACATGGACACGCGGGTGTACGAGGTGCGGCAGATGACCGGCCGCTGGGCGCTGATCCTTTTCGAGGCGCCCGAGGCGAAGAACGGCGGGGCGTGACATCATGGCGATGATTCTTGTCAGAGTGGTGGACCGGTGGATAGGCATCCCCCTGTGCGCCGTGCTGACCCTCCTGCGCAAGATGGCCGGACTGGTCATTCCCGACCGCTCCCGGCGCCCCGTGGCGCGGGTCATGTTCCTCAAGCCGGCCGAACAGGGCGCCACCCTCCTCGCCGCCCCCGCCATCGCCAGCACGGCGGAGCGCCTGGGCCGGGGGAATGTCTTCGTCTGCGTGTTCGCAAAAAACCGGGAGATTGTGGACATTCTGGACCTGGTACCCCGCGAAAACGTGCTCACCATCCGGGACACAGGGTTCTTTCCGTTTGTCCTCGACACGGTCCGGATGGTCGCCGCGTGCCGGCGGCTGCGGATTGACGCCACGGTGGACTTGGAGTTTTTCGCCCGGATCACGGCGATTCTGGCCTTTCTGACAAGCGCGCCGGTGCGGGTGGGCCTCCACCGCCACGCGAGCGAGGGCACGTTCCGGGGCGACCTGCTCACCCACCGCGTGCTGCACAACCCCTATCTTTCGGCGGCGGAGGGCTACGCCATCCTCGCGGAGGCCGTGTTCACCGACCCGGACCAGCTGCCCATGCTCAAGGCCGCCGTGCCCGCGTATGTCCGGGAGTACCGGGTGCCCCGCTATGTCCCCGACCCGGCGGAGGAGGCCCGTGTCCGGGGCCTCCTTGACACGCCGTTCGCCCGGTCCCTGTCCGCGCCGCCTGTGCGGGTGGTGCTCAACCCAAAGTTTCACGACGAGCTTCCGGTGCGCCAGTGGCCCGCGGAGAACTACCGGGAGGTGGCGGCGCGCACGCTGGCCGAGTTTCCCAACGTGCAGATTCTCGTGGCCGGGCTGCCCGGCGAGGCGGAGGCCGCCGAAGCCTTCTGCGCGGCGCTGGACCCGGAACGGGTGGTGAATCTGGCGGGAAAGCTCCACTTCCGCGAGCTGCTCACCCTGCTGGCCCTGTGCGATGTGATCGTCGGCAGCGACAGCGGCCCGGCGCACTTCGCCGCCATGACGGACATGGACATCCTGGTCTTCTTCGGACCCGAGACCCCGCTGCTGTACGCCCCGCTCAGCCCCCGCAACATCATCTTCCATGAGCAGCTCGCGTGCAGCCCCTGCTTCAACGTCTCCAACTTCCGCTTCTCCTTCTGCGCGGACAACCAGTGCCTCAAGCGCATCACCCCGGAGGCGGTGCACGCCGAACTGCGGCGCGTGATCGCCGCCCGCATCGAAGCGCGGACGTGAAGGCCCTCTTCCTGGCCCTCCCGGCCCTGCTCCTGCTCTCCGCGCCGCCTGCGGACGTTGTGTTCACCGCCGCCTGTGACGGGAGCGAGCAGCGCTGCGTCCTCCGGCTGCCGCCGGGGGCGGAGGGGCCGGAGGGGCTCGGGGTGATCATCGCGCTGCACGGCCACGGGTCGGACCGGTGGCAGTTCATCGAGAACCCGCGCGACGAGTGCCGCGCCGTGCGCGACGCAGCGGACCGGCACGGCATGGCGGTGCTCTCGCCCGACTATCGGGCCAAGACCTCCTGGATGGGTCCGGCCGCCGAGGCGGACATGGTGCAGATCATTGGGGAGTACCGGAACCGGCACCACCCGGGGCGGGTGGTGCTGGCGGGCGGGTCCATGGGGGCCAGTTCCGCGCTCACTTTCGCTGTCCTGCATCCCGATCTTGTGGACGGCGTGGTCGCCATGAATCCGGTGGCGAACCATGTGGAGTATGAGGGGTTTCAGGACGCCATCAGCGCCTCGTTCGGCGGCGACAAGGCGGCGAAACCGGAGGAATACCGGAAGCGCAGCGCCGAGTTGAACGCGGAGCGCCTGACAATGCCCGTCGCCCTCACCGTGGGCGAGAAGGACGAGGTGACGCCCCCGCGCAGCACAATACGCCTCGCGGAGAAGCTGAAGGCCCTCGGCCGTGATGTGCTGCTGATCGCGCAGCCCGAAGGCGGCCACGAGACCAACCACGCCGACGCCACCCGGGCGATGGAGTTTGTGCTTGGCAGGGCAGTTGCGCGGAAAGCAGCACCGTAACCGTTGCGCCTCCGCCGGACCGGTCGGACACGTCTGACCGGTCCGACCGGTCCGACAGCGCATCACGCGTGTTTTCGCCTCAGGGCCGCCAGCCCCAGGCACGCCAGCGCGGCTGCCAGCCCCGCCGCCGCCGCGCCGCCCGCGGGCAGGGGGGTCGGGGTCACCTCCAGTGTCGCGCGGCCGGAGGACACTGTGGTCAGGTCGTCGCTCACCTCCACCCAGTAGTCGCCCGCGCTGGCAAGGGTCACCGGGGACAGCTCCAGCGTGGCGGCGTTTCCGCCCACATTGTGCACGGCCTTGCCACCGTCCAGGGGCTCGAATTTCCACTGGTAGGACAGCGCGCCCGTGCCGCCCGCCGTTTCCACGGTGAAGGTGTGGGTCTGCCCGACCGCCGCCTGGGCGGACGCCGGCGCCGCGGTGATTTGCAGCGGCTGGGCCGTGGTCACCGCCACTGCGGCCGCATTGGACGAGACGCTTTCGCCGCCCTGGTCGCGCACCACCACGCCATACGCGCCCGCATCCCCCGGGGCGAGGTTGGCGAGTGTCAGCACCGGGCCGTTGGGCTGGGTGCCCGCGGGGAGGGGCGCGCCGTCCTTCTGCCACTCGTAGGACAAGGCGGGCATGCCGCCCGACACCGCCACGATCAGCGTCGCGGTGTCGCCGGGGACAAAAGAGCCGCCCTGCGGATGCGCGAGAATGGACAGGTGGTCGAAGACGGACAGGGTGGCGGTGGACGAGGTGACCTGGCCCTGCGGCGCGTTGCTGTCGCGCACGACGCAGTCGTAGGTGCCGGCCTTCCCGGCAAGCGGCGCGGCCAGGGTCAGCAGCGGACCGCCCGGCTGCCCCGCCGGGGGCAGCGCCGCGCCGCCAAAGCGCCACTCGTAGGTGTAGGGCGGCACGCCGCCCGTCGCATCCACGGAGAAGGGCGCCTGCGCGGCATCCGCGTACCGGGTGATGCTGGAGGGCCCCGTCACGGTAAGGGGATTCAGCACCGTCAGCGCCGCACCCCCGGCGGGCACAGTGACCTCGCCTTCCGGCGCGACGCCCAGGGCGTCCGTGACCACCACGTCGTACAGCCCGGCGGAGGACTCCAGCACCGGGTTGATGGTGAGGAAAGGCAGGTCGGGCGCGCCCAGGTCCGCACCGTCCCTGCGCCAGCGGTAATGCAGGGCGCCGTGGCCGCCGGACGCCGCCACAGTGAACACATGCTGCGCCCCCGCGAAGGCGGTGGCCGCCGCCGGGGGCTGGGAAACGGTCACGGAGTCCGCCACGGCGACCTGGACGGGGTCGCTGGCCGCCGTCTGGCTGAGGTCGTCGGTCACCTCGACGGTGTACGCCCCCGCATCGGACAGGGCCGCCGGGGACACCGCATAGGCCGTGGACGCCCCCTGCTGCACCTCGGCGCCGTCGAGCAGCCAGCGGCAGGTCTTCGCGCCGACCCCGCCGGTGACGAGGGCGTTCAGCGTGAAGGCCCCGCCGGTGTACACCTGCATGTCCGGTTCCTGGAGGACCACCTCCAAGGCGACGCCGAAGGCAACGGGGGTGCCCGAGGCGACCGTGGTGGTCCAGACCGCGCCGTTGGGAACGGTCCCGACCAGAAGGGCCGGGTAGCCGGTCACGGACAGAGACACGCCCTCCACGTCGCCCATGCCGTTGTTGACCAGGAAGACCTGGTCGAACCCGGCAAAGGGCGACGCGGCGCCGTCCAGCCGGAACAGCTCCAGGGGGGCCGTGCCCGAAGGGGTCACATCGGCCTGGTTCCAGAACGCGGGCAGGCAGATTCCGCCCGTCGCGGGGCCGCCCGCCAGATCGGGGATGACCGGGGTGCTCAGCGCCGCCGCATAGGGGGCGGGGGCCTTGAGCAGCAGGTCGTTGGTCGTGAACCCCACCGCCGCGTCGTCGCTCAGGGCGGGCGGCACCACGGTGTGCATGTTGGAAATCAGCGTCACCCGGCCGCGCAGGGCGTCGTCCGCAGCGGCGGTGTGGTTGTCGCAGACCACCTGGCCCGCGCCGGGAAGGACCACCGAGGCGTGCAGTTTCACCATGCCCGGCGTTCCCAGGCCGCCCGTGCCGCCTGTCCCCGAGGCGCCGCTCGGCCCGCCCTGCCCGCCGTCGCCGCCCCTGCCGCCCGCGCCCCCGGCGCCGCCCGTGCCGCCGACAATGGTCAGGGCCGTGCCGCATCCGAGGGAGCTGTGCTTGAATGTGCCCAGGCCTCCCCCGGGTCCGCCGGGGGACGTGCCGCCGTCATTTCCGGCAGAACCCGCCCCCCCCCGCCACTGCGCCTGCTCCGGCTGTTCCGGTGAAAGGCGCGGCGGAGGAAATGTTCGCCGATCCGCCATAGCGGAGCAGTCCTTTCGCCGCAAGCACCAAGGCGCCGCCCCCGTCTCCCCCCTTGCCGCCGATCCCGCCGGTTCCGGAATCTCCCCCCTTGCCGCCGTTGCCCCCGATGCCGCCGAGAGCCCCCGCGGCGCCCCCGCCACCCTGACCGTTGTTGAGTCCGGTGCATGTACTGTGCCAGGTGGCATAGCAGCACCCGCCGCCGCCGCCGCCCGCGCCGCCGCTGCCGCCGCCGCCGCGCCCGCCACCCAGGCCCCCCGC
>JAPXRP010000076.1:0-19054 GCA_033813475.1 Candidatus Hydrogenedentota bacterium
CCCGCAGCGCCCCGGCGTGACGGTGTGGGTCACGGCGGACATCGGCGGGATCACCGGGCTGGACCCCGGCGCGCGGGGACGCGCCTGGTCCGTGGACCTGGACGGGGTGGTGTCGGCGGCGGCGCTGCCCAACCGGCTGGGCGTGGTGGCGGGGCTTTCCGACGGCGGGGTGGTGTGCGTGGACTCCTCCGGCCGTCGGCTGTGGCGGGACGGGCGGGCGTGGGGCGCGGCGGTGGGCGTGGCGACGGTGGCCGCGCCGAACGGGAGCGGGGTGGTGCTGACGACGTCGCGCGACCGCCAGTTGCGCGCGCTGGACGCGGGTTCCCTGGCGCGCCCGCCGGCGTATCTGCGGGAATCCCCGCGGGGCGGGATGCAATCCGCCCCCGCGCGGCGGTAGAGTGTCGGGAGTCCCAACGACAGGAGGACACGTCTCATGGCCAACTGGACCAAGGTGCGGGAGAAAGGTGCGGCGGTGGTGGCGCTGGTCGTCATCGTCATCATGCTCGCCGTCGCGTCGGTGGTGTTCGGTTGGAACATCCCCGGCATCAGCCACCTCGCGCGCGCGCTGGGGTTTTAGGGGGCTGACGGCTCCCCGCAGAGGGCCGCCGCCGCGCCCGGGGCGTTCCACGGCCCCAGCCCGAGCAGACGGAAGAAGACGTCCCGCGACCCCGGCACGGTGGCGCGGAAGCGCGTCATTTCCGCGAGGGCCTCGTCTGTCCGGCCGTGCGCCAGGGGTTCGATGACAGCATACACGGGAAGCGCCCGCGCGCCGTTTTCCCCGGCCTCCGCAAGCGCCCGCGCCGCGGCGTCCGTGTCGCCGAGCATGCCCATGAGGATGGCCCCCGTCAGGCAGGCCACGATGCGGGCCTCCCACAAGTCCCAGTGTTTCGTTCTGGCCAGCTCCTCCAGCTCCCGCCGGTGCCGCGCGGCATCGTCCCGCCGCCCCTCCCGGAAGGCCCGGAGGGCGTCGTGGGCGGACCGCAACAGGTCCGGGGCGGGGTGGCCGGTTTCGGCGATGAGGGCTTCCAGGAAGTGGCGGCTGAGCTCATAGGCGCCTTCCTGTGCCAGGAAATAGGCGAACATGGTCGTCTGCTCCTCCCACGTCTCCGGCAGTTCCCCGTCATCCTGCACCAGACGCATCAGGCGAAGGGCCTGTGCCGTGTCCATGCCGCTGTTGGCTCGCTCCAGCAGCGTTTCCAGATTCTCCCCCGAGACGGTGTGCGCGGGGTCCGGCAGGCCGTCCCAGTAGTCCGCGCAGGCCTCCCGGAAGGGCCGCGGCGCGCCCTGGGCGGGGCGCGTGATCCGGAATAGGGCGATGAACTCCCCGCCGGACAGGATGGACTTGCGGACTTCCAGCCCGAACAGCCCGAGCCCCTCCCGCAGCCCGTCGAGACGGGCGCGGTTCCATTCCAGGCAGGTGACATAGTGGACGGCGCCGCCCTCCGGAACGCGTGCGGCCGTCTCCGGGGCGTCCGGGCACAGGGCCGCCGCCGCCTTGAGGACGGCGGCGTCCACGGTGTGGGCTGTGGAGATGGTCAGGCCGTTGGGGGGCATGTTGACGGTGAGCAGCCCGAGGTTCTTCTGGGCGTGTCCATAGCCGCCGACCAGCACCAGGTCGTCGGGGCGCGCCTCCTGAAGGACGCGTTTTCCCGCCTCCTGCCAGGGGGTGCGCGCGGTGGCGGGAAGGAGCAGGCAGAGCTGGTTTGCGTAGAGGAGCGCCAGCGCGGCCAGAAAGGCCGCGCGGGGCGCGCGCCGGGGCAGGGCGGCCCAGGCGCCGCCGATCAGGGCGTACAGGCAGGGGGTGCTGTACAGGAGGTAGCGGGGGTAATACATGGGCCGCCACAGGTACGAAACCAGCGTGAGCAGGACGGCGGGCAGCACGGCGCCGCAGAGCAGTATCACGAGGGCGTTCCCGCGGCCGTTCAGGGGGGTTGCCCCGCCGCCGGCGCGCCCGGTGAGGTGCGGCGCGGCCCGCAGGGCCGCCCAGAGCAGGCATCCCGCGCCGAGAAGCACCTGGGCCCAGACCGCCGCCGCGGTGGCCGCGGGGCCGTCGGAAGCGAAGGGGCCGACGGCCACCCTCCAGTTCGGGCCGGTCAGCCCCATTTCCGTGGAGTTGGCCAGGCAGTCCATGGCGCAGATGTCCGCCACCACCCGCCAGAGGTCCGGCGCGTGGAAATGCCAGTATCCCCGCTCCGGGACGTGCGGCATGGTCAGAAGCCACAGGGCGACGGGGGCCAGCAGCAGGCCCTGGCCCACGGCCCAGCCGCCCCACCGCCGCACCCGGCGCGGCGCGATGAGGAACAGGGCCGCGCCCTGGGCGGCCACGGCAAACACGCCCACGAGCTGGGTCCACACCAGCGCGGTGTTCAGCAGCAGGTTCAGCGCGAGAAAGCGGCGCCCGCCGCCGCGCTCCGCCCGGACCAGCGCCCAGACGGCGGCGGCGGCAAGCAGGACGGCGAGGGGGTAGTTGCGGATGGACTGGTCATGGAAGATGTTCTGGGGCGACACGGCGAAGAGGAAGGCGGCCACCCATCCCGCTCCGGAACCGAAGGCCGCGGCGGCCGCCCCGCGGACAAACGGCAGGGTGGCCAGTCCCAGGGCGACAGAGAGGCCGCGCATGGCCAGGGGGGAGTCGCCGATGAGGCCGCGGAACAGGTACTGGACGACATGGTAAAGGGGCGTGCCCTCGGGGTTCACCTCCCGGGCGGCGCGGATGCTGTCCACGAAGCCGGGCTCCGCCAGCCCGACCAGCCCGTTGTAGTCGTCCCAGAAAAGGGACTGCTCGTCCAGGCGGAACACCCGCAGGGCCAGGGCCAGCGCGAACAGCCCCGCCCACAGCAGCGCCGACCGGCCCCGCGGGGCCGCCGTGTCCGGCGCGTGTTTCTCGGGTTCCACCATGCGTTCTCCTCCTCCGCTCCGCCGCCCGCGATTATACCCGATGCGCCCCCGCGGGCGGGGCGGGTATAATGGCCGCGCCATGGTTTCCCCGAAGAAAGACAAGCTGCGCCCGGCGCTGCTGCTGGTCATCAACGACGCGGCGGCGGCGGAGCGCCTCACCCGGATGCTGCGCCGGGGCTTTCCCGGCTGCATCGTGCGCGGGGTGGACACGCCGGAGGCCGCCCGCGCCGCGGCGCGGGAGGGGGACACGGACTGCGCGATCATCGGCGCGGACCCGCCCAGCCTGTCGGGCATCGAACTGTGCCGGCAGCTCAAGGCGGACCCCGGCACGGACGCCTTTCCCATCCTGCTGGTGACGGACCGGGACACGGACGCGCGGACGCGGGTGCTCGGGCTGGAGGCGGGGGCCGACGACTTCCTGCCGCGCGAGGCGGAGCCCATGGAGATGCTGGCGAAGGTCCGGGTGATGCTGCGCATCAAGCGGGCCGAGGCCGGGCTGCGCGAGGTGAACCGCCGGCTGGCCGACGTGGCCGAGGACCGGTCGCGCGCCCTCTACGAGACCGACCTGCGCTACCGGCTGCTGTTCGACGCGTGCGACAACGCGGTGCTCCTGTTCGAGGTGACGGGGAACAACGAGGGGGGGCGGGTGCTGGAGATCAACGAGACGGCCTGCCGCTGGCTGGGCTACTCCCGCGAGGAGGCCGCCCGGCTCACCCTGCGCAACCTCTCCGTGCCCGACCGCATGCAGAACCTCCAGGGGCGCATCGAGAGCATCGTGCTCCACCGGCAGCTCTCCTTTGAGACGGTGCTGACGCGCCGCGACGGGAGCCGTCTCCCCCTTTTCGTGACCGCGGGGATCGTGGACACGGCGGAGGGCAGCGCCGTGCTCGCCGTGGGAAGGACGGGCGGCGCGGCGCCGGCGGAGCAGGGCTACGGCTTTCTGGCGGACCAGACGGGCCAGCTCATCTACGACTGCAACGTCCGCACGGGGGACATCACCTGGGGCGGCGCGTTCACGCAGGTGACGGGGTACTCGGCGGCGGAGCTTGCCGGGTTCGGCTGGCGCCGCTGGCGGCAGCGCATCCACCCGGACGACCGGCCGCTGGTGCTGGCGCGCTTCCGCGAGGCGCTGCGGGGGGTGGGAAAGTACCAGATGGAGTACCGCATCCTGCACAAGTCGGGCGAGACCCGGCACATCGAGGATGCGGGGGTGGCCCTGCCCGGGGAGGACGGGCGCGCGCTGCGCATGCTGGGCACCATGAAGGACATCACGGCGCGGGTGCAGACGCAGGAGGAGCAGCGGCGCCTGGAGAACCAGTTCCGCCACTCGCAGCGCCTGGAAAGCCTGGGCGTGCTCGCCGGGGGGATCGCCCACGATTTCAACAACATCCTGGCGGGCATCATCGGGCTGACGGACCTCGCGCTGCGCGACATCGCCCCGGACTCCCGCACCCACGAGGACCTGCGCGAGGCGCTGCAGGCGGCCCACCGCGCCAAGGACCTGGTGCGGCAGATTCTGGCCTTCAGCCGCCGGGGCGGCGAGGAGCGGGACGCCCTCTACCTGCACATCGTCGCGCGCGAGGCGCTCAAACTGCTCCGGGCCTCCCTGCCCTCGACGATTGACATCATGGACACCGTGGACGCGCACTCGGGGGCGGTCATGGCCAACGCCGCCCAGATGCACCAGGTCATCATGAACCTCTGCACCAACGCCGCCCAGGCCA
Organism: Candidatus Hydrogenedentota bacterium; assembly: GCA_033813475.1. Classification (GTDB taxonomy): domain Bacteria; phylum Hydrogenedentota; class Hydrogenedentia; order Hydrogenedentales; family CAITNO01; genus JAAYBR01. The sequence continues at coordinate 4,623 of JAPXRP010000076.1, forward strand.
TGCGCGCTTCGGGCGGGCGGCTGGAGCTGCGCGTGGAGGATGTGGAGGTGGACGCGGGCACGGCGGCGGCGCACCCGCGCCTGCATGTGGGGCCGTATGTCCTGCTCACGGTCAGCGACACGGGGCACGGCATGTCCGACGCCGTTCTTGAGCGCGTGTTCGACCCCTTCTTCACCACCAAGCGGCCCGGCGAGGGCACCGGCATGGGGCTGGCGGTGGCCCACGGCATCGTGACCGGCCACGGCGGCGCGATCCGCGCGGAGAGCCGCATCGGCGCCGGATCGTCCTTCCAGGTGTGGCTACCGCGCGTCGGCGGCGTGCTGGTGGAGGAGCAGGCGCCCCCGGCGGTCTTCCGGGGCGGCGGCGAGCGCATTCTCTTCGTGGACGACGACGAGGCGGTGCTGCGTTTCGCCGACCTGGCGCTTCCCCGGCTGGGGTTCACCGTCACCCTGTGCAAGGATGCCGGGGAGGCCCTTCGGGCCTTTGAGCGCGGCCCCGACCGCTTCGACCTGGTCATCACCGACCAGGTCATGCCGGGCATGTCCGGTTCGGACCTCGCCGTCCGGATCACCAGCCGGCGGCCCGACCTCCCCGTGCTGCTCTTCACCGGCTACAGCGACATGGTGAACCAGGACGACCTGGCCGCGGCGGGCATTTCCAGCGTCATGATCAAGCCGGTCACGGTCAACGACCTGGTCGGCGAGATCCGCCGCATCATGGACGGGCGTCCCGGGGGCAATGCCGCCCTTTTCTAACCCCCCATGAAAGAACCGCCCCCGGGTTCCGGGGGCGGGAAGAATCCTCAGCTTCGGGGGCGGCTCACTTAGCCAGCTTGAGCAGGTTGCCCTTTCCCTGGGCGCGCTGTTTGCCGCGATAACTGGTCTCCAGCGGCGCATAGCGGCGCTGGGCCTTCTGGACCGGGTTTTCCTCGATGCGCACGGCCGGCGTCTCCGCCTTGGGGTCCGTGGTCGGCAGCACGGTGCTGGGCGCGGGTTTGGGCGCGGGCGCCTCCTCGCACGCCTTCTCCTCGGCGCAGCAGGGCGCCTCCTCCGGGCAGGCCTTCGCCGTCTCCCGCTCGATCACCATCATGGCCGCCTGCTCGTAGGTCATGGAGGATTTCCCCCTGCGGGGCACGGGGGCGTAGGTGAGCCCCGTGGCCACATGCTTCACGAAAGAGCCCCCGCCCACGGCGGCGCCTTTCGCGCCCTCGCAGGTCATGGCCGCCGGATCCTGGTAGACGCCCTTCTTCAGCCCCGCGTGAACGTTCGTGAAGAAAGAGGTCACGCCCAGCCAGGCCCATTTCACCGGACGCAGCGCGGGCTCTTCGGGGTTGCCGAACTGCCCCTCATAGGAGGGCGGCACCGCCGACGCGGTGAAGGAAAGGGCCAGCAACACCCCGAAAAAGAGCACCCAAAGTCGCATGTTCATCGTCTGTCCCTCATCAACCCCGGCAAGCGGGGGGACCCGGCCGCATCCCCGGTGGCTGCGGCAAACGCGCCGCCGCTCCCGGAAACACGCCATTCCTATCCTGTCAACAATATATTCTACCGAAAACCGGCCGCGTTGTCCAGTCTTTTTTCCCAGGGCAATCGCACTAAGATCCGCGGGCGCTTTCTGGATGGAGTCCGGCCATTGTCCGTTGTCCGACCTCTTCAACGCTGAAAGCGTTTCCGCATATAGCCCAGGCCAGGCCGCCGCCCGAAGGGCCAGGCCTGTCCTGGGTTACCCGCGCAGAACCATCATGCCCTAACGGGGCAGCCGAAATTTCGGCGGGGGACCGCGCCGGCCTTGGGGAAACGCGCAGACACGGTCGTTCTTCGTGTGCCCCCGCGCGGGCAAGCCCACGCGAAGAAAGGCGGCAGCAAGCTACCGCACTCCAAGGCGCTGCGCGCCGTGCGGACCCCAGGGCTGTGGGGAGGGGCGGCGGGGTGGAGGGGGGCGGCGGCGCTTTGCCATAATGCGGGGAACGGAAGGAGTTTCTCCATGCGCAAAATCTTTCTTGCGGCGGCGTGGTGTGCGGCGGCGTTCTGCTGGTGTGCGGCGGCGGACCCGGTGATCATCGCCCACCGGGGGGCCAGCGGGCTGCTGCCGGAGCACACGCTGGAGGCCTACGCGGCGGCGCATGTTCTGGGGGCCGACTATATCGAGCAGGACCTGGTGCGCACGAAGGACGGGGCCTTCATCTGCCGCCATGACATCCATCTGGAGGACACCACCAACGTCGCCGAGGTGTTCCCGGACCGCAAGCGGGAGGATGGCCGGTGGTATGCGGCGGATTTCACGCTGGCGGAAATCCGGACCCTGCGCGCCGTGGAGCGGCTGCCGAACCGGTTTCCCAAGGGGGCGGCGGACTTCCGCATTCCGACGTTTGAGGAGGCCATCGAGCTGGTGCAGGGGCTGAACAAGACCACGGGCCGCGAGGCGGGCATCTACCCCGAACTGAAGAACCCGGCGTTCCACCGGGGCGCGGGGCTGCCCATGGAGGAGGCTTTCCTGGAAATCTGCAAGAAGTACGGCTATGCGGGCAAGAACGCCCGCATTTTCGTGCAGTGTTTCGACCCCGGCCCGCTCAAGCGGATGCGCCAGGAGCTCGGTTCCGAACTGCCCCAGATCCACCTCATATCGGACAGCAAAATCCAGGACGCCCTGGTGACGGCGGAGAGCCTTGCCAAGATCGCGCAGTATGCCGAGGGCATCGGGCCGGACAAGGGGCGCGTGCTGGCGGACCCGGAGCTGGTGAAGCGCGCGCACGACGCGAAGCTGCTGGTCCACCCCTACACCCTGCGCCGCGACGCCCTGGACAAGGGTTTCGCCTCCTTTGACGAGGAGCTTCGGGCCTTTCTGGTGGAGCGGGGGGTGGACGGCCTGTTCACCGATTATCCGGGGGACGCGGTGCGCTTTCTTCAGTCGGCGCGCTGACGTTCCCATTCGGCCGTCTTGAGGAGGGCGCGGCGGGCGAATTCCTGCTCGCTGGGATAGGTGAGCCGCTCCGCGGCCTCCCGCGGATCGAGCCAGAGCGGCGAGAACAGGGCCTCCTCCTCGCCGACGGGCTGGGGGGCGCCGCGCCGGGGGTCGGTGAGGCGCATGAGGAAGTAGCGCTCGGTCCGGCGGTGCCGTTTGCCGCGGAAGGTGTACTCGCTTTCGGCCTCGCCGAGGTCGGCGGCGATCTCCAGCCCCTGGTAGCCCGACTCCTCGCGCACCTCGCGGACAGCGGCCTGCTCCGGTGTCTCGCCGGGGTCCAGGTGCCCCTTGGGCAGCCGGATCTCATGCACGATGCCCCCGTCGCGCGGCACATGCCGCTCCAGCGCGAGCAGGCGCCCCCGGTCGTCCACGACGACCCCGCCCGCAGTGTGATGGCGCCGGGTCTTCACGGTGTCAGGCCTTCACTGCGGACTTTTTCCGGCGCCCCTCGGGGGGCGGCGGCGTGATGGTGAAGGCGGGCTTTCCGTCCTGGATCCGGACTTCGACCTGGCCGCCGCCGGTCAGCCGTCCAAACAGAATCTCCTCGGCGAGGAGGGGCTCGATTTCCTGCTCGATCTTCCGCGCGAGGGGCCGCGCGCCGAACTTGGGGTCATAGCCGGTTTCGGCGAGCCAGGCCCGCGCCTCGTCCGACAGCGAGAGGGTGACGCGGCGTTCCGCAAGCTGGCGGTTGAGCTGGCGGATGAACTTGTCCACGATCCGCCCGACCACCTCCATGGTGAGGGAGTGGAAGATGATGATGCCGTCCAGGCGGTTGCGGAACTCGGGGGAGAAGGCCTTCTCGATGGCCTTGCGGCTCTTGGGGGCGGCATCCTCCCCGTCGGACTGGAAACCGATGGAGGGGGCGGCCATTTCCCGCGCCCCCGCATTGGAGGTCATGATGAGGACCACGTTGCGGAAGTCGGCCCTGCGGCCCGCGTTGTCCGTGAGGGTGGCGCTGTCCATGACCTGGAGGAGGATGTTGAAGAGGTCGGGGTGGGCCTTTTCAATCTCGTCCAGCAGCAGGACGGTGTAGGGGTTCCTGCGGATTTCGTCCACCAGCAGGCCGCCCTGCTCGAAGCCGACATAGCCCGGCGGCGCGCCGATGAGGCGCGACACGGCGTGTTTCTCCATGTACTCGCTCATGTCGTAGCAGGCGAAGTGGTTTCCGAGGGTCTCGGCGAGGCGCCGGGCGACTTCCGTCTTGCCGACGCCGGTGGGGCCGGCGAAGAGAAAGGCGCCGATGGGCTTGTTGGGCCGGCCCAGGCCGGCGCGGGCGCGCTTGATGGCGCGCACGACCTCGGTGACGGCCTCGTCCTGCCCGTAGACGGCGGTGAGCAGGTCCTTTTCGAGGACGCCCAGGCGGTCCCTGTCCGACCCGCTCAGGTTGCGTGCGGGGATTTGGGCAATCTCCGAGACCACCTGCTCGATGTCGCGGGGCCGGATGGTCTTCCTGCGGGCCGGGCCGTCGGTGCGCGCGCCCGCGCCCGCCTCGTCGAGGAGGTCAATGGCCTTGTCGGGGAGGAAGCGGTCGTTGATGTGTCGGGCGGCCAGCTCGGCGGCGGCGCGCAGGGCGTCGTTGGTGTAGCGCACGCCGTGGTGGGCCTCGTAGCGGCCGCGCAGGCCGCGGAGGATGCGCAGGGTGTCGTCCACATCCGGCTCGTCCACCTCGATCTTCTGGAAGCGGCGGGCCAGGGCGTGGTCCTTTTCAAAATGGTTCTTGAAGTCCCCGTGGGTTGTCGCGCCGATGCAGCGCAGCTCGCCCGAGGCGAGGGCGGGCTTGAGGATGGCCGACGCGTCCATGGTGGACTCCGAGGTGGAGCCGGCGCCCACGATGCTGTGAATCTCGTCTATGAACAGGATCACGTTTCCCCGCTGGACGGCCTCGCGCACGACACCCTTCACGCGCTGCTCGAAGTCGCCGCGGAACTTGGTGCCCGCGAGCATGCCCGCGACGTCCAGCGAGAGGATTTCGGCCTGCTTCAGGTCGTCGGGCACATGCACGCGGCCCGTGCCGGCGGCGGCCTCGTGGAGGCGCAGCGCCAGCCCCTCGGCGAGGGCGGTCTTGCCGGTGCCGGGCTCGCCCACGAAGACGGGGTTGTTCTTGCGCCTGCGGCACAGGACGCGCAGGGCGCGCCGGATTTCCCGGTCGCGGCCGATCAGGGGGTCGAGGGCGCCCTCGGCGGCCCGTTTGCTGAGGGAGACCGTGAAACTTTCCAGGGCGCCGGGGGCGGGGCGCTCCCTTTCCCCGCCGGCGTTTTCTCCCTCCTCGCCGTCCCCGTCCTCCTCGTCATACCATTCCCCGTCCTCGGCGGATTCGCCCCCGGCGTCCCTGCCGGTCTTGGAGACGCCGTGGGAGACGTAATCAAGCACGTCAAGGCGGGTGACCCCCTGCCGTCGCAGGAAGACCGCCGCGTGCAGCTCGTCCTCATCCAGAATGGCGGCCAGAATGTCCCCGGCGTCCACGGACTCCTTGCCGGAGAACTGCACCTGGAGGAAGGCGCGCTGGAGCAGGCGCTCCAGCGCCGTGGTCTGCTGGAGGGTGACCGGTTTTCCCTCGGGCACCCGCTCAATGTGGCGCTCCAGAAACTGCTCCAGGGCGCGGCGCAGGGCCGCCACGTCGCCGCCGCAGGCGGTGATGATCTCCCTCCCGTGGGGGTCGTGGGTGAGGGCGTGGAGCACATGCTCCACGCTGAGATACTCATGGCGCCGGGACCGGGCCTCGTGCAGCGCCCGTCCCAGCACCTTTTCAAGCTCTCGGCTTAGCATGGTTCTGTGTCTTTCCCGGCTTGCGCCGTTTCTCCGCCTACTCCCGCTCCATGGCGCACCGCAGCGGGAACCCCGCCGCGCGCGCGCGCCTTTTCACCGTTTCGCACTTCGTCTCCGCCACCTCCCTGGTGTAAACACCGGCGAGGCCCCGGCCATGCCGGTGCACCGCGAGCATGACGCGCATGGCCTCGCCGCGCGGCTTGTGGAAGACCTCTTCAAGTATGCCGACCACGAAATCCATGGTGGTGTAGTCGTCGTTTAACAGCAGGACACGGTAGGAGGGGGGCTCCTCCACGTCGTGCAGGGGGCGGTTTTTCAGCCCCGTCCTGTTTTCGTGTTCCGTCTTTGGCATTAACACCGGGTTCCCGCCCTTGCTTCCTGCGGCGGCGCGGGGGGGACGCCGCCGCCCCCATGGTACCACAGCGTCCGGAGGACCGTTTTCTGGCGGCCCCCGGAATGCAGGCCGGGCCGCCGGCCTGAAGACCGGCGGCCCGGAAAGGGATCCTGTGGCGGCGGTTACTTTCTGCGGCGCAGGGCGGCCAGCCCGCCGAGCGCGGTGGCCAGGGCCAGCGCGCCCAGCCCGAGGCCGCCTGCGGCGGGCAGCGCCTCGACGCCCTTCACATACACCGGGCCGTAGGTGACGGGCACCCGGAGTTTGGGGTTCGGGGAACCCGGCGCCTGATAGGCGCAGGTGTAGTTTCCGGTCAGTTCCGGCGTCATGGCCAGGATGTTCAGGCAGCGGGTGGCGCTGCCGCTGATGTTGCCGTTGTCGGACAGGGGCGCGCCGTTGAGGTACCACTGGTAGGTGGAGTCCCACGCGGGGCTCTGCGCGCCCGTGCTCAGCATGGCGATGCGCGCGGGGTCGTCGCGCTCGTAGGTTCCCGCGCCGGTTTTCGGCTGGACGGCGGCGTTGCAGGCGGCGGCGGCGTAGGCGCCGGCGCCCTCGCAGGCGAAGTAGGCGTACTCCTGCTCGTTCGTCCAGCCGTCCTTGTCCGCGTCCGCCGTCTTCGCGAGGAGGGCGGGGAACATGACGAACTTGGTCGGGTCAAGCGAGCCGATTTCCACCGGAAAGCCCTGGTCCTTCAGCTCGGCGAGCAGGGGAACGAGCACGGTGGGCAGGGTGAGGGAGTTGGGGTCGCCCAGGGTCATATACCCCGCCATGATGGTGTCCAGGCCGGGCAGAATCAGGTCCGCGAGTCCGCCGTCCCCGCCGAGGACGGTCTGCATCTCGGTGATGTTGTTCTGCCAGGCGGCCGCGATGTCCGCGGCCACGATGCCGCCCTGGGCGCCGTAGTTGATGCCCGGGTTGGCCCCGCAGTACTCGATGAGGGTGAACTCGAAGACGTCGAGCATGTTGTTGCCGGGGATGACGATCGGGTCCTCAATGCTTCCCTCAAGGAAGAAGTTTCCGTTGGCGTCGAAGCGCACGGGGTTGAAGGAGAAGCCCTGGAGCAGGTCCTCGTAGGCGCGGGAGTTCAGGTACAGGTAGTTCAGGGCCTCCGCGAAATTGTCGTCGCCCGGGCGCACGATGTCCGCGTATTCATAGGTGCCGTTGAACTCGAAGAGGCCGTTGCCGACGCCGGGGCCGCCGAGCTGGACGCCGTTGTCCCCGCGGACGATGCTGCCGTCGTCCACCACGCGGATGAGCACGTCGCCGGAGGCGCCGTCGGCGTCCGCCGTGACCACATAGGAGTCGCCGGAACCCGCGACGCCGACGATGGACATGGCCTTGTTCGGCCCGAGAAAGACCTCAAAGTCCGAGGCGTCCACGCCGGTGACGGGGTGGGAGAACGTCACGGAAAAGGTGAGCAGCGGGGACTTTCCCTCGTTTGGAAGGATGGACAGCACTTTCGGATAGTTGAGCCAGGTGGCGACGCAGTCGTCCAGGAAGCGCCGCGCGATGATCTCGTAGCCCTCCGCCGTGAGGTGGATGTCGTAGTCAATGTAGGAGGCGAGGGGGGAGAGGCAGTCGGGGTCGCCGCCGACGAACCAGGTGTCGCCGCTGCCGGGCATGGGGGCGACGCCCGGCGCGACGACCGGATCCGCGACGCCCTGCCAGGGCTCCATGGCGCGCTCGTTGCCCTTGTAGTAGCCGAAGGTGTGCTGCATCACGCCGAGGTTCTGCACGAAACGGATGCGCCCCGCGTATCCCTCCGTGTCGAGCTCCTGGGCGATCTCGAACTTGGTCCGCTCCATGGCGAAGAGGCCCTCGCTCTGGGCGCGCACGCCGTGGGCGTTCTGGGGCATGCGGCTCTTGGGCCAGCGGCAGACGTAGTCATAGCCCACGATGACGACGCGGATGTCCGGGCGCACGTCGAGAATGTGCTGCACCAGCAGCTTGAGCTCGCCCTTGACCTTGTTCATCAGCAGTTCGACGCCGTAATCGGGGGCCGAACCCCAGCATCCGTCCGCCGGGGGATTGGAGCAGGCCTTGAAGGCGTGGTTCTCGTCGTAGTTGGTGCCGGTCTGGTACCAGGTCCGCCAGGCTTCCCAGTCGTTGTTGAAGTTGCGGTCCACCACGCTGTGCGTCTCATAGTACCAGTCGTAGAAGTCCACCTCGCGGCCCATGTTCCAGGGCAGGACGTTCTCCGTGCCGCCCGAGAAGTCATTGCCGCCGAGGGTCACCACGACCACGTCCACGTTCGGGTTGAGCGCCAGCTCCTCGTCCACCACCGCCAGCCGGGCCGGGGTCAGCCACTCGAAGGTCTTGGAGCCCATGACGGCCGTGCGGGCGCCCACCTCGATCCAGCGCTCGAGACCGCTGTACTCGGGAAGCACGTCGCGCAGGGTGCGGAAGGCCCACAAAAAGCCCGTCCAGCTGTCCCCGATGTACATCACGCGGGGAACGCGCTCCTCGGCCCGCGCCGCGGGGGCGGCCAGGGCGAGGGCGGCCATCGCCAGCGCCAGACAAAGAGCCACACGTTTCATGCCGGTTTTTTTGAGTCCCAAATCCATTTTTCCGCTCCTTTTCAAGTAGTGCAGTTGCCGGTAAGGCGCCACTGGCGCCGGAAACCCGCATTTCCGCAGACTGATCCGGGCGCATCCCACCCTTGGCCGGATGCAGAACGCCCTAGTCTCAGTATACACAACGTTTTTCCGAAACACAAGAAAGAAAATCAATAAAAGGTGGACTTGGAGGCGCCGATGGTGTCCTTTCGTGGGGGGATGAAACCCGGAGAGGGGGTGGGGAGTCAAACAGGGCGAAACCCTTGCGCATGTCTCTCGTGAGCACATGCAACCCCTCCGGACCGTCCGCCGGGGGGGTACTTATTTTAAGGGGGGAATCGGGCTTACAGGGTTTCCACCGTGATGTTGGTGTTTGTGTAGATGCAGATGCCGGCGGCGATGCGGAGGGCTTCCTTGACCACTTCGGGGGCGGAGAGGCCGGTGTGGGCGGTGAGCGCCCGGGCGGCGGCGAGGGCGTAGGGGCCGCCGGAGCCGATGGCCAGGATGCCGTCCTCGGGCTCGATAATTTCGCCGGTGCCGCTGATGAGGAGGGAGGTGCTCCGGTCGCAGACGGCCAGCAGGGCGTTGAGCTGGCGGAGATACTTGTCCGTTCGCCATTCCCGTCCCAGTTCCACGGCGGCGCGGGTGAGGAGGTTGTTGTGCTCCTTGAGCCGGGCCTCGAAGCGGTCGAAGAGGGTGAAGGCGTCGGCCACCGCCCCGGCGAAGCCGGCCAGCACGGCACCGTCGGCCAGCCGCCGAATTTTCACGGCGTTGCCCTTCATGACCGTGTCGCCGAGGGTGACCTGGCCGTCTCCGCCAAGGGCGACCACGCCGTCCCTGCGCACGCAGAGGACGGTGGTCGCGTGAAAGGGGCGGGGTTCCTGCGTCATGTCGCGTCTCCGGTCCCCCGGCGCCTACTCGAGATAGAAGACTTCCTCGAGGGGCCGGCTTCGGGGGGAGTTGTCGGGGTTGGTTTCCATGATGTCCGCCATGTGGGCCCACCACTTTTTCACCGTTTCGGTGTTGGGCAGGTCGGCGAGGGTGTTGTCGTCCTCCAGCCGGTGGACGGCGAAGAGGGAGAGCGTTTCCCGGTCGAGGAAGATGGAGTAGTCCGACACGCCCGCCTTTCGGAGCATGGCGGCCATTTCGGGCCAGAGTTCGTCGTGGCGGCGTTTGTATTCCGCCTCGCAGCCGGGCTTGAGCTTCATGACGAGGGCGATTTTCCGCATGACCGGACTCCTTGGGTGTCGGGCTATTTCCGGGGGCAGTCCCCGCAGGCGGCCAGCTTGCCGTGGGCCTCGCGCAGGAGGCTCTCGGTGGCGTCCCAGTCCAGGCAGGGGTCTGTGATGCTGACGCCGTAGGCGAGCTGCGAGGCGTCCCCGGCGAGCTTTTGGCTTCCCGCGCCGATGTTGCTCTCCAGCATCACGCCCATGAGGGAGACGTTTCCCTCCAGCCGCTGCTGGATGACGTCCCGGAGGACGTGGGCCTGGAGATGGGGGCGTTTGCCGCAGTTGGCGTGGCTGCAGTCCACCAGGACCCTCGGGGCCAGCCCGGCCGACGTCATCTGCTCCTCGGCGGTGATGACGCTGACGGGGTCGTAGTTCGGCCCCGAGCGCCCGCCGCGCAGGATGATGTGGCAGTGGGGGTTTCCCCGGGTGGCGACGACGCAGGTGTCGCCGTCGTCGTTCACTCCGAGGAAGTGGTGCTGGCAGGAGGCGGACAGCACGCCGTCAATGGCGATCTGGAGGTTGCCGCTGGTGCCGTTCTTGAAGCCGATCGGCATGGAGAGGCCGCTGGCGAGCTCGCGGTGGGTCTGCGACTCGCTGGTGCGCGCGCCGATGGACACCCAGGACAGGAGGTCGGCGATGTACTGCGGGATGATGGGGTCGAGCAGCTCGCTGGCCGCGGGCACGCCCATCTCGTTGACCCGCAGCAGGATTTCCCGCGCCTTGCGCAGGCCTTTGACCACGTTGTAGCTGCCGTCCAGGTCCGGGTCGTTGATCAGGCCCTTCCAGCCGACCGTGGTGCGCGGCTTCTCAAAGTAGACCCGCATCACCAGGAGCAGCCGGCCGCCCAGCTCCGCCCGGAGTCCCGCCAGCCGGGCGGCGTAGTCCAGCGCCGCCGCGCGGTCGTGCACCGAGCACGGGCCGACGATCACCAGCAGGCGCTGGTCGCGCCCGCCCAGAATGTCCATGATCTCCTGGCGCGCCCCGGCGACAAATTCCCGCACCGGCTCGCCAACGGGCACCTCGGCCTTGAGCGCGGCCGGGGGGACCAGGGGGACAAAGGACAGGACGTTCAGATTGTCAACAGTGCGCATGGGAACTCTCACTATCCCGGAATTTCCGGATATGCCGTTTAAACCGCCCGGTCCATCCGCCGGGCGGCGCCCCTATGGTACTCCATCGGTCCGTTCCCGCGCCAAGCGACCCCTCCCCGGTCTGCGGGCCGGGGGGCGCCTTTTCGCCGTGCGCGCCGGTTTTTCGGGGATTTGGACAGGGGCTCCCGGAGGTGTATAATCCCCGGAGGCAGTTATTCAACCCTTCAGAGAAGTGTTTCCGTGGCTGAACAGTACCAATTGATAGCGGACGGGGCCGGATGGGCGGCGTGTTATGAGGCGTTGCGGCGCGCGCCGCGGTTTGCGGTGGACGTGGAGGCGAACAGCCTTCACGCCTACCGCGAGCGGGTGTGCCTGCTCCAGTTTTCCACGGAGGACGCCGATTTCATTGTGGACCCCCTGGCCGGGCTGGACCTGTCGCCCCTGGGCGGCCTGCTGGCCGATCCGTCGGTGGAGAAGGTGTTTCACTCGGCGGACTATGACCTGGCCCTGCTGAAGACGCAGTACGACTGGACGGTCAGCAACCTTTTTGACACCATGTGGGCCGGCCGGGTGCTGGGCTTCAAGAAGATGGGGCTGGCGGCGGTGCTGGAGGACCTGCTGGGGGTTTGCCTGTCCAAGAAGTTCCAGAAGGCCAACTGGGCGCGCCGTCCCCTGCCGGAGAACTGGCTGGACTACGCCAGCAACGACACGCGGTACCTGCTGCCCCTCCGCGACCGGCTGGCCGAACAGCTTGAGGCGGCGGGCCGCACGGAGGAGGCGCTGGAGATCTTTGCCGCGGGCTGCGAGGTGGAGCCCATTGTCCGGCCGTTTGACGCGGACTCTTTCTGGACCATCCAGGGGGTGCGCGCCCTGGAGCCGCGCGCGCAGGCCGTCTTCCGCGCCCTCTTTGTCTGGCGCGAGGGCGAGGCGAAGCGCCGCGATGTGCCGCCGTTCAAGGTGATCAACAACCAGTCGCTGCTTCTGGTGGCGAAGGCCGCCGCGGAGGGGGAGGGTCCGCTCACCCGCGCGCCCGGCGTTTCCGACAAGACGCTGGCCCGGATGGGCGGCGGCCTCCAGCAGGCCGTGGAGAAGGGGCGGAAAGCCCCCCTGCCCAAGCCCCCCAAGCGGGGGGAGCGCCGCGTTTCCGGGAAGCCCGGCTTCCTCCAGCGGTACGACGCCCTGCTGGAATGGCGCAAGCGGGCTGCCCAGCTTCGGGGCGTCGAGTCGGATGTCATCATTTCCCGCCGGGCCGCCAAGGAGCTGGCGGAGAAGTGCCCCAGCACGCCGGAGGACCTGGAGGGGATCCAGTCCCTGGGGCCGTACCGCCGGACACGCTACGCCGGCGACATTCTCAAGGTGCTCAAGGAAACCAAGTGACCGAGGGGGGCTGTTTCCCGCCGTGATGGAACCGCGCCAGCAACCAGCCGACGAGCCGCCCCGGTCCGGGGAGAGGGGCGGCCTTTCGCACCGGTTCGCCACCGTGTCCCGCATCGAGTGGGTGCTGCTGCTGACCCGCTACCTGCTGTACCTGTTTGTCATCTCCCTGCATGTGTCCGGCATTGAGACGCTTCAGGCGGGGAGCCTTTTCGTGGCGGCCGGGGCGGCGCTGCTCCACAATTTCTGGGCGCATTATGTGTTCCACACCCGGCGTCTCGCCCTCTTTTTCACGCCGGTCAATTTCGTCCTGTACCTGGGCCGGGTCTGCCTGCTGGTCGCCCTGACGGGCGGCGAGAACAGCGTTCTGGTCTCCCTCTTCCTGCTGCTGCTGATCGGCGGCCATGTGTACGCCCCCGACTCGCCCAACGCGCGCTGGGGCTCCGTGGTGGTCTGCTCCGCCTATGCCTTCACCGTGCTCGGCGGCTGGGCGGTGAACGGCGTCAACCTGTCCTCCATGCCGGTCTACGGGAATTTCATCACCCTGGCCCTCTGCGGGTGGCTCATGGCCCAGCTTGGGCGCCTGGTGCGGGAGATGGAGGCGGACAACGAGGACCGCGAGCGCGCCGTGGCCTTCTCCGAGGCGACCATGCGGGCCATTCTGGACCATGTCGCGCAGCCCATCCTGGTTTTCGGCGAAAACGAGTTTGTCGCCGACGTGAACACGCCGGCCTGCGAGTATTTCGGCCTGGACCGCGCGGCTCTGGAGGGGCGGCGCTTCCGGGAGTTCCTGTTTGACGACGGGCTGCTCGGCGACCGGATGGCCGCCATGCGCGGCGCGGGCCGCTGGCGGGGGGAAATGGTCATCGTGCTTCCGGACGGCGGCGAGCGGCGGGTCTACATGCTGATCCACTCGTTCATGCGCGACCAGCGGCAGTATTTCGTGGCGGTGTTCCAGGACATCACGCGGCAGAAGGACTTTGAGGAGGCCCAGCGGCAGGCCAAGGAGCGCCTGGAGCAGGCCAACGCCGAGCTTCAGCGGGTGAACAGCCTGCGGTCCGAGTTCTACACCACCGTGGCGCGCCGGCTCCGCTCGCCCATCACCGCCCTGCTCGGATTCACCGACATGCTGCTGGAGGAGGAGATGGGGGAGATCAACGACGACCAGCGCGGCGCCCTGCGCAGTTGCAGGAGAAGCGCCCAGCGGCTTCTGGGCATGGTGGACGAGGTGCTGGCGGCGGAGGCCCCGCCCGATCCGGCCCGTCCGGATTCCCCGTCCGTCCCGGACACGCAACCCGTTGAGCGCTTGTAGGCTGCCCGGGGGCCTCGTGGCGGGGAAGATTTCGGCGCCGCCGGGGACTAATTGTGGCATTCCCCGGGGTTTTCATGTAAACTAAGGATACGTGAGGCGGGTTTGCAGGTGTGGCGTGTCCCTCCTGCTGTCCGCTTTTTAATGCATAGATTGCGGTTGTAACCTGTTGTTTTGCGTGGCCGGCCGCGGCGCTTGCGCGGGCGCGCCAGTACATGGACTCCTCAATCCAGGCTAAGGGAACATCACATGCGCATCTCGTTCCGTGCGGGCCAAGCCCGTCCCACCACCTTCCGCCCCCGCCGCTTCCGCGCCCTCCAGCAGGGCGCGTTCCTTTTTGCGGCCGCAGTGTTGGCCGCATTCGGCGCGGGGGCCGACCTGACGGACCTCTACGAAAGCGACGGGGTCCTGCGCGACCTGCTGGTGCTTCCGGGAGAGACCGTGGAAATTAACACCGGGGCGACCCCGCCGACCTTCCTGGTGGACTCGTTTCCCATCGGCTACCTGTACCGGGGCCGCGTGGTGGACGGGGCGGCGGTGTTTGACTTCACCGACGTGTACATCGCCGACGGCGTGACCACGACCGTCCTGGGCAACCGGCCGCTGGTCATCTCCGCCTCCGGCGACATGACCGTGGGCGCCAGTTTTGACGTGTCGCGCGGCAAGGCCGGCGGCGGCTCGGGCGGTGTCGGCGGCGCTGCGGGCACGGGCGGCGTCGGCGGTCCGGGCGGCGGCGGCGGCATCGGCGGCCCGGGC
>JAPXRP010000077.1:0-18615 GCA_033813475.1 Candidatus Hydrogenedentota bacterium
GGGAGGCCGCTTCAACTTTCCGGGACATCCCCCAAAATTTTGCCCAGACCACTTCCCTGCAAACAAAAGCCCCCGAAGACAAAACACTTACGACGGCGTACCGTCATTTCTTGGGGGAAGTCCTGGTCCGGAACCTCTTGACACCCTGCCCCGGACCTTCTATGATGACTGCAAGGAATTTGGGCCAGAACACACGGAGACAGGGGCATGGACGCTAAGGACGGGGAAATCCAAGCGGATTCCGGGGGACCATCCAGAGGGAGGTTGTACGTTGTTCGGACGCTGGCGTGGGTCAGCCTGGTGTGCGGCGCGGGCTCGCTGGTTCTGGGCGTTCTGTTTCTCCTCATTTTGCAGTTGCGATTCACTTCCCGCCCTCCCTTTCCTTTCTACTACCTTGTGTTCTCCTTGCCCATCGCCGTGGGGTTGGCCATTGTGACAGGACACTTGGCGCGCATTCTCGCGTGGAGGGGCAGTTGTGATCCGGCGACGAAGAGGGCCGCCGGATATGGTTTGCTCTTTGCGGACGGCCTCGTCCTTCTTCTCATCTTCATGATGGTGTACAGCTGGCTGAACACTACCCGTAACAATCGTGTTCCACGGAAGACTTGCCAGGAGAACCTTAAAGAGCACAGCCTTGTGCAGTGGATGTGGGTGAACGAGCTCAAGGACCGCAGCTTTCCCGCCCTTTTTCCCGAACCGGGACGGCTGTGCTATGCCAGGGAATACATCGAGGAATACCTCACAGACTTTTCGACGATGTATTGTCCGGAGGACAAGGCGACCGTGGAGGCGTTGCGAGAGGTGACGGACCGTGACATTCTGCTGGACGACCACAGCTACTTCTACCTGTCCCACGCGGTCCTGAACGACCGGGAAATGGCTGCGTTTGCCGACGCCTACCGGAGGGCGGTGGCTCTGGGTCCAAAGGCGTTGAACGAGGATTTCGTTGTTCCCTCCGGGAGTGGGAACAACGGAGGGGATCGTCTGCTCCGTCTGCGGGGGAATATGAGACCGTTGCTGGCGGGTGCCGGGGACTCCAGCACGGACAAGAACGGCCAGCAGGTTTTGTCTCGCGTGCCGGTGCTCATCGAGCGGCTCGGCAACCACAAAAAACCCGGCGGCCACGTCCAATATCTCGACAGGCATGTGGAATTCGTGCCCTACCCCGGCCCGTTCCCCATGACGAAAGAGACGGTTGCCCTGCTGGAATCCCTCGACGCCATGGGGCCGCCGCCCATCGGCAAGACCCGGGCAGCCCCGTAGGCGGGTTCCCAGGGAGGAAACCGGCGCCTTTCCGTAGCGCCGGCGTCCCGCCGGCCTCGTCTTCTTTCCTCATGAGTGCTGTTCGGAGAGAATGGACATGGATGCACAGGATGAACAGGATTTCCCGGCCCTATCCTGTCCATCCTGCCCATCCATGTAAATGTCTTTTCTTTCTTGGGAACCGTTCCCGCCGTCCGCAAGCATTCGCCTGTTTTGCGCGGGGGCGCTGGCGCGGGTATACTTCGCCCTCTGGAACATACAGGGCAAGGAGTCTTTTCATGCAGGAGTCGTTTGAGGCGCTTCAGGGTTTCCTGATGATGGTGTCCTTTGTCCTGGGGGCGATGGTGGGCAGTTTCTGCAACGTCTGCATCAGCCGCTGGCCTTCGGGCGCCTCCGTGGTCAGCCCGCGGTCGCGGTGCCCGAAGTGCCTGAACGGCATCGCGTGGTATGACAACATCCCCCTCCTAAGCTGGCTGGTCCTGGGGGCCAAGTGCCGCCAGTGCGGCCTGCCCATCAGCTGGGTGTACCCCGTCGTGGAGGGCATCACCGCCTTTCTGTTCCTCGGGGTGTTCTGGAAATTCGGGGTGTCCGTCGCCACGCCGGTCTACATGGCCGTGTGCGCGGGCATGGTCATTGTGACCTTCCAGGACCTCGCGGACTGGACGATTCCGAACGAGATCACGCTCCCCGGGATCCCCATCGGCATCCTGCTGGGGCTGGGCGGCATGGTGCTGGGGCCGGACACCGGCCTGCGGGTCACGGATGTGTTTGACGCGATGGCCGGGGCGGCGCTGGGCGGGGGCATCCTCTTTGCCCTCGACCGGATCACGGTGCTGCTGCTCAAGAAGCCGGGCATGGGCTTCGGCGACGTGAAACTGCTGGCCATGCTGGGGGCCTTCCTCGGCTGGAAGGGCGCGCTGGGCATCCTGATGCTGGCGTCCATCATCGGCAGCGTGGTGGGGCTGGCCATGCTGGGCTGGCTCCGCGCGCGGGGCAAAACCCCCGCCGCGCCGCCCGCCGACCCCGCATCGGACCCGCCCGAGGCGATCGCGGGGGGCGGCGATGACGAGGAGATCACGCTGGAGGGGCATTACCTCCCCTTCGGCCCCTACCTTGCCGTTGGCGGGCTTCTCTATCTCTTTTTCGGTCCGGAACTCATCGCCCTCTACTTCAACATTCTCCAGTCCCCCGCCGGGACCCCGCTGCTCCCGTAGGCGGGGGAGTCCTTCATGGAACGGCCACGCATCACCCGCATCGCCCTGCCGAGCTCGCTGCCCATGGGCGGAGTCAATGTGTTTCTCTACCGGGGACCCGAGGCGCTCACGCTCTTTGACACGGGGGTGCTGACGGAGGAGGCGTACGCCGCGCTGGAGGACGGCCTGGCAGCGGAGGGGGTCGCCGTGGGCGACCTGGAGCGGATTGTGCTCACGCACCACCACTTTGACCACATCGGCCTCTTGCGGCGGCTGGCCGAGGCTTCCGGCGCGCAGACCTGCGGCCACCCGGACACCCTGGAATGCCTCCGCATGACCTACCAGTTTGACGGGGCCTACCGCGAATACTACCGGGCGCTGTTTCGGGAGATGGGGGTGCCCGGCGGGGAGATCGAGCTGTTTATCGCGGGGCGTGAGCGGCTTCGCCAATATCTGGATGTGTACAGCGTGGACCGTTTCCTTGCGGATGGGTCCGTGCTGGACGGGTTCACGGTGCATCATGTCCCCGGCCATTCCCCCACGGACACCCTTTTTCTGCATGCCTCCGGGGATGCCATTGTGGGGGACCATCTTCTGGCCACGGTCACGCCCAACCCCATCCTCCGGAGGCCCTTCGCGGGCCGGGAGCGGGTGAAAACCCTTGTGGAGTACCGGGAATCCCTGGCGAAGACCCGGAGCCTGCCCATTTCCTGGTGCCATCCCGGCCACGGCGAGGGATTCGGCGACGCGCCGGCGGTGGCGGATGCCATTCTGGCGCGCCAGGACCGGTGCTGTGACCGGATTCTGACCCTGCTGACGGAGGCGGGCATGACCCCCTTCGAGGCCATGCGGGCGCTGTATCCGTCCCCCTCCCCCGCCCTCATGTTCTTCCGCCTCTCCGTGGCGGCGGGCCATCTGGAGTGGCTGGAAATCCTGGGACAGGTGCGGCGGGAACAGGATCCGGGCGGCGCGTCGCGGTATTACCGGGCGGCCCCTGCGGCAAAGGAGACCCCATGACGCGAAATCCAGCCCCTGAACTGCTGCCCTTCGCGCCCGCCCATTTCGAGCGCATCTGGGGCGGCACCCGTCTGGCCCCCTCCCCTTCCGGCACGCCCATCGGCGAGGCGTGGCTGGTGTCGGACCACGCGGAATGCCAGAGTGTGGTGTCCGCCGGCCCCCACGCCGGGCGAACCCTGGGGGAACTGGTCCGGGAACACGGCGCCGCGCTGCTTGGCGACGCGGCGGGCACCACGCGGGACGGGCGGTTTCCTTTGCTCTTGAAACTGATTGACACGGCGGACCTGCTTTCCGTGCAGGTGCATCCCGATGATGCGGCCGCGCTGGCGCTGGGGGAGGCCGACGGCGGCAAGACCGAGATGTGGCATGTGCTCGAGGCGGCCCCGGACAGCCGCATCTATTGCGGCCTGGTACCCGGAGGAGACGCCTCCACCTTTCGCGGGGCGATGGAATCCGGCGTGGTGGCGCCGCTGCTGCGGTCCCACCCGGCGCGGCCGGGGGACTCGTACTTCGTCCCGGCGGGCATGGTCCACGCCATCGGGAAAGACATTCTTCTGGCGGAAATCCAGCAGAACAGCAACGTGACCTACCGGGTGTTCGACTGGAACCGGGTGGATGCGGCCGGTAAGCCCCGGCAACTGCATTGGGAAAAGGCCCTTGCCGCGACGCGTTTCGACATGGACTGCACCGGCCCCTCCCCTGTCCGCAACGTGGCAGGGGGAGGCCGCACGCGGGAGGAACTGTGCGCGTGCCCCTTCTTCACCGCTGAACGGCGGCATGGGCACGGGGAGACCCGTTGGGAAAAGCCTCTCCGGAGTTTCCACATCGTTCTGGCGGGCGCCGGGGGACTTGATCTGGCGACTGATGCGGAGCGGGTGTTTCTGGCGTCGGGGACGGCCGCCGTGGTGGCGGGCCGGGTGCCCCGGTATTCCACCTTGGCGGCGACTTCGCACTTGGTATACTTCGTTTAGCGGCGTTTCAGCCCTCTTTGCGTGTCAGGCGGATTTGGCGCGTTGCGGCGTGCGCGCTCCGAACCTGTGGCCAAGATTTGCCGTGGTGGCTGGAATGCGGCCAATCGTTCCAATTTGGAACTTTGTGTGCGCAAACGAAGCGGTTGCACCACTTCATGTACAGAAGTCGGCGTGAGCCGGTTTCGGGTGACTTCAGGGCGTGAGGCTGGCACAAGGGCAAGGGGCAGTGGATGCACCCCGGTGATGCAGAGTTGGTCGCAAGGAGCGTCTCAGGGGACGCCGAGGCATTCGGCGTCCTCGTGGGACGGTACCAAGGGGCGGTGTACGCGACGGCCTACTACTACGCGGGCCGGTACGGGGCGGCGGAGGACATTGCGCAGGAGAGCTTCTGGGCGGCCTACCGGTCGCTGAAACAGTTGAAGAATCCCGGAGAATTCGGGGCGTGGCTCAAGGGGATCACCACGCGCACGGCGGCAAACTGGCTTCGGAAGAACCTGTCGCGCGTGCGGCGCGAGATCACCCTGCCGCCGCGCGCGACGTTGTCCTTCGAGGATGGCGGGCGGGGCCCCGAGACGGAGGCGACGGCGGCGGAGGAGCTTGAGCGGGTGTTCCGCGCGGTGGACGCTCTTCCCGAGCGGTACCGCCTGCCTGTGATTCTCCGGTACATGCAGGAACTAAGCCACGAGGAAATCGCGCGGTTCACGGGGGAGACCCCGGAGGAGGTGCGCGGCGTGCTTCACCGGGCGCTCGCGCAGCTTCGCGAGGCCCTTGGCAACACAAAGAAGGTTAGGGAACGGACTTGGCGACGTGCGAACGGGTAAAGAGGCTGCTGCCGGTACACCTTGACGGGGACGGCACGGCGGCGGAGCGGCTGGTGGTGGACCAGCATGTGTCCACCTGCCCGGACTGCGCGCTGGAACTGGAGATCACGCGGGCCGTCGCCGCGTCCCTTTACGAGGTGTTTGCCCCGGAGCGCCTCAGCCGCGATCTGACGGCCCCGGTGCTCGCCCATCTTCCCCAGATGGACAAGCCCGCGCACCTTCACGATCTCACGGAGCGGGTGAAGCATCCCCGCCGCCGCAGTCTTCTGTCGCGCTGTTTCTCCTGGGTGTCGGCGGGGGCGATGATGGTGATGGCGGTGCTGGTGATGGTGCTCTGGATTGCGTGGCCGAGGCCCCAGCCGCTGGGCGCGGCCACGGTGGGCATGGTGGTGCACCGGGAGGGGCGCGCCGTGCAGACCAACAGTGTGACGTTCAGCACGAAATCCGTGCGCTTGCGGGACGGAATCGTTCCCGGCACCGTGTACGAGACCTCCGGGACCGCCGCCCTGGTGCTGGCGCTTCGGGGGGCCTCGGAGGCGCGGATGTTTGAAAACAGCCGCATGCGGGTGAACCACGACCGGAGCCTCCATCTGGAGGAGGGCATGGTCCACCTCAAGGTCGGCAAGGGCCAGCAGTATTTCCGCGTCGGCACCCGGGACGGCCAGATTACCGTGTTTGGCACGGAATTCGGCGTGGAGATTCTCCCGGAGACAACGCGCGTCACGGTGGTGCGCGGGGAGGTGCAGGTGGAGAACCGCAGCACCTTTACCGTTCTGCGGGACGGCGAGGCGACGCTTCTCGGGAAGGATTTCAAGGAGCTGATCACTTACCGCACCGACATGTCCGCCCTGGTGGGGCGTGTGGCGGCGCTGGACGCGCGTCTCGATGAGGGCGTTTCCTACATGGGGGGCGTCACGGCGGGCAAGGCCACCGGCACGCTCCGCGCCGAGCGCGTCTTTGTCGTGGAGACCCGGAAACAGGCGGTGCGCGCCCTTCATTTCCGCTGGAAGCCGGGCACGGCGCCCCTGGACCGTTCCGGATACGATGTCTACGTTTCCGACAACAGCCTGCGTCCCGTGTTCAAGGGGCGCATCGAGGGGTGGATGCTTTCTGACATTCGGTCCACCTCCTGTTCCCTGGCGTTGCCTGCGGACGTGGAGTGGCGGGACATCGGCCTGCTGCACATCATGGTGCTGCCCGACTTTGCGTCCGGCCCCCTGGAGACGAATTTTACCGAGGTGTATGCCACCACCTACTGAGGGTGGCGCTGCGTGTCACAGTTGAATCATCCGCCGTCAAGGCGATTGTTTTGAGGCGGGCGGAGTCCGGAGCCGGACATCTGCCTCACGTCACCCCTTCCCAAGAGTACCTGCTCTTCGGCGCCGGTCGCCCGCCTCCATGCACTTATCCACTGACGGCTTTTTTTCGAGAGTCGGGGCGCGGTCCGTTTTGTTCCGGGACATCTGCCTCACGTCACCCCTTCCCAAGAGTACCTGCTCTTCCGGGACGGCGGCCGCCCCCGCTCTCGAAAGCGTCCCCGCCCTTTTGCGATCCTCCCGCCCCGCTTTCTTGAGCCTCCCCAGTTCTATTCTCTACAATGGTTCTTTGCCACAATCTCCGGGGCGTCTTCTCTTTCGGCGTCCCCCGTTGACGAGGCCAGAAAAGGGAGACAGCAAATGACGACCCACCCCCTCCTTCGTTTTCCGCAAATGATTTTCGGCGTGGCCGCGATGGTAATGGCTGTGTCCGCCGTCGTCCGTGCGGAAGCGCCCGTCGAGGAGCCGGGGCTTTCCGGGACGATCAAGGAGGCCGTGGGCCGGGTGAAGCCCGCGCTGGTGCGCATCCATGTGGTGGACACCTACTACCGGGACGGCAGGGAGCTGAAAAACGAGTCCTCGGGCAGCGGCGCCATCATCCGCGAGGACGGCTACATCATCACCAACCACCATGTGGCCGGGCACGCCAAGCATCTCAAGTGCACCTTTGCGGACAAGACGGAGATGGAGGCCGAACTGGTCGGCACGGACCCGATGACCGACATTGCGGTGATTAAGCTCAAGGGCTCGGAGGACCGGAAGTTTCCCGTGGTTCCCTTCGGCGACTCGTCGCTCATGCGGATGGGCGACCATGTGCTCGCCATGGGCAGCCCGCTCTCCCTCTCGCAGTCCGTGACGCTGGGCATAGTGAGCAACAGCGAGGTGATCATGCCCGCGTGGATGGACGGCGGCCTTTCCCAGGACGGGGAGAACGTCGGCGCGCTGGTGCGGTGGATCGGCCACGACGCGGACATCTTTCCCGGAAACAGCGGCGGCCCCCTGGTCAACCTCCAGGGCGAGGTGATCGGCATCAACGAGATCAAGATGGGGCTGGGCGGCGCGATTCCCGGCAACCTGGCGCGCGAGGTGGCCGAGGCGCTGATTGCGACGGGGAGCGTCGCGCGGGCGTGGCTGGGTCTGGAGCTGCAGCCGCGCCTCAAGTCGGACGCGCGCGGGACCGGCGCCCTGGTCGCCACGGTGGTGAGGGACTCGCCGGCCGAGGCGGCGGGATTTCAGCCGGGCGACCGCCTGATCTCCCTGGCGGGCACGCCGGTGGATGTGCGGTTTCCCGAGCAGCTTCCCGATTTCAACCGCCTGGCCGCCGGCCTGGCGGTGGGCGCCCCGGTGGCCGCAGTGGTCGAACGCGCGGACGCCCCCGTTGAATTGTCGGTAACCCCCGTTCTGCGGGAGCCCTACGAGCCGAAGCAGTTCGAGCAGACGCAGTGGGGAATCACGGTCCGGGACATCTCATTCATGAAGGCCCGGGAGATGAAGCGGAAGGACTCCGACGGCGTGCTGGTGACGTCCGTGCGGCCGGGCGGCCCCTCCTCCGAGGCGAAGCCCCCCATGGAATGGGAGGATGTGCTGGTGTCGGTCGGGGGCACGCCGGTGAAGAGTGTCAAGGAGTTCATGGAGGCCACGGAGGCCCTCACGAAGGACCAGACAGCCCCGATTCCCGTGCTGGCCGAGTTTGACCGGAAGACCGAGCGGCTGGTGACGGTGGTGAGGGTGGGGGTGCGCGAGCTGATGGATCCCGGCCGGGAGGCCCAGAAGGCGTGGCTCCCCGTGGAGACCCAGGTGCTGACCAAGGACATTGCCGAGTCCCTCGGCGTGGCCGGCCGCAAGGGCTTCCGTGTGACCTTCGTGTATCCCGAGGCCGGGGACACCCTGCGTCCGGGAGACCTGATCTTCTCCGTGGACGGGCAGGCCCTGACAGCATCGAACCCCGAGGACAGCTCGGAGTTGGAGACGCTGATCCGGCAGTATTCCATCGGGGGCTCGGCGGAGCTGGAAATCTACCGGGACGGCGGCGAGATGAAGGTTTCCGCCCTGCTGGCCCGGTCGCCCAAGACGTCGAAGGAGATGAAGCGCTACACCAACGAGGTGTTTGAGTTCACCGTGCGCGACATCACGCTGCGCGACCGCACCACGGAGCGCTGGGCGGAAACGCAGGAGGGCGTGCTGGTGGAGCAGGTGCAGCCCGGGGGCTGGGCGGCCCTGGGCACGCTCCAGCCGGGCGACCTGATTGTGGAGATGAACGGCGCGCCCTCGAAGGACGTGGACACGGCGAAGGAAATCATGAAGGGCGTGGAGGAGCAGGCCCAGCGGACGCTGGTCTTCAAGGTGGTGCGCGGCATCCGCACCCTGTTCCTGGAGATGGAGCCCCGGTGGGACAAAGCCCCCGAGAAGAAGGCGGGGGAATAGGCGTGGGCCCGGCGCGGACATTGGAGGGACGCAGGGCGCTGGTGACCGGGGCGGGCCGCCGGCTTGGCCGGGACATTGCCCGCGCGCTCGCCGCGGAGGGGGCCTCGCTGGTCCTTCATTGCCGCAATTCGGAGACCGAGACCCGCGAACTTGCGGCGGAGCTGGGGGCCGGCGGCGTGGCGGTGGCCGTCCTTAGGGCCGACCTCTCGGACCCCGTGCAGGGGGCGGCGCTGGTGGACCGGGCGGCCGGCGAGGCAGGCCCGCTGGACATTCTGGTCAACAGCGCCTCCGTTTTCGAGGAGGAGACGCTCGAAGAGATGAGCGCCGCGTCCGTCCACCGGAACGTGGACATCAACGCCCTCGCCCCCTTCCACGCGGCGCGCGCCTTCGCGCGGCAGGGGCGCGCCGGGGTGGTCGTCAACCTGCTGGACACGATGATCCGGGACTACGACCGGAAGCACCTGCCCTACCACCTCTCCAAGCGGATGCTTTTCACCCTGACGCGCGCCATGGCGGTGGAGTACGCGCCGCTGGTGCGCGTGAACGCGGTGGCGCCGGGGCTGGTGCTTCCCCCGGAGGGGCAGGACGAGTCTTACCTGCGCGCGCTCGCGCACACCAACCCGCTGAACGCGCACGGGTCGGGCGGGGACGTCGCGCGCGCGGTGCTGTTTCTTGCGGCCAGCCCCTTCGTCACGGGGCAGGTCATTTATGTGGACGGCGGAAGACACCTGCGGGGGGCAATGTATGGCTGAGCGGCGGCTGGACAAAATACACATCCGCGACCTTCAGGTGCGGTGCATTGTGGGCATCTTTCCCGAGGAGCGCGTGGCGCGGCAGGATGTGATTTTCAACATCACGCTGCACGCGGATTACCGGGCGGCCTGCGCCTCCGACGACATCCGGGACACGGTGGACTACAAGCAGGTCAAGAAACGCGTGGTCGCCATGGCGGAGGAGTCGGAGTTTCTGCTGGTCGAGCGTCTCGCCGAGGAGGCGGCGCGCCTCTGTCTGGAGGACCCCCGGGTGGAGCGCGCCGAGGTGACGGTGGACAAGCCGGGCGCCCTGCGGTTCGCGCGCAGCGTCGCGGTGGAGGTTTGCCGCACCCGGGCGGACCTGGACCGGGCTTGACATGGAGCGCTGCCTCATCGGGGTGGGCGCGAATCTCGACCCCGAGGAGAACATCGCGGAGGGCCTGCTTCTGCTGGGACGCCGGGTCCGCGTTCTCGCGGTCTCCCCTTTCTACATCACCGCGCCCATCCGGCGGCCGGAGCAGCCGGACTATTTGAACGGCGTCGTCGTGGTGGAGCACGGGGGCGGCCCCGCGGCGCTGCGGGATGAAATCCTGCGGCCGGTGGAGGCGGCCCGGGGGCGCGTGCGCACTGCGGACGCCTACGCCGCCCGCACGCTCGACCTCGATGTGCTATTGTATGGAGACCGGACGGGCCGGGAGACCGGCATGGTTTTGCCGGACCCCCACCTGTGGGAGCGCCCCTTTCTGGCCGCCGCCGCGCTGGCAGTGCTTCCCGGACTGGCTGTCCCCGGAAAGGGCCGCCCGCTCAGGAATCTGGCCGACCCCGCCGCCGTTGCGTTGTGCCGCAGGGCGGACGCGTTTTCCGAACGACTCAGGGAGATGTTCCAACAATGAATCTTGAACGGGTTTCCCAACTGATGCGGGAGCTGCTGGTGGAGATCGGGGAGGACCCCGGGCGCGAGGGGCTGCTGAAGACCCCGATGCGCTACGCGAAGGCCCTGGAATTTCTCACCTCGGGCTACGGGCAGCGCATGGAGGATGTGATCAACAACGCCATCTTCCAGGCGGAGTCCAACAACATGATCATCTCGCGGGACATCGAGCTGTACAGCCTCTGCGAGCACCACATGCTGCCCTTCTTCGGGCGGGCCCACGTCGGGTACATCGCCCGCAAGAAGGTGATCGGCCTGAGCAAGATCGCCCGGATCGTGGACTTCTACGCCCGCCGCCTCCAGATTCAGGAGCGGCTGACGGCCCAGATCGCCCGCGCGGTCATGGACCACACCCAGGCCGAGGGGGTCGGTGTCGTGCTGGAATGCCGCCACCTGTGCTCCATGATGCGCGGGGTGGAGAAGCAGAACTCCGTCATGACCACCTCCACCGTCCTGGGCAGCTTCCACGACGATGAGATCACGCGGCACGAGTTCATGCAGCTCATCAACCGCGACGTAAGGTACTGATGCGGGGCCGGCCCCTGCTCTGCGCGCTGGCGGTTGCGGCCGCCGCGCTGACCGTCTGGGCGGCGGACCCCAGTCCCCGGCTGAAGCGCGCCCCGCGCCAGGGGGGTGTTCATGTCATCGCCCACCGGGGGGCGCACGCCGGGATTCCCGAGAACACCCTCCCGGCCTATGAGAAGGCCGTCGAGCTGGGCGCGGATTTCGTGGAGGTGGACCTGCGGACCACGAAGGACGGCCGCATCGTCAGCGTGCACAACGACACGGTGGACGCCTACACAAAGGACGCCAGGGGAAAGGTGGCCGACTTCACGCTGGCGGAGCTGAAGGCCCTGGACATCGGAAGCCGCGTCGGCCCGGAGTGGGCGGAGACCCGCATCCCCACGTTCGAGGAGATTCTGGAAGTCTGCCGGGGGCGCATCGGCATTTATGTGGACCTCAAGGCCGCGGACCCCGCCGTGGTGGCCGGCATGCTCAGGAAGGAGGGCATGGCGGAGGACGCCGTCTGGTATGCCGGGGCCGGGCAGCTCCGCAAGCTCCGGGACGCCTGTGCGGAGTGCCTGCCCATGCCCGACCCGGGGGACGAGAAGAACCTGCCGCGGCTCCTGTCCCTCCTCTCCCCTTCCGTGGTCGCCTCCTCCTGCGACAACCTCACTCCGGGACTGGTCGAGCAGACCCATAAGGCGGGCGCGCTGCTGTTCGTGGACGACGGCGGCCCGGAGACCTGGGAGAAGATGCTCCTCATGGGGGTGGACGGCATCCAGACCGACGAGGTGCAGGATCTGGTGGCGCTGCTCCGGCAGCGCGGCAGGTAACCCCGCGAAAACTACAGCGCCGCAGCGGCCCGTTCGGTTCGTTGCGGCGCTTTTTCGCGGCCCGGCCCCTCAGGCGTCGAGCACCGAGAGAATCTTGTTGAGGCGGCGCTCCGTCTGGATGGCCGAGCGGACGGTGTGGTAGTTGATCTTCCAGGCATGGGCCATGTGGGTCCAGAGGAGCGTGTTGTTCTCGTCGAACAGGGGCCACCACTCGCCCACCGGGTGGTTGATCATCACGTCCATCACGAAGCGGTGGAGGTTGTGGTAGGCCTTCCAGTACTTCTCCTCGCCGAAAATCAGGTAGGCGTCCGCGAAGCCGATGAGGCATTCCGCCTGCTGCCAGAATTCCTTGTTGCGCTCGCGGGCGGGGCCGTGGTTCGGCCCCTCGCAGAAGACGCCGCCCCTCTCCCAGTCAATCCCCCACTGGACGCAGTGGTCAAACAGCTTCCGCATCTTCCCGCGGTACTCTTCCAGGTCGAGTCCCAGGATGTCTATGGCGTGCTTGAGCAGCCAGGCAAACTCCACGTTGTGCCCGAAGCTGGTGTTGTCCAGGGGCCGCCCCTCGTCGTCCTCCACATCGCGGTCGGCGCCCCACACGTTCCGGAACAGGATGGCCCGCAGGGGCGTCCAGTCAAAGGCGAACTGCGCGATGCCCGTTCCGTGCTCCGGGTGGATGATCCGGTTGAAAAGCAGGTTGATCACCCGCTGGGTTTCCCGCCTGTGCGTGTGGTCGCCCGTGGCCTCGTAGAGATTGGTGAAGGCCTCCATGAGGTGCATGTGCACGTCGTAGCCCTTGCGGTCCCCGCCATAGGCCCCGGGCCGCTTGGGGCTCCAGTCCTCCTCGAAGAACTCGCCGAAGCCGCCCCACTCCACGTCGGCGGCCTTGACCTTGACGGCCTCGTAGGACTTCAGCGCCATTTCCATTCCGCGCGGGTCGCCGGAGGCCATGGCGTACTCGCTCATGGAGTAGACGCCGAAGGACTGGCCGTACATGATTTTGCTCTTGTCAATGGGCGTGCCGTCCCGCTGGGAGGTCCAGTACCAGCCGCCGAACTTCTCGTCCCAGAAGTGCTTCAGGACGAAGTCCACGCCCTGCGCGGCCATTTCCAGGAAGGCCCCGTCGGGGTCCAGGTTGGCGCGGTAGATGGAGGAGTAGGTGAAGATCATCCGCAGCTGGCAGATGAGGGTCTTCACGTCCTCCCCCGTCGCGTTCCCGTCCTGGTCGAAATAGGTGAGGTAGCCGCCGTGCTCCCGGTCCACCCCCCGGGCCTTCCAGAACGGAAGCAGCTCGTTGAGCAGATGATGGCGCATTTCGTCCCGCGCCTGCCGGCATTCTTCCCTGATGCTCATGGTGTTTCCTCCAGTGTTTCAGAAGCGGTCTCTGTTCCCTTTTCCGCCGCCGGGGCGTTTCCCGGAAGAAGCCTGTCCCAGTAGGCGAAGACAATCCAAAGCAGGAACGGCATGGTCAGAAAGAACTGGACCACCGCCGTGGGAATCTCGCTGGCCCGCATGAGGGCCTCCTGGTAGCGCATGGCGACGACGATGAAGGAGAGGTGGAACAGGAACAGGATCAGGAATCCGCAGACCAGGCCGCGTATCCGCCGGCGCATTGCCAGGCCGCCGGTGGCGAGCACCAGCGCGAAATACGGCGGGATGTTCGTGGCGAGCAGGCCGATGTGCATGATGCGCCGCTGCCCGGTGGAGAGGTTGAACACCAGGTCCGTGCCCGTGTTCAGCACCTCCTTGGGGACGATGGCGCCGGATTCCACGGGGACGCCCATGACGTGCTTGAGGAGCCCGCCCGAGAGCTGCAGGAGGATCCAGCCGTAGGCGGGGAGCATCCACCACCACAGCGCGACGAGCAGCGTCACGAGGACGACGAACTTGGCGCAGAACCAGAGGGGTTTCTGCCGGGGCTTCGCCGGTTTCATGGGTTCTTCCTTTTGACGATGTACTCCACCCAGGCGAGCCAGACCGCCACGACGAACACGATGTAGACGGCCTGCCAGACATATTCGTGGGCGAATTTGAACCACTTGTGCTCCGTGTCCAGCGCCCCCACCACCCCGAGGAAGGAAAGGCGGAAAATGTTGACGGAATACATCAGGGGCACCCCCGCTGCGAGTCCGAAGGCCTTCTTCCGCCAGGTGGCGGGAAAGGCCAGCACCGCGGCCAGAAAGATGGCCATGACCTCGATGGCGCCGCACTCGGAGACCACCACAAAGGGGAACATCCGCGAGGTGTCCTCTTCCTGGGGCCGCTCGCCCCGGCGAATCTGCTGCTGGACCTCCTGAAGCTCCTTGAGCCGGTCCAGAAGCGGCGCCTGAAGCGCGCCGCGCCGCTCCGGGGAAAGGCCGGCGTCCCGGTCCAGATCGGAAAGCCGGAGGGACAGGTCGGCAATTTCCGTCGAGAGGCCGGGGCGGAGAACGAAGGAGACGCCCGGGCCGTTTCCCGCGCCTTTTCCGGCCCGGCGGGCCTGGAGTGCGCGGTAGGACCACTTTTCCCAGGGAGTCAGCGGTCCGGCGGCGGCCCGCGCCGTCTCGTCCGCGGTGGGTTCGTCCCGCCCGTCTTCCCAGGCGGCAAGGGTGGCGCGCACGCGGGCGGGCTCATCGTTGGACAGGTAGCGGCTTTCCAGCTCGGAAGAGTGCCCGATCTTGTCGAGCACCCAGGAGGTGTGGCGCGCGACCTGGAAAAGGTACCAGTCATTGACACGCGTGTCCACCGTGTACCGGTAGGCGGTCAGCAGGAAAAGGACGGTCACCACGAACACGGCGACAAAACCCCTGACGCGCCGTCCGGAGCTTTCCGGGGCGGCTTCCGCCCCATGGGCTTCCTCCCGGGGGGGACTTTCGCTCATTGACCGTGGACTCCTGGTGTGTGCTGCCCGCGCCTCCCCCCGGTCGCGCGGGCGCTAGCATAGCAACTTGGGCCAAATCCCCGCAAGCCCGGGGCCCGCGCGGTGTGCTAAACTTTTCCCGGTCGCACGACCCGGGCAGGAGGCCATGGACACGCAACATCTCAGCATGCGGGGCATCGGAAAGGCCTTTTCGGGCGTCCGGGTTCTCGATTCGGTGGATTTTGACCTGCGGGCCGGCGAGGTGCACATCCTCGCGGGCGAGAACGGCGCGGGCAAGAGCACCCTGATCAAGATTCTCGCGGGGGTGCACGCCGGGTACGAGGGGGAAATCCTGCTGGGGGGGCGTCCGGTCCGTTTCCGGTCGCCCCAGCACGCGCGTCTAAGCGGCATCTCCGTGATTCACCAGGAACTGTCCCTCATTCCGGGGATGAGTGTGTCCGACAATGTCTTCCTCGGGCGCGAGCACACGGCCCGCGGATGGGTGCGGCGCGCGCGCCAGGAGCGCGAGTGCGCGCAGCTGCTGGCGCGGCTCGGCATGGACGTCTCCCCCTCCGCGCCGGCGGGCGACCACCCCATTTCCGTGCAGCAGTCCATCGAGATTGCCAAGGCCATGGCGGGCGACGCCCGCGTGGTTGTGATGGACGAGCCCACGAGCTGCCTGGCCGCCCCCGAGGTGGAGCGCCTCTTCGCGCTGATTGACGGGCTGCGCCGCCAGGGCTGCGGCATCATCTACATCACGCACAAGATGGAGGAAATCTACCGCATCGCCGACCGGATCACCGTGCTGCGGGACGGCAGGAAGATCGGCACCGCGGCCGCCTGCGACCTGCCCGCCGAACAGCTGGTGCAGTGGATGGTGGGAAAGCCGCTGGAGGCGCAGTTTTCCCGGACCATCGCCGCGCCCGGTCCGGTCCGGCTGGAAGTGCGGGACTTTTCGGTCCCCGACCCCGCGGGACTGCCCAGGCCCAAGGTGGACCGGGTGTCCTTTCAGGCGCGGGCGGGGGAGATCATCGGGATCGGGGGCCTTCAGGGTTCGGGGGGGAGCGAGCTGCTGGCAGGCCTTTTCGGCGCCTACGGGGGCCGGGTGTCCGGAGAGGTGCTTCTGGACGGAACACCGGCCGCCGTCAGGCATCCGGCGGCGGCCATCCGCCAGGGGGTGGCGCTGCTCACCAACGACCGCAAGACCACGGGGCTGGTGCTGGGCATGTCCATCACGCGGAACATGACCCTGGCCTCCCTGCCCCGCTATTCCCCCGCCGGCTGGCTGCTTCCCGCGCGCGAGCGGGACCGGGCGCGGGAGCACGCCGACCGGTTTGGCCTCCGTGCGGCGACGCTGACGCAGCCGGTGGAGACCCTGTCCGGGGGCAACCAGCAGAAGGTGGTGCTGGCGAAGTGGCTGGACACCCATCCCAGGGTGCTTCTCCTTGACGAGCCCACGCGCGGGGTGGATGTGGGCGCGAAGCATGAAATCTATGAGCTGATGAACCAGTGGACGGCGGCCGGAATCACCATCCTGCTGATTACCTCGGAGATGCCCGAGCTGCTGGCCATGAGCGACCGGATCCTGGTGCTGTACCAGGGGCGCATCCTCCGGGAATTTGGGCGCGGCGAGGCCACCCAGGAGTCCGTGCTGGCCGCCGCCATGGGGCGCGGGGAAGGAGAACGGAAATGCTGAAGCGGTCCGGACAGCTTGCGAGAATGCTGGAGCTGCCCTTCACCCGCGCCCTGATCGCCCTTCTGGTGATCCTGGCGCTGGGGGCGCTGTTCAACGCGGACGGCACCTTCTTCCGGTGGGACACGCACCGCGACATGCTGCGCCACATCTCCCGGTTCGGCATTCTCGCCTGCGGCATGACCATCGTCATCATCGCCGGGGGCATAGACCTTTCCGTGGGCAGCGTGCTGGGGCTCACCGCCGTGGTGTCCGCCCTTCTGAGCATCCACCATGGCATGCCGGCGTGGGTTGCCGTGCCCCTTTGCTGCCTGCTGGGCCTTGCCTGCGGGGCGGTTTCGGGCGCGCTCATCGCGCGCTTTTCCATCCAGCCCTTCATTGCGACCCTGGCCATGATGGTCTTTGCCCGGGGGGCGGCCAAATACGTTTCGGAGGGAAAGAAGATTTCCCAGGGCGTGGAGACTCCAGAGGGCTTCCAGTATCTGGACTTTCCCAGGCTCTACGAGTTCCTCAACGCCAAAATCCTCGGCGACAACATTGCCGTGGTCACGCTGGTGTTTCTGCTGTGCGTGGGGGTGTCCTGGCTGCTGCTGGCCCGGCTGCGGCCCGGGCGGCATCTGTACGCCATCGGCGGCAATGAGGCCGCAGCCCGTCTCTCCGGGGTGCCGGTGGGCAGGGCGAAGGTGCTTGCCTACGCCATGAGCGGGCTTTTCGCGTCGCTGGCGGGGATTTGCCAGGCCGCCCAGGAGACCCAGGGAGATCCGGAAGCCGGTGTTTCCTATGAACTTACGGCCATCGCGATTGTGGTGATCGGGGGCACCAGCCTCTCCGGCGGCCGGGGCGGCATTTTGCTTACCTTGCTGGGAACCCTCACCATCGGGTATCTTGAGAAAATCCTGAGCATCAACGCCGTCGGCGAGGCCGGGCGCCTGATGCTCACCGGCGCGATCATTGTGTCCGCGGTGCTGTTCCAGCGGGGCAGAAAATAGGCGGTGAACCGTTCGGTCAAGGAGAGACAAGACATGCGGATGAATCACAGACATCTGGCGGTGACGGCGTTGCTGGCCGGGGCGGCCGTGCTTTTCGGCTGTTCTCAGGGGACACCGGAGGCCGCAGCCCCGAAGGAAGCCGGCACCCCCGCGGCGGCTGCGGAGAAGACGGCCTTCCTCATCGGCATGAGCCAGTGCAATCTGGGCGAGCCCTGGCGCGTGCAGATGAACAAGGACATTGAGGAGGCGGCCAAAGCGCACGACACGCTGAGGGTGGTGTTCAAGGACGCGCAGAACGACACGCTGGTGCAGCAGAACCACGTCCGCGAGTTTATGAACCAGGGCGTGGACCTGCTGATTATCAGTCCGCGGGAGGCGGCGCCCCTGACGGGGCCGGTCGCCGAGGCCTACAAGAAGGGCATTCCGGTGATCGTGCTTGACCGGGCCCTGCTCGGTGAGGACTTTACCATGTTCATCGGCGCGGACAACCGGCTGATCGGCGAGGCCGCCGGGAAATGGGTCCGCGAAAAGCTCAACGGCCAGGGGAAGATTGTGGAGTTGATGGGACTCCAGACCAGCGTGCCCGGTCGGGACCGGCATGAGGGGTTCGTCAAGGGGCTGGGCGACGCCGCCATAGAGACGATCTTTTCCGCGGACATGAAGTGGCTCCAGCCGGACGCCCAGCGGGAGATGGAGTCCGCCCTGGCCCGGTTCCCGAAGATAGACCTGGTCTACGGCCACAACGACCCCGGCGCCTACGGCGCCTATCTGGCCGCCAAGGCCGCAGGCCGGGAGAAGGAGATGCTCTTTGTGGGCATTGACGGGCTCCCCCACGAGGGCCGGGTCTATGTGGAGAAGGGCATCCTTAGCGTTTCCTTCGAGTATCCCACAGGGGGACGCGAGGCGGTCGAATACGCTCTGAAGATTCTTTCCGGCGGGCAGGTGCCCCGGAATGTGGTGCTGCCCTCCCGCCATTTCACGCCGGAGAACCTGGCGGCCGGGGGCGAATTGATCAGCGTTGCGGACACTTCTGAGCCTGTGGCCCCCTGATGAGAATGCGGTTTTGGCACAT
>JAPXRP010000078.1:0-18593 GCA_033813475.1 Candidatus Hydrogenedentota bacterium
CCCGTGCCACCTCCAAGACGGCCCCGACGGTTCCCGCCGATATGCTAACCCGGTGTCTTGCCGCCGCGCAGGGTCACCACGTCGCCGACGACCAGGATGCCCGGCGGCGCGGCCCCGGCGGCCTCCGCGAGCGCGGCGATGTCCGCCAGGGTTCCCGTGACCACCCGCTCCCCCGGCAGGGTGCCGCTGGTGATGACGGCGGCGGGGGTTTCCCCGGCCAGCCCGCCGCGCCGCAGGCGCCCGGCGATCTTCGCCAGGTGTTTCAGGCCCATGAGCACCACCACCGTGCCGCCCGCCCGCGCCACGGCCTCCCAGTCCACCCGGCCTTCGCCGTCCGGGTCGCCGTGGCCGGTGACCACGGTGCAGACGGCGGCGAGTCCCCGGTGGGTGACGGGGATGCCCGCGCATCCGGGCACGGCGACGGCGGAGGTGACGCCGGGCACCACCTCGAAGGGGATGCCCGCCGCCGCGAGAAACAGGGCCTCCTCGCCGCCCCGGCCAAACACGAAGGGGTCGCCGGTCTTGAGGCGGCACACGCGCTTCCCGGCCCGCGCCAGCTCCGCCAGCAGGGCGTTGATGGCGTCCTGCGGCATGCAGTGATGTCCGCGCCGCTTGCCCGCGGGGATGAGCGCGGCGTCCGGCCGCGCCCGGGCGAGCAGCTCCGGGGAAATCATCTGGTCATGGACCACGGCGTCGGCCTGCCGGAGGCGCTCCAGCCCGCGGACGGTGATGAGGCCGGGGTCGCCCGGCCCCGCCCCCACGAGGGACACCAGCCCCGGCGCGGGGGAGGGGGTGTCGTTCGGGGCGGATGTCATGGGCGGTCTCTCCCTGTCGGCCGGACGCATTTTATCAGCCCCGCGCCGCCCGGAGAAAGGCCCGGCGCGGTCAGAAGGGCCACACGGCCGGGATGATGAACTGGGCGCAGGCGGCCAGCACGACGGAAAGCGGCAGGCCGAGGCGGAGATAGTCGGTGAAGCGGTAGCCGCCCGCGGCGTAGACCATCAGGTTGGTCTGGTAGCCGATGGGCGTGAGGAAGCTGGCCGACGCGGCGAAGGTCACCGCGATGGCGAAGGGACGGGGGTCCACGCCGAGCTGCCCGGCGATCCCTATGGCGAAGGGAAACACCAGCGCGGCGGCCGCGTTGTTGGTGATGAGCTCCGTGACCAGGGCGGTGAACACATAGACGCCGAGCAGCACGGCGGCGGGGCCGTGGACGCCCGCATGGCCGGCCACGGACCGGGCGACCAGTTCCACGCACCCGGAGTTGACCAGCGCCCTGCCCAGGCCAAAGGCGGCGCCGATGGTGATCAGGGTCTGGAAATCCACCCCGTGCCGCGCGGCGGAGGCGGAGATGCAGCGCGTCAGCACCATGAGCCCGGCGATGAGGAAGGCCGCCGTGACGGTGCGCATGAGGCCCGTGGCCATCAGCACCACCAGCAGCCCCAGCAGGGCCGCCGAAATCAGGGTCTTGTCCGTCCGGAGGGGCCGCGAGTCCTCCACCCCGCTCACAAGGAGAAAGTCCGGGTTGTT
Organism: Candidatus Hydrogenedentota bacterium; assembly: GCA_033813475.1. GTDB lineage: Bacteria > Hydrogenedentota > Hydrogenedentia > Hydrogenedentales > CAITNO01 > JAAYBR01. Next base: position 1,531 of record JAPXRP010000078.1, read on the forward strand.
GCGGTGCACCCGCTCGAAGTGCGGGTCCGTCTGGAGGAGCAGCGTGTCCCCCGGCCGCAGGGCGATGTCGCCCACCTTGCCGCCCAGGCGGACACCCCCGCGGTGCACCGCGATGATCGCCGCGTTGTACGCCGCCCGGAAGTTGGAGTCGCGCACCGTCTTGTCCAGGCACGGCGAGGTGCCCGACACGACGGCCTCGCACAGCACCCGGTCGCGCCGGCTCACGGCCCCCCCCTCGTAGCCCTCGCCGCCCACGGGCACAAAGCCCGGAATCTTCTCCAGGTCCACAATCGTCGCCGCCACCCCGGTGAACGTGAGCACATCCCCCGCCGAAAGCACCCGCGTCGGCGCCACCGGCGTGATGACATGCTCCCCGCGCGTGATCTCCACCAGGAACAGCCCCGGCAGGCGGCGCAGTCCGGCGTTCTCCACGGTCTGCCCCGCGAGACGGCACCCCGGCTGAATCTCCAGATTCACCAGGTACTCGCGCGACGTGTCGCGCATCCGCGTGAGGAAGTCCTTGCGCTCCGGCAGCAGGCGCCGGCTGAAGAGGATCAGGAACAGCGCCCCCGCCACCGCCGTGGGCACCCCCAGCCAGGACAGCTCGAAGAGGCCCATCGGGCGCAGGGATTCGGCGAGGGCCGGGTCCGCCGCCGCCGCCTGCCGCATCATGCCGTTCACCACCAGGTTGGTGCTGGTGCCGATGAGCGTGCAGGTGCCCCCGAGTATCGTCAGGAACGACAGGGGCATCAGCAGCCGCGAAGGGGCCACTTCGTGCTTGCGGCACCAGCCCGTGACGACCGGGATGAACATCGCCACGATCGGCGTGTTGTTCAGAAAGGCCGACAGCCCGGTGGTCCACAGGGACATGCGCAGCAGCGCCCCCCGCTCCGTGCGCGCCCGGCCAAACACCCACCGCCCCAGGATTTCCAGGGCGCCCGTCTCGCGCAGCCCCGCCGCCACCACGAACAGCGCCGCCACCGTGAGCATCTCGGGGTTGGCGAAGCCGGAGAACGCCTCCTCCGGCGTGACAATCCCCGCGAGCATCGTCAGCACCACCGCCCCCACCAGCAGCGCGTCGGGCGCGCGGTTCGCCGCGAGCCCCGCAAACACCACCGCCACGGTGGCGAGGCAGAAATACCCTTCCCACGTCATAAGATCACCTCCCGCACGCCGCGCCCTAGATGCCGCTGCCCTGGATGTGGATGCCGCACTCCTTCTTGTCCGCTTCGGCGAGCTGGTTCATCCAGCGCCACCGGCCCGCCCGGGGATCCTCCCCCGGACGCGTGGGCGTCGAGCATACCACGCATCCGATGCTCGTGTAGCCCTTGTCGTACAGGCTGTTATAGGGCACGCCGTTTGCGGCAATATACCCGTCCACCGCCTCCCCCGTCCAGTCAATGAGCGGGCACAGCTTGAGCAGCGTCCGCCCGTCCTGCACGACCACCGCCGCCTTCGGCGTGGCCCTGCGGAACGCCGACTGGTCGCGCCGCAGCCCCGTGATCCAGACGTCCACCGTCGCCAGCGCCCGGCGGTTCGGCTCCACCTTGCGCACGGCGCAGCAGTGCTCCTGCTTTTCCCGGCTGTCAAAGAACAGATACTCGCCGTGGTCACCCACCATCCGGGCCACCCGCTCCGGGTCCGGCGTGAACCGCTCGATCTGGACGCCGTATTTCGCCTCCAGCGCCGCCATCACGTCGTGGGTCTCCTGCGGCAGGCGCAGGGTGTCCACCGTCAGCACCCGCAGCCCGGGGGCCACCCGGTGCGCCATGTCCATCATCACGCACCCGGTCTTCTGGAAACTGGTGAAAATGGCCGCCCGCCCGCCGCGCTCCTCCCAGGCCCAGCGCAGCAGGGCCTCCGCCGGCATCTCGTTCAACCGCTCCAGATCCAGGGATTCCGTCCATGCTTCCATCTGCTGCCGTCTCCTTTCTGTCCAGGCGCTCGCCGTCTGTTCCCCGTGAAACACGCGGGGGGGCGAAAAACATCCCTATTATAATCAAGTTAGTCGTGATTGTCAAGCGGGAAGTGTCGGACCCGGCAGAGGGGGGGAATCAGGCATGCGCCCGGGGTGTCTTGCGGGGCCGGGGACAGACAGGAATGTCCGCCCCGCCAAAGGGTGAGGCGGGCATTCCTGTCTGCCGCCGGTCCGGCGCGCGCGCCGGAGCGTTCCTACGCGGGGATTTCCTCCTCGTGGAGGCGCTTGCCGCCGTGCTGGGTGACCGTGACGCGCAGGGCTTCGGGGCGCACGTCCACGCGCAGGGTGGCGTCGGGCGGGTTGACGACGGTGTGGAAGGTCTTTCCGCCGGCGCCGCCGGGGCGCACCCAGGAGAAGGAGTGGGTGTGCCCGCTGAGCCAGAGCTGCGCCCCCGCCGCCTCGGCCAGGGGCTGCCACAGCCGCCGCACCTCTTTCATGCCGAAGCCGTCATCCGGCTCGAAGGCCGGGGGCTGGTGGGTGAGCATGATCTTCCAGCGGGCGGCCTTGGCGGCCTCCGAGGCCAGGTCGGCCTCGAGCCAGCGGGTCTGCCGGTCGCGGAACGAGCCGAACTCGACGAGGCCCGCATACTCCTGGTTGCCGTCCGGCTTGTCCTCGCCCGAATCCATCACCACGAAATGCGCGCCCCCGTGGGGGAAGGAGTAGTAGTACTCCCCGTCACGGCCGGGGACGATGTCGCGCAGCCGCCGCGCCCAGGGGCCGCGTGTCTCGTGGTTGCCGCGCACGAAGACCAGCGGAAGGGACGCGCCGAAGCGCGCCGCGCAGACGTCGTAGAAGGCGCGGAAGGCCTGCTCCTCCCGCGTGGGGTCGTTGATGATGTCGCCGTTGAGGACGACGAAGTCCACGCCGTCCCAGTCGGTGTCGTCGAACATGGACGCCAGCAGTTTCCCCTTGTCGTGGATGTCGTTCCACATGACGAAGGAGAAGGGCCGCTGCGCGGGGTCGGTGGGCGTGCAGGTGAACGGACCCGAGGTGAGGGCCTCGCCGTGCATGACCTCGTAGGGCGTGACATAGCGCCGAAACTCGCGGGAGACGAGGGTGTAGGTGAACGGCTTCCCCGGCGCGAGGCCGGTCACGCGCACGGCGTGGCTCGTGGAGTCGTTGGGGATGAGCCCGTCGCGGTTGGTGACGAAGACCCGCTCCTCCCCGCCGTCCACGGCGCAACGGACGGCGGCGGTGGCGGGGCGGTTGGTGTGCCAGGTAACGGTCACCTCGCCGGTGCCCGGCGACTGCACCACGGGTCCGTGGACGACGGCGAAGGGCGCCTCTCCCCCGTCCGTGTCCGCCGCGCGGGCGGAGGCGGCGAGCCCGGCGCCCAGCAGTCCGGCGCCCGCATGGGTCAGAAAGTCACGGCGGGGCATGCCCGCAAAACGGCGGTCACTCATGTCACGTCCCTTCTCCCGGGTCACCCGGGGTAAATGGCCCGTTTTTCGCGGTCGTAGCGCTGCCGCTGTCCGGACTCCAGGGCGGCGGCGGCCATGATGCTGGCGACGGAGTGCTGGTGTCCGAACTCAATGTCGGCGTTGGGGCGCTGGCGGCTGCGGAGGCAGTCGAGCCAGTTGGCCAGGTGGTTCTCGTCGGGCGGCGGCTGGAGGATGCCCTGGCCGTACGTCGTGCCGGCGCCGCCCTCGTCCCCGTACTGGAGGGTGAGCAGGTCGAGGGTGCCGTGCTGGCCGTGCAGGGTGTAGTGGGTGCCCGCCGCGTTGGTGAGGTTCATGCACCACTCGAACAGGAAGCCCTCGGGATAGTCGAGCAGGGCGTGGAAGAGGTCCGTGTGCTCGCGGCCGTCCCTCCAGACGTAGATGTTGCCCAGCGCGACCGCGGCGTCCGGGTAGGACGCGTTCATGATCATGTGGGCCTGGTCCACGAGGTGCACCATCCAGAGCCCGGCGATGCCGTTGCAGCACATCTTGTAGAGGTGCCACCGGCGCAGGAGCTTCGGGTCGAAGTCCACCTTGGGCCGGTTGAGCAGGTAGGCCTCCCAGTCCACGTCCTTCTCCTTGCAGTCGGCGAAGTCGCGGGCCCACCGGGCCTGGTTGAAGCAGTTGGCCGCGGAGATGCGGGAGACATGCCCCAGCCGTCCCGAGGCGATGAAGTCGCGGGCGGCCTTCTGCCGGCCCTCGCCGCGGTACTGGGTGCCCACCTGCACCACGAGCTTCTTCTCGCGCGCCAGGTCGAGGGCCGTGTTCGCCTCCTCCACGGTCTGCGACATGGGCTTCTCGACATAGACGTCCTTGCCCGCCTTCAGCGCCTCGATCATGATCGGCGTGTGCGAGAAGTCCGGCGTCGCGATGATGACGGCGTCCACGTCCTTGCGCTTGAGCAGCTCGCCGAACCGGGCCGTCTCAAAGGGCTTCTTGCCGTGGTCCTTCTTCACCCGCTCCGAGGCGCGGGCGAGGTTGGGCTTCCACACGTCGCACACCGCCGTCACCGTCACGTTGTGGCTCTTCTTCAGCTTCGCCAGGTCGTTCAGGTGCGACCCCATGCGCTCGCCCGTGCCGATGAGCCCCAGGCGGATGCGGTCATTGGCCCCCAGGGCGGCGCGCGAAAGCATCACCCCCGCGGCCGACGCCGCCATGAACTCCCTGCGTGAAAACGACGCTCCGGACATGTCCGTCCCTCCTTGCCGCGCCGGGGAGCCCCCGCGCGCGGCGGGTTGCCGCGCCGCGCCCTCAGGCCTTCCGGCCGGAGTCGCGCAGCACGGAATAGCCGGTCCCCGCGGCGAAATAGACGAGCGTGGGGACAATCATCCAGGTCTTGAAGAAGGCGTGCCGCGTCTCGAACCCCCCGCCCCCCTGGAGCATCACCCAGACCGGCCAGCCCAGGCACACGGCGAGGGAGAGGAGGGCGGCGCCGCCCAGGGCGGTCTCCACGGGCGAACGCGGGCGGTCCGGGGGCGCGGCGGGGGCCGGCGCGCGCGGCGCCGCGGCGGAGGCCGGTTCCTCCGCCGTTTCCGGCGCGGCGGCGCGCGCCCCGGCCAGGCCGGCGAACACGGTGTACAGAACGATGGTCAGCGCCCAGGTGGGCAGGAAGAGGAAGAACAGGTGCAGGACACCGGTCCTCTCCAGCGTGACGGCGGCGGCGATGGCGATCCCCCACGCGCCGAGGGCGGGCCAGAAGACATTGCGCCCGCCGCGGGTGGCCCAGAACCGCGCGAAACCGATGCGGGGGAAGATCCAGTGCTCCGCGAAGACCACCGCGCCCACCGGCATCAGGAGCAGCCCGTAGTAGCCGACAAAGTCCGTGAGCTTCACGAAGACCCAGGGCGAGCACGCGATGACCGTCGTGAACACCCCCGCCACCAGCGTCACCAGCCAGCGCGGCCACCCCGGCGTCACCGCCTGCAGCGCCAGCCCCGCGCGGTAGAGCGTCGGGTTCGACGTGGTCCACCCGGCGATCACCACGGCGAGAATGCCCGTGACGCCCAGGGCGTGGTAGGCCAGCCCGCCGGCGTCCACCTGGTCCGCCCCCAGGCCGAGCATGGCCATGGTGGCCGCGCCCATCATGCCCGCGCAGATCCACGCGAGGTAGTGGCCCAGGAACATGCCGAAGGCGGAGTAGAGGCCGTAGCCCCAGTGCCGCGCGTAGCGGAACAGCGCCATGTCGGACAGGCCGCCGTGCATCGCCAGGTTGCAGATCCAGGCGAAGGCCGCCACCTGCCAGAAAGTCATGGCCGTGCGCCCCGGGGGCGCCTCGCCCGTCCAGATCATGTCGTTGGCCAGCCGCCAGAAATCGCCCCAGCCCCGGAGCTCGCCGGCGCCCGGCGCCGTCTTCGCCAGTCCCGGCAGCAGCACCACCGCCCCGGCGATGAACATGAGGAACATCCACGGCGAGCAGACCGACGCGAACTGCGCCAGCCGCTTGAAGCCCAGAATCGCCAGCGCCACCACCACCGCGCCCACCGCCAGCACGATCAGGACAAAGCGGAAGTCCGTGGGGACCCAGCCGATCTGCGGCGGAATGCCGAAGGGAATGCGCACGGCCGACGCCGACACCGTGATCATGCACCCTGCGAGCACGCAGAACAGCACCGCGTTCAGCACGTTGTAGATCGTCGTGGTCACGGGCCCCGCGATCCGGCGCAGGTACCAGTACAGCGTCAGCCGCGTCTGCACCGCGATGGGCGCGCACAGGAGGGTCCACGTCAGCACCGCCATCAGGTTCCCCAGCGCCAGCCCGGCAAAGATGTCCCAGGCGTTCACCCCCCACGCCACAAACATCGCGCCGATGGCGAACTCCGTGCCCGCCACATGCTCCCCCGCGAAAAGCCCCGCGAAATGCCGCCCCGGCTGGAGCCGGTCCGCCGACACCGGCTCCCGTTCAAACTCGTACAGCTGGTCCAGCGCCCGGACAACATTCGATTCCCGCTGTGGCGTGCCCGTCATGCGGCCGTCCTCCTTGGGATGCCCGGCGGCCGCCGTTTCCGTCCAGACCGCGCGGCGCCGGCCTCTAAAGTAGGCCATGCCCGCGGGGCATGTCAAGGACGGCAGGCAAGCCCAAACACCGGAAAAAGGCCGCCCGCGCGGCACGCCGGGTCTGCCCCCGGAAAGGCCATGGCCGTCCCCGCCGGCATCCATGGCGCCCATGCGCCCCGGGCGCGTTGATTCCCGGGCCGTGGAAAGGGTACAACCTTTCCCGGCCGCAGGGGCCGGAAAGCAGGGGTCATGTCAGCAGCCCGCGATGGAGCAAAATGGACGCGCGAGGAGCATCTGCTCGCGTTCAACCTCTACTGCAAGATACCGTTCGGCGCCATCCACCACAGGAATCCGAGGCTCATCGAACTGGCGGAGTTGCTGGGGCGGACGCCCTCTTCCATTTCCTTCAAGCTGTCGAACTTCGCGCGCATGGACCCGGCGCTTCAGGCCCGGGGCATTGCGGGGATGACGCACGGCGCCAAGGGGGAGGAGGACATCTGGCGGGCCTTCGGGGAGGACGCGGAGGCGGTGGCCTTTGAGAGCGAACGGCTGCTTGCCCAGCGCCGGGAGAAGCCGCTGGAGGTGTCGGCGGACATTGACGACCGAGACCTGCCCGCCGACGGGAAGGAGCGGGAGTCCGTTGTCCGCGTGCGGGTCAACCAGAGTTTCTTCCGCAGCCGCATCCTGTCCGCCTACGACTACCGCTGCTGCGTGACGGGGCTGGCCGTGCCGGAACTGCTCGTCGCCAGCCACATCCGCCCGTGGAGCATGGACAGGGCCAACCGGCTGAACCCGCGCAACGGCCTATGCCTCAACGCGCTGCACGACCGCGCGTTCGACCGGGGGCTCATGTGGATCGCCGACGACTACACCGTGCGTTTCCGCCCGACGGGCGGAAAGACGGACGATCTGGCGCAGGGCGCGCGGGAATGGCTCACCCGTTTCGAGGGCAAACGCCTGAACCTGCCAGGCAAGTTCAGCCCCGATATGGCGTTCCTCCGCTGGCACGCGGAACACGTTGCCTGCTGAAACGGGCGGTCGCGTGCGCGGTCAACAGTGCCCCCTCTCCAATAGACAAGGCAATCCCCCATGACGGACGTGTTCACGAAAGAGAAGCGGTCGGAGGTGATGTCGCGGATCCGTTCGCGGGGGAACCTGCGGACGGAGCTGCGGCTGATCGAAATCATGCGGGGGGCGGGGATCACGGGGTGGCGGCGGGGGCAGCCGGTGCACGGGCATCCGGATTTTGTGTTCCGGCGGGAGCGGGTGGCGGTGTTTGTGGACGGGTGTTTCTGGCACGGGTGCCCGAAGTGTTACCGGCGGCCGAAGTCGAACCGGAAGTTTTGGGACGCGAAGGCGGCGCGGAACCGGGCGCGGGACGCGGAGGTGACGCGGACGCTGCGGCGGGCGGGGTGGACGGTGGTGCGGATTTGGGAGCACGCGCTGCGGCATCCGGGGCGGATTGCCTGGCGGCTGGGGCGGGCGCTGGGGTCCAGGGTCTAGGGTCTAGGGTCTAGGGTTTAGGGGGGCGGGCGAGAGGGGAGAGGGCTTGGGCAGGGGAGGCCGGGCGCGGGGCTGGGCCGCCTTATCCGGGGAAGTGCATGGCCAGGGCGAACTCCATGGCGAAGTCGGGGTCGGTGCTGAGGTCCACATGGCGGACGGCGCGGGCCAGGGCGTCCATGCGGGCGTCGTCGGCGCGGGAGAGGAGGACCCGCCGGGCCCCGGCGAGGGAGGTGTTGCCGGCGTAGTGCACGCGGGCGCCGGGAATCTCGCGCGGGAGCAGCCCCACGCGCAGGGCGTTTTCCCGGCGGATGTACTGGCCGAAACCGCCGGCGATGAAGACCCGGTCCACGTCGTCGAGGGCGAGCCCCGCCTGCCGGAGAAGGAGCAGGATGCCGGCGCGGATGGCGCCGGCGGCCAGTTGCAGCTCGCGCACGTCGCGCTGGGTGAGGCCGAAGGGGCGGTCGGGGGGGCCGCCGAGCACGAAGAGCGGGCCGCCTTCCGGGGCGGCCGCCACGCGCGCCGCGACGGCCTCCGGAGTGCCCGGGGGCAGGTCGCCGGGTCCGGCGAGCCGGCCGTCGGGCGCCAGGAGCCCGGCGGCGAGCAGCTGGCCGCAGAGGTCGAGCAGGCCGCTGCCGCAGAGCCCTTTGGCCGGGCCGCCGCCGATGACGGAGAACTCGGGCGCGTCGCCGAGGACCACCTTTTCCACGGCGCCGTGCGCGGCCCGCATGCCGCAGGAGATGCGCGCGCCCTCGAAGGCGGGCCCCGCGGCCGTGCTGGCGGCGCTCAGCGCGCCGTCGTGCGCGAGCACGAGCTCGCCGTTGGTGCCGATGTCAATGAGGAGGCTTACCCCCTGGAGGGTGTCGAGTCCGGCGGCGAGCACGCCCGCCACCGTGTCGCCGCCCACGAATCCGCCGATGACCGGGAAGAGGCGGAGTTCCGCGCCGGGATGGGCGGGCAGCCCCAGGTCGCGCGCGCGCAGGCGCGGCCCGCCGCCGAAGGCGGGCGTGAAGGGCACGCAGCCGAGGGGGGACGGGTCCACGCCGCACAGCAGGCTTTCCATGGTCGTGTTGCCCGCCGCCGACAGGGCGTGGACCTCCTCCGGCGCGGCGCCGGCCCCGGCGCACAGTTCGCGGATCATGTCCGCGATGACGGCGCAGACGGCCTGCCGCATTTCCCGGCGCTCCGCCGCGCCGCGCCCCGCGCGGGCGATGCGCGAGAGCACGTCGTCCCCCCAGACCGTCTGGGGGTTCATGGCCGCGGCGACGCCGCGGTCCGCGCCGTCGCGCAGGTCCACCAGGGCGGCGGCGAGGGTCGTCGTGCCCGCGTCCACCGCCACGCCGTAACTGGGCGCGGCCTGCGCCCCGCCGAGAAAGGACAGCAGGCGGCTGTCGCGGAACACGGCGGCGCCCGCATAGTCCGAGGCCCGCAGGCCCGCGGCGAGCTCGTTGAGGGTTTCGGGGTCCGCGGACAGGGGCGGCGCCCCCGCGTCCAGCGCGCCCGCGTCGCGCAGGGCGGCGTCGAGCCGGGGCAGGTCGGGCAGGCCGTCCTCCAGGGAGGGGGGTGTCATGCGGACCCCCGCCTGCCGGACCACCGGGTCGGTGTCCGCCGCGCCGGGGACGCCGTGCCGTGTGACAATCTGGTGGCTTCCGCCAAAGAGCGACGCGTCCGGAAGATGGACGCGCAGGTCGCCGGAAACGTGGTGACGGCACAGAAGGCGCCAGCCCGCGCCGAGCTCCTCCAGCGAGAGGGTCTTCAGTTCCGCGGGGAGCGGGTCCGGGGCCGGGTCGAGCCGCGCGCGGCATTTTCCGCAGGAACCCGCGCCGCCGCAGGGCGTGTTGACGGCGAATCCGGCCAGGGCCGCCGCCTCCACCAGCGGCGTGCCGGGGCGCGCCTCCACCGCGCGCCCGGAGGGGTCAAAGGTGATCTTGCAGGGGTGGCCTTCCAAACGGCAGTCTCCGGCGGCGCCGTCGTCGCGGCCCGCGCGCCCCAACTATATCCCTTCGCGCCGCCGCGGTCAAGGACGCCGCGTTGATGGGGGGGGCGCGGTCGTGACACAATGGAACCGCATCCGGCAGCCCCGGATTGCGCAGGAGCCATGACCATGCGTGTTACAGTCCTTTTCCTTGCCGCCGTGCTTGTCTCCTCCGCCCTCCGGGCGGCCCCCGTCGAATCCCTCGGACGCCCCTGCACGCCGATCCACTACCTGGGCGGCGCGGCGGTGCGCGACACGGCGGAGGACATCACCTATGTGGCGCTCTCCGCGGCCAACGAGGCCGACCCGATGAGCCTGCTGTTCATCAATCCCGAGACCGACGATGTCCGCGTGGCCCAGGCGCCGGCGGGTTCGGGCGCCTGGGCCCTCGCCCAGATTCCCGGCACGAACCAGGTGGCGGCGGGCACCTATTACGACGGCAAAGTGCTCGTGTTCGACCTCGCAGAGGGCCGCTTCGTCAAGGAAATCCCCCTGGAGAACCAGGCCTGCATCTGGAACTTCGCCGCCGGCCGGGACAACCGCCTCTACTTCGGCACCTATCCCGGCGGGCTTCTGTGCGCCCTGAACCCCGGGGACCTCTCGGTGGAGGTGCTGGGCGCGGGCGCCCCGCCAAACACCTCGCTGCGGCGCGTGTCGGCGCTGCCGGACGGGCGGCTGCTCTGCGCCTACGACAGGGAGGCCCCCACCACGCGCGTGTTCGATCCCGGGGACAAGACCTTCTCCGACCCGCCCGACGCGCTCAAGGGGGTCACCGGCGGGGTGGTGTGGAACGGGCTGTTCGTGGCGCAGAACCGGTTCTTCGACGGCAGTCTGGCGGAGGTCAAGCCCCCCTTTCCCGTGCCCGCGGCGGAGTCGGCGCCCTGGACCGTGATTGAAGAGGCCACCACGGAGTCTTTCCTGTGGGTGCTGCGGGAGAACACCTTCCTCCGCGTGAAGGCGGGGGAGACCCTGCTTTCCCCCGTGGCCGATGTGCCGATGCGGGGCGGGCGCTTCGTGGCCGGCCTGCCGTCGGGCGAGGCCTTCGGCATCCGGGGCCGCGAGTATTTCACCTTTGGCCCCGGAAACATCACCATGCTGCGCAAGCCGATGCGGGTCAAGGGCGCGCCCCGGCCCCCGCTCTTCCTGGCCCCGGACAGCGAATTGAGCCAGATTTGGGGGGCGCCCCTTTTCGGGCCCAGCCTGTTCGTGCTGACCCCCGACACCAAGACCTACACCGTCACCGACAAGGTGGTGGACGCCGAAGGCGCGGTGAACGCCCTGGTGGTCTTCCAGGGGATGGTCTACGGCGTGTGCCATCCGCAGGGCGACATTTTCCGGATGGACCCCAGGCTGCCCTGGGAGCAGTACGAGCGCAAGAACCCCGTCACCATCGCGTCCCTGGCCCCCCGCGGCTACACCCATCCCCGCGGCGGCATCGTCATGGGGCTCGACGGCAAACTGTACTCCGGATGGGCCGCGAAACCCGGCGCCCGCGGCGGCGCCGTGGCCGTCACGGACCCCGAAACCGGCGAGACGGAGCTGGTGGAGAACCCCTTCGGCCCGCAGGCCGTCTCGGGCCTCGCGATGGACGAGTCGCTGATCTATGTCGGCACAAGCGCCGGTCCCGCCGGCGGCGCGGAGGGCAAGGGCCCCGTGTCCCAGCTCGGCGTGATGGGGGTGGACACGCGGCAGCCCTACAAGAACTTCCCCTTCGAGGGCGCCGCCGCCATCACCTGCCTCTGCCGCAATGCCGTTCTGCCGCGCCTGGCCTTCGCGGTGGACTCGTCCTTTCACATGCTGGACACGTCCTCCCTGGAGCTTGTCCCCCGGCCGGAAACCCCCTATCCCCCCGTCACCGGCGGCGCCGTCGTCGCCGCGGGCAGCCCCTACTTCTTCTATCCCTCCGAAAAGTCCGTCATTCGCCTCGACCCGGCCACCGGCGCCTTCGAAACCATCGCGGAGCTTCCCGGAAAGATCGGCGCGTTCACCGGATTCTTCGCCGGCGACCTGTTCGCCGCCGTCGGCGCCGAAGTCTTCGGCATAGACATCACCCCCTGACCGGGGGCCCAAAGAACGGCAAACGCCGCCCGCGGGGGTTGCCCACCGCGGGCGGCGTGCTCTTTAGGTTGACACGCGCGCCGGTTCCTCAGGCGAGGGGGTCCGCCGCCCCGCCGAACAGCAGGTTGCCGACAAAATTGAAAATGCCGCCGAGCACCAGCTCCACAAAGAAGGCCACCACATACCCAATCACGGTTGTCGCAAGATCAGCACCCATCGGATAATCCTTTCTTTCAGCGCGTCAGGCGTTGCCCGGGCGCGTTTGTTTTGTTGGGACCGGGGGAGGGAAGCGGGGGCTTCCCCTACTCGCCGCCCAGCCCCAGGGCTCCCGTGATCAGCGTGGTCAGCAGGCCGATCACAGCGGCAATGAAGAAGCCTGCGACCTCGTCAAAGAGGCCTGAGAAGAACGAATTCAACAGCATGATCACATCTCCTTGTTGCGGTTGACACACGGTTCACCTGGCACAACACGCGCGGTGAACGCTCCCGACCTTGACCTACGGAGGAACGGACCCTCCCGGACGGCCAAAGTTTATCACACTATTCTTCATTGTTCAATGTTTGCTCCGCGGTGGCGCGGCCCGCCCCGCCGCACGGAAGACAGCCTACACCTTACCGTCCGCCCGCGACTCGGGCGCACCGCTGCGGCTGGGACTCGTCCGGGCTAGACAGGACCCCGGGCACGCCGTCGGCGCTCCACGCGGTGGGGCTGCCGCGCCACCGGCAGAGACAAAGCAGGTTCCGGGCCAGTTTTTTGCCGCCAGCCCTCCCGCGTGCCGCGCGGCGCATGGGCGATGGCGCAAGTCTCTTATTTTCAATGGGATGAAAAAGGAAATACAGCGCGTGCGAAGCGGGCCGCGCCCGGAACGGTGCCGGAGTTGCGCCCCCGGAACCTTCCCCACGGTAGGATGACCCCCCAAAAAAATACCCCCATGCAGGCCCTGTGCCCCGCGCCCCCCCCGGTGCGCGTTGCTTCCCCCGGGGCCGGCGGAGTATCGTGGGGACATGGACTGGACACCCCCGCGGCCTTTTGAATGGAACCACTGCGGCATCTGCGGCGCGCCGCTGGCGCCCGCGCACGACGGCGAGCGCGCGCGGCCCTGGTGCCGCGAGTGCAACCGGTTCTACTATCAAAACCCCGTGCCCGCCTGCTGCGTTCTTGTGGAGGACGCCGACGGGCGGCTGCTCTTTGTGCAGCGGGCCGTGGAGCCGGCCAGGGGCCGCTGGACCCTGCCCGGCGGCTTCATGGAGGCCGGCGAGCGCGCCGAAGAGTGTGTGGCGCGCGAACTGGAGGAGGAGACCGGCCTCGTCGCCGAATCCTGCCGCATCCTGGGGACCGGCGCGGGCCACAACCCCCTTTCCGGGCATGTGCTGGTGCTCGGGTTTCTCGTGGAACACTGGCACGGCGCCCCGCGCGCGGGAAGCGACGCCCTGGCCCTCGCCTTTCTCGGCCGCGACGCCCGCCCGGACGTCCCCTTCACGGCCCACCGCGAGCTGCTGGCGCTTTACGACGGTCTTCGGGGCCGGTCCGCCTGAAGCGGGCCGGTTTCCCGCATCACGCCCTGCCGCGAGAGGGGCGCTCCGGGGGAAACGCGCGGTCCCAGTCGCTTTTTCGTGCCCCCCCGTGCGGGCAAGCCCGCGCGAAGAAGGGCGGCGGCAAGCCACCACACTCCAAGGCGCTGGGCGCCGTGCGGACCCGGGGCTGAGGTGACGGGCGGCGGCCTGGCCTGGACCCTGTTCGGCAACGCTTGCAGCGTTGAAGAGGCCGGACAACGGGCCATTGCCGGACGCCATCCCAAAAGCGCCCTCAAATTTCAGGGCGATTGCCCTGTTTTCCCGCCGCCGGGGGCTTTTCATCGGGCCGGATTCGTGTTATACTCAGGGGGACGCTGAGACAGGCTTGCAGGGCCTTTTTTCCGCCGAAACGTGTGCAGACACCCGTGCCTGCCGCCTTTTCGGCGCGGGCTGTTATCGGGAAACATTCCCAAAAGGCATGAAAGGATATCCCATGAGGCAGATGTTGTTGTGCGCAACCGCAGTTATTCTGGTTTCTTTTGCGGCAAATGCCCAGAAGAGCTGGCTGTTTGACACCGCCGGCAATTTTGAGGGCTGGACGAACGGCGGGCAGATTTCCGGCTTCGGCGTGTCCGGCGGCTCCCTCAACTTCACCTGCGCCGGGGGCGACCCCATCGTGCAAAGTCCGGACTTCATCGGCGCCCCGCTGGTGGGCAGCGCCAACCCCTGGATCAAACTGGACCTGGAAAGTTCTGTGACGGGGGATTACCAGATTTTCTTTATCCGCACAGACCGGGGGATCGCGGAGGAGGACTCCATCTTCTTCCGGGTCCAGGCGGGGCGGTCGCTGTACCAGATTCATGTGCCCCGCCGTCTGGGGGACCTGGCGAAGAACGGGACCGACCTCTGGACCAACCGGAGCATCCGGCAGTTCCGTTTTGACCCGCCCGGCGGCACGGCCACAGTGAAGATCCACTCCTTCATCGTGGAGAACTACCCCCATCCGGACTGGCCGTTCAACCTTCTTCCCGGCGGCATCGGCGGGGGGCACGCCTCCGGCTGGTATCCGCAGAATGCGGTCACCAACTTCCAGGTGACGGCCGCCGGAACCGTCAGCATGAACGTCACGGGCGGCGACCCCTTCTTCGGCGTGGATACGCTGGCCTTTGACCCGAACGCCTTCAAGTACCTGTACATCCGGCAGAACCACACCGGGTTCGCCTCGGGCGCTCCGGTCAGCTCGCAGACCTTCGCCTTCCCCGGGACCGGGGGCACGGGCTATGTCAACAAGGACTGGCGGCACTATCCAGGCAACGGCGCGGCAACCATCGTGCTGGACATGACCACGGGCACGACCAATGCGGCGTGGGCCGGGGCCTACGGCTCCATCACCCAGCTGCGCATTGACCCCAGCACGGAGGCCAACGCCGCAACCTATGTCTACGACCACATCGCCCTGCGCACGGCCGGCGACTTCTCCTCCGCCGCGGTGCAGTGGCCCGCCATGGCCGGCCCCGGCGCCTGGGTGGCCGCGAAGCACACCCCCTACACGGGCAGCCAGGTGTCCCTCGCCGGGGGCGCGGCCACGCTCACCCAGACCGTGGGCGGGCAGCCCATGGCCCTGCTGAACCAGGACTTCGTCGTGAACCCGGCAAACCGGCACCTGTACCTGGATGTTGCCGCGAACACGACCGCGCCCCGCACGCTCACGTTCTACGCGGGCTGGGCCGTGGACGGCAAAGAGTTCACCGCCGGCGGCACCGCGCGCCAGTACACCGGGCGCATCGAAACCAACGCGGGCACGAACCGCTATGTGGTGGACCTCGGCACGGCGCAGGGCGCCGGGTTCAACGGCGCGTGGTCCGGCCTGCCCCACGGCCTGCTGCTGCGCTTCGGCGACGGCGAGGCGGACCTGTCGTCGGTGGTGGTGACGAATGTGGGCCTCCTGCCCGCCGCGCCGCCGGAGATCGCGGCGGTGGGCGCGGAAAGCGCCACCAACGCGGCCGCCTACTCCAAGACCATGACACTGAACGCCGGGACCGGGGTGACCTGGAGCCTGTCCGGGCAGCCCTCGGGCATGACCATCAACACCTCCACAGGGGCCGTCTCCTGGCCGACCCCCGTCTACAGCGCCTCGGCCTACACCATCACCGTGACCGCCACCAACGCCCAGGGCACGGACACCGAGGTCTTCGCGCTGAACGTGGCCGACGCTGTCGCGCCCGCCAACCCCGCCCTGTCCAGCACCTCGCACAGCGTGGGCGGCACCCTGGCGGACAGCCAGATCGTCATGCAGTGGAGCGGCGCGTCCGACGGCGCGACGGGGGTCAGCGGCTACTCCTTCGTGTTCTCCGGAGACCCCGCCGCCGTTGTGGACGACACGGCGGACCTGGCCCACTCGGCGGACCCGCACACCGTGACCAGCGCCGCGCTGGCCGACGGTGCCTGGTATTTCCGCCTGCGCACGCGCGACGGCGCGGGCAACTGGTCCGCCCCCGCCACCTGGGGGCCCACCACCCTTGACACCACCGCGCCGGTCGTGACGCTCACCGGCGCCGCGACGGTCACGTTGGAGTGCGGCGTGGACAGCTATTCGGAACTGGGCGCGACCTGGACCGACAACATCCTCGGCGCGGGCGCCGTGACCAACATCTCCGGCGCCGTGGGAACCGCCGTGGGCGACTACTTCGTCACCTACACCTTCACGGACAACGCGGGCAATGCCGACAGCGAGACCCGCACCGTGACCGTGGTGGACACGGCGGCCCCGGTGGTCGCCATTGACGGCGGCGTGTCGGCCCTTGCGGGCGAGTGCGGCGTGGCGCTGACGCTTCCGGGCGCCGCGGCGTCTGATGTGTGCGACGGCGCGCTGGCGGCGTCGGTGTCGGACTACGACGGCCTGAACCCGGCGGCCCCCGCCGTCGGCGTGTATGACGTGGTCTACGCTGCGACGGACGGCGAGGGGAACACGGGCACCGCCGTGTTGACGGTGACGGTGGACGACACCACCGCGCCGGTGGTCACGATCGGCGGCGTCTCCACACTTTCCGGCGAGTGCGGTGCGGGCCTGGCGCTTCCGGGCGCGACGGCCTCCGACACCTGCGACGGCCCCCTGGCGGCCCTGGTGACGGACCTGGACGGCCTGAACGCCGCGGCCCCGGCCCCGGGCGTGTATGACGTGGTCTACTCCGCGACGGACGCCGAAGGCAACACGGGCACGGCGACGCTCACGGTGACCATCGAGGACACCCTTGCCCCCGTGGTCACGATAGACGGCGGCGTGTCCGCCCTGTCCGGCGAGTGCGGCGTGGCGCTGACGCTTCCGGGCGCTTCGGCGGCGGACGACTGCGACGGCGCGCCGGCGGCGTCGGTGTCGGACTACGACGGCCTGAACCCGGCGGCCCCGGCGGTCGGCGTGTATGATGTGGTGTACGCCGCGACGGACGCGGCGGGGAACACGGGCACGGCGGTGCTGACGGTGACGGTGGACGACACCACCGCGCCGGTGGTCACGCTGGACGGCGGCGTCTCCACGCTCTCCGGCGAGTGCGGCGTGGCGCTGACGCTTCCGGGCGCCACGGCGGCGGACGACTGCGACGGCGCG
>JAPXRP010000079.1:0-18474 GCA_033813475.1 Candidatus Hydrogenedentota bacterium
CCCCCAGCCTCCCCCGTTTGCGCCGCCGCGGGCGGATGGTGCATGATGTCTTCACCAGCCGCGCCGCCGTCGGCATGTGTTTTCCGGCGCGGGACGCGGCCTGGCCCACCACCGAAAGGATCCTCCCCGTGAAAGTGCCCGAATATGTGCGCGGCGCCATTGCGCCGGTCTTCAGCGTGTTCCAGGAGAACGGCGCCCTGGACGAGGACGGCCAGCGGACCTTCCTGAATTTCCTGCTCCAGTCGGGGGACATCAGCGCGCACTTCGTGCGGTCGGGCATGGGGCTGATGTACACGTTCTCCATGGAGGACACGAAGCAGATGGCGCGGGTGGCGTGCGCGCATTTGCGGGGCAAGGCGGCGGTGCTGGTGGGCTGCAGCGGAATCTGGGACCGCAACCTGGACCGGCTGCCGGACCCGGACACCTATCTCGCCCAGGGGATCGAGCTGGGGCAGTACGCCCTGGACCAGGGCGCGGACGGCGTGGTGTACACCGTGCCGGAGTGCCTGAAGCCGGCGGACGGGCAGACGGAGTCGGAGGTCACTCTCCGGTATTTCGAGGCGGTGTGCGCCCAGGTGAAGGGGCCGGTGCTCATCTACCAGCCGCCGGTGACGCCGAAGAACTACGAGATGTCGCCGGAGGTGATGGCGCGGCTGGCGGACATGGACAACGTCGTCGGCGCGAAAATCTCCAGCGTGGACGGGTACTACCTCTACGAGCTGCTGCGCGCGGTGCGCGGGAAGGAGTTCGGGTTCATCATCGGCTGCGAGATGCTGTACTACGCCGGGCTGACCCTCGGCGCGCGGGCCTGCATCGGCCAGGGCACGACGGTCAACCCGCAGCTCATCCGCTTCATGCTGGAGGCGTTTGACCGGAACGACTGGCAGGGGGTGCTGGAGGCGCAGGACGCGGTGAACCTGATGGTCCAGAAGAGCCCGAGCCCGGTGGACTTCCTGAAGACCTACGCCACCGAGAAGGGCTTCCCCACGCCGCTGCACAACCGCTCGCAGGCGAGCAACCCCTACATGAGCGACCGCGCCCCCATGACGCGGGAGGAGTATGACCGGTTCAAGCCGCTGTTCGAGGAGACCGTTGCCCGGTTTTCCTGAAACACGGACGGCATGGAAAGGAAGCGCGCCCCGGCGGATTGCCGGGGCGCGCTCTTGTTAGGGCTGGGGGAGCGGCTCAGCCGCCCATGATGCCGCCCACGAAGTCAGCCACCGTGCCCATGACCGGCGCGAAGGCCCCCTGCATGAGCTGGGTCGCCTCCTGGGCGGAACCGGCCGCAGCCAGACCGGGGACCGGCACATACCGCAGGAACTCCACATGGCCGTCCATGTAGAGCACGTTGCTCCCTCCGGGGATGTGGTTGAACAGGGGTTCCGCCGCGCCCGAGGAGATGGTGTCGGACATGATCCACAGCGTGCTCTGGGCCATGTTGGACGCGCCGGGGTTGTTGATGTCCGTGATCAGGAACCGCTCGATGCCCTCGCGGAGACGGTAGATGGTGTTTCCGCCGCCGTTGCCTGTGCCCGCAAACGCGGTGGTCAGCGGGGAATCCTGGTCCAAAAGGCCCGCCAGCCCGTAGGGGTCGCTGGCGAGCTGCACCAGGTTGGGCCCGGCCTTGTTCGCCAGCCCGTCCAGCGCGGCCCCGATCTGCACCGGCACCCAGGGATCGCCGGTCATGCTGCCGCCGAAGGTCTGCAGGATGGAGGTGATGGTGAACGCGCTGGACCGTTCCGTCAGCTTGAGGTTGTCAAAGCACCAGCCGAGATACATGTAGCTGGCGTCTATGTCCTCCGGCGCGTAGGAAAGGCGCGGCGTTCCAGGGGCGACGCCCTGGTTGTTCCCGGGCTGAAAATACAGCTCCTGCTGGTGCGTGCCGAGCTGCGGGTCCGAAGGGCACAGCGCGATGTTGGGGTCGGTCAGGTACTCCGGGTAGATGGCGTAGACTGCCGGGCCCGCAGCCAGCTCCACGGTGATCGTGCCGTTCCACTGGGTCCGGTCGCGCACCACCTGGATGGGCGGAAACGCGCCCCTGGCCTCGTTGCTGTACATCTTGAACACGAGGCCCCACTGTTTCAGGTTGTTCTGGCAGCTGGATCGCCGGGCCGCCTCGCGCGCCCGCGCGAGGGCCGGCAGCAGAATCGCCGCCAGAATGCCGATGATCGCAATGACCACCAGCAGCTCGATGAGAGTGAACCCTTTCCCTTTTCTGCTCATGGTTCAAATCCTCCTTTGGGGCCCTGCGGCCCCCGGTTTGAAACCCTGCCTGCCGCTCGTTCCGGGAATAGTCTATCCCCGTTTGCTTTGTTTGACAAGCCCCGGCGCGGGAAAGTTTCACATAATTGTCTGCGTTTCGCCGGGGAGGGAAGAGACGGAAAGCCGCCGCCGCACGGAAATGCGGCTAACAGAGAACTCCGCGCAGGACGTCCCGATGGTCGGCAATCCAGCGGCAGAGATCATCCACGACGGCCCGGACGTCCTTTTCGGGACGCCATCCCGTCAGCCGGGTGGTTTCGGCGTTGTCGGTGATGTACCAGGGCACGTCGGCCGCGCGGGTCTCCGGCACGGACCCAACGGCGAGGGTGTTTCCGGTGGCCTCGCGGCAGAGGGCCGTCAGTTCCAGCAGGGACGCGCTGGACCCGCGCCCGCCCCCCGCGTTGAAAACGTGCCCGGCCCAGCGGTCGGGGCTTTCCGACTGGAGAAGCACGAGCCGGACCAGGTCGTCCACATGCAGCATGTCGCGCACCTGTTTCCCGGCGCCGCCGTAGCCGATGTAGGCGAGATTTCCCCCGTAGACATGCCGCGCGGCCCACAGCCCCGCCACCCCCTGGTCCACCCGGCCCATCTGCCAGGGCCCGGCGATGACGCCGCAGCGGTTGACCACGGCGGGCAGTCCGTACATGTCCGCGTACTCCGCGATGAGCAGCTCGGCGCACAGCTTGGTGGCCCCGTAGAGGGACCGGGCCCCGTCCAGCGGGAAGGCGGTCGTGACGCCCTCCGGGGACACGCCGGGGAGGGTCTGCCCCGCCGCCGCCTCGAAGCGGGTCTCCCCCTCCGAAAGCGCGATCTGGTTCAGGCGCGCCATGGGGTACACCCGGCTCGTGGAGAGGAAGACCATCGCGGCCCCGTGGCGGCGGGCGTGCTCCAGACAGCGCACCGCGCCGGCGAGATTGGTGTCGAGCACATAGTCGGGGGCGCCGTCGTGCCCCGCGAGGACGGACGGCTCCGCGCTGCACTCGACGACGAGGTCCGCGGGGCCGCAGGCCTCCAGATCGCCGGCGGAGCGCACGTCGCCGTGCGCGAACGCCACGCCGCCCGCGGCAAGCCGCGGCAGGTTCAGCTCCGACCCGCGGCGGTGGAGATTGTCGAGCGCGGTGACGGACACGTTTTCGCCGGCCGCCTTGAAGGCGAGCGCCAGCGCGCTTCCCACAAACCCGGCCCCGCCGGTGACGAGTATCTTCCGCACGGCTGCGTCCTCCGTTAAGCGCGGCGCGAATGGAAGTCGCGCGCCCGTGTAGGGTACCATACACGCAATCACAAACGAACGCGCCGCCCCCGGCCTGCGCCCCGGGCACGCGCGGAGAGAGGCATTATCCATGAGCAGGATTCTCGTCACGGGCGGCGCCGGGTTCATCGGGTCGCATGTGTGCGACGCGCTGGTTGAGGCGGGCCACGACGTCACGGTGGTGGACGACCTTTCCTCCGGATGCGAGGACTTCCTCAACCCGAAGGCTTCCTTCTACGAGATGGACATCCGGGCGGCGCAGCTTGCCGAGGTCTTCGAGGAGCGCCGGCCCGAGTTTGTCTACCACCTCGCCGCGCAGATTGACGTGCGGCGCAGCGTGGAGGACCCGCTTTATGACGCGGACGTCAATGTCCGCGGCTCCCTCAACCTGCTCGAGCTGTGCGTGGCGCACAACGTGAAGAAGTTCATCTTCGCGTCCACGGGCGGCGCGATCTACGGCTCGCCGGAGAAGCTGCCCGCGCCCGAGGCCTGCCCCGCCCTGCCCGAGTCGCACTACGGGGTCAGCAAGTACTGCGTGGAGCAGTACATCGGCCTGTACGGGCGGCTGCACAAGCTGCCGCACACCATCCTCCGCTTCCCGAACGTCTACGGCCCCCGGCAGAACCCCCATGGCGAGGCGGGCGTCTGCTCCATCCTCGCCGGGCTCATGCTGGACGGGACCGCGCCGGTGCTCTACGGCCAGGGCGAGCCCCTGCGCGACTATGTGTATGTGGGCGACATCGCGCGCGGCTGCCTGCTCGCCCTCAAGAAGGGCGACCGGGACATCCTGAACCTGGGCTCCGGCAAGGGCACCTCCGTCAAGGACCTCTTCACCATCCTCCAGAAACTCACCAAGTTCGAGGGCAAGCCCGTGCTCAAGGATCTGCGCGCCGGCGAGGTCCAGAAGATCTACATCACCGGCGCGCGGGCGGCCGAAGTCCTCGGCTGGAAGCCCGAAGTGCCGCTCAAGGAGGGCCTCGAGCGGACCGTCGCGTTCATTGTGGAACAGCGCGAAAAGGCCGCCGCCGAAGGCTGACCGCGCGCAGGGGGCGCCATGGCAGACCGCCGAAAAGCCGCCGTCCTCATTGTGGACCAGGACGCCAGGGCCTGCCGGGTCCTGGCCGACTGGCTCAACGACCGGGGCCACGCCGCCGTGGCCGTGGACAGCGGGGAGAAGGCCTTCAACCGTCTCGACGCCCAGCCGTGGGACGCCCTCGTCGCCGAGTTCGGCGCGCAGCGGGTCAACGGCGAGCGGCTCGCCCGCGTGGCCCTCTCGCGGTACCCCGACATGTGCGTCGTCCTCTCCGTCACGGAGGCGCAGGCGGGCCGCGCGCTGGCCCTGCTCGCCGAGGGGGTGCAGGACTACCTGGTCAAGCCCGTGGACCTGCCGCGCCTCGACGCGGTGCTCCGGCGCGGATTCGCGTTTCAGGACCTGCGCCGGGAGCGCGTCGAGCTGCAGCGCCGGCTGGACGAGCAGTTCGGCCTGATGCGCCTCACGGGCCGGTCCGGACGCATGCTCAACGTGTACCGCCAGGTGCGCCACGCCGCCGCCCTCTCCTCCCCCGTGCTGGTGTGCGGCGAACCGGGCTCGGGCAAGGAAATCGCCGCCGAGGCCATCCACACCACCGGCCCCCGCCGCGACGCCCCCATGGTCAAGGCGGACGCCGCCGCCCTCCCCCCCGCCGAGCAGGCGCGCGCGCTCTTCGGCGAGGCGCCCCGCGAGGGGCTTATTGAAACCGCAGAGGACGGCACATTCTTTCTGGACAATGTGGAGGCCCTATGCCCCGGGGCGCAGGAGGGCCTCACCCGCTGGCTGGCCTCCGGAAAACTCCAGCGGGCGGGAACGGCGCGGGAGGTTTCCGCCAACGCGCGTCTCATCGCCGCCACCCGCCACAGCCCCGCCGGCCTGCGCGGCGAAGGCGGACTCTCCCCCGCCCTCGCCGAGGCCCTGTCCGCGCTGGTCGTGGAAATGCCGCCCCTGCGCCGACGCCCCCAGGACATCCCCCTGCTCGTGCGCGAGATTCTGGACCGGCGCGCCCGCGCGGCCCAGTCGGAGCCGCGCACGGTCTCCCCTCCCCTTCTGGAACTGCTCGCCCGCTACGACTGGCCGGGAAACGTGCGGGAACTGGAGGCGGTGGTGGAGGGCATGGATGTGAGCGCGGCCCCCGGCCCCCTCGGCCTCGACATCGCCCCGCCGTACCTGCGCAAGGCCGCACGCCCCGCCAGGGGGGAGCTGCGCGTGCCCCTCGGCGTGCCCATGGCCGTCATCGAGCGCGCGGCCATCGAGGAGACCCTGCGCCACTGCGACTACGACAAGACCGCCTGCGCCCGCATGCTCGGCATCGGCCTGCGCACCCTGTACCGCAAGCTCGCCCAGTACGGCGGCGACGACACCCGCGACTGAAGACGCCGCCATACCATGAAGGAGTGTCCCGCATGAACCGTCGCTCGTTTCTTGCCGGAGTCGGCGCTCTGTCTCTGGGGATCCCCAGCCTGTGCGGCGCCGCGGAGGAGAAGCCGCATCTCCGGGTGGTGACCTACAACATCCACCATGCCGAGGGCACGGACGGGCGGCTGGACCTGGACCGGATCGCGGGGGTTCTCCGGGAGCTGGACGCGGACGTGGTCTGCCTCCAGGAGGTGGACCGCAACCAGCCGCGCACGGAGAAGCTGGACATGCCGGCGCTCCTGGCGGAGAAGCTTGGCATGGAACCCGCCTACGGCGTCAACTACCGATTCTCCGGCGGCGACTATGGCGTGCTGACGCTGACCCGCCTGCCGCTTCTCGCGCAGAAGAACACCCCCCTCGCCAACCCGGAGAAGAACCCGGAGCCGCGGGGATGCCTCACGGTAACGGTCCGCTGGCAGGACCGCGAGGTGGACATCCACAACACGCACCTGGGCCTGAGTCCGAAGGAGCGCGCCGCCCAGGTGGCGGACATCCTGCCCCTTATCCGACCGGACACCCCCACCCTCCTGCTCGGCGACCTCAATGAGGGGCCGGACGCCCCCGCCGTGGCACAACTGCGCGAAAAACTCGCCGACACCTTCACGGGACCGAAGGACGCCGGGTCGCTCCCGGGCGCAAAAAAGGCGCGGCGCATTGATTTCATCCTCGCATCCCCGCATTTCCAGGCCGTGGAGTCCGTGGTCCATGTGACCGGCACCACCCGCGTTGCCTCCGACCATTTCCCCTGCCGCGCCGTGCTGGCGTGGCGCGACACTATGGCCGCAACCCCCTGAGAGGCCCGCCATGAAGCGCAGACTCGTCCCCGCTCTGTTGGCCGTCCTGGTTCTGTCCGCCGCCCTGCCCGCCCCGGCGGACACCCTGTCCGCCGCCCAGAAACTGATCGGGCGCGTGCTGCCGGAAAAGGCTTCCCTGTTCACCGTCGAGGAAATCCCGCAGGAGGCGGGCCGCGACGTCTTTGAGATCGAGGGCGGCGGAGGGACGGTCACGCTGCGCGGTTCGTCGGGGGTGGCCGTCGCGTCCGCCCTGAACTGGTACCTGAAGCACCACTGCCACGCGAATGTGTCCTGGCGCGGCACGCAGACAACTCTTCCCGACCCGCTGCCCGCCGTTTCCCCGAAGGTGCGCAGGGCCACCCCCCTCGACTGGCGCTACTGCTTCAACTATTGCTGTTTCAGCTACTCCCTGGCCTGGTGGGACTGGGCGGAGTGGGAGCGCATCATTGACTGGATGGCCATGAACGGCGTCAACATGCCCCTCGCCGTCACGGGGCAGGAGTCTGTCTGGGCGGAAGTCGGAAAGTCTTTCGGTCTCACGCAGGCGGACATGGACGCCTTTTTTGTCGGGCCGGGCTACCTCCCCTTCGGCTGGATGGGCTGCATGGACGGGTGGGGCGGCCCCCTGCCGACAGACTGGACGGCCCGCCACGCCGCCCTCCAGAAACGCATCGTGGCGCGCGAGCGGGAGCTGGGCATGAAGCCCGTCCTTCAGGGGTTCACCGGCCATGTCCCCGCCGCGCTCAAGAACAAATTCCCCGACGCCACGTTCCAGCAGCTCCCGAGTTGGTGCGGTTTCCCCGGCACCCTATTCGTGGACCCGCAGGACCCGCTCTTCGTCAAAGTGGGCAAGGCCTTCGTCGAGGAGCAGACCCGGCAGTTCGGCACGGACCACCTCTACGCGGCGGACACCTTCATAGAGATGTCACCGCCGAGCGACGACCCCGCCTTCCTCGACGCCATGGGCAAGGCCGTGTTTGAGGCCATGCGCGCCGGCGATCCGGAGGCGGTCTGGATCATGCAGGGATGGCTCTTTGTGAACAACCCCGGCTATTGGAAGGCGCCGCAGACGAAGGCGCTGCTCACCTCGGTGCCGGACGACCGCATGACGGTCCTCGACCTCCACTGCGAGGACCGGCCCGCGTGGAAGATCACGGAGTCCTTCCACGGCAAGCCGTGGATCTGGTGCGTCATCCAGGACTTCGGCGACGTGGTGAGCATGCACGGCGGCCTGCCCCGCATCGCGGCGGACCTGCCGGGGGCGCTCAACGACCCGGCGCGCGGCAGCCTGCGGGGCGCGGGGATCATTATGGAGGGGCTGGGGTACAACCCCGTCGTGAACGACCTCCTCAGCGACCTGTTCTGGGATCCCGTCTCTCCGGACCTCAACGAGTGGATCCAGGGTCATGCCCGCCAGCGCTACGGCAAGTCCCTGCCCAAGGCGGAGGCCGCCTGGAAGGGATTCCTGAACACCGTGTACCGGCAGTCAGGCCGGGGACGGTCCGTCGTCTGCATGCGCCCCGCGCTGGACCCCAAAGAACTCTGGGGCGGCGGCCCCGCGGCCTGCGACCTTGCGGCGCTGGCCGCCGCCTGGGGCGGCCTGGCGGCCTGCGCCCCGGAACTCAGGGACGTGGACGCCTACCAGTACGACCTGGTCCACGTCACGCGGCAGGTTCTCTCCGATCTCGCGGGAATCCGCCTCGCCCGCACCATGAAGGCCCACGCCGCCAAGGATGCCGACCTCTTCAGCAGGGAGGCCGACGCCTATCTGGAACTCTTTGACGACCTGGACCGCCTCCTCGCCACGCGCGGCGAGTTTCTGCTGGGACGCTGGCTGGAGGACGCGAAGCGCTGGGGCGCGGACGACAAAGAACGCGCGCTGCTGGAGTGGAACGCCCGCACGCAGATCACCCTGTGGGGGCCGCCCGAGGGCGTGCTGCACGACTACGCCCAAAAGCACTGGGCCGGCCTGGTGCGGGACTTCTACCGGCCGCGCTGGGAGCAGTTCCTCTCAAAACTGGAGTCCTCCCTGCGCGACCGCGCGTCCTTCGACGGCAAGGCGTTCACCCGCGACCTGCAACAGTGGGAGGACGCCTGGACCCGCCGGACAGACCTGCACGCCGCCGCCCCTTCAGGGAACGCCGCGGAAGTCTCCCTTGCGCTGTGGGAGAAATACCACGCCGAGGCCGCGGGGAAGTAGCGCCTTCCCCGGCGGAGTGTGTCAGAGCGGCGCGCGCCTGTCCAGCCGTTCCATGTTGCGCCGCGCCTCGGCGAAATGGGGCAGGGCGTCAAGGGCGCGGGCGAAGTATTTGCGCGCCGCGTCGTACTCGCCATGCCGCGCGCAGAGGGCCCCCGCGTTGTTCAGGATCGCCGCGTCTTTGGGGCCGTAGACTTGGACGCCGTCCTCGATCAGGCGCATGGCGTGCCGCAGCCGCTCTCCGGCCTTCCCGGGCGTTTCAGGGCGCTCTCTGAGGAGCCTCAGCTGCTCCTCGGCGCGCCGAAAGAGAATGTCCGCACGGATGGCGTCGGCGGTGAACTCCCCCTCGTAGGAATACCAGTCCGGCCAGGCGTAGTCTTTGAAGTCGTTTCGCTCGGACGGTTCCCTCTCGCCCGGACGCAGCGCCCGCCAAAGCAGCCCCGTCTGCACCGTCCGGATGCCCGATTCGGGCCGGAACCGCA
The DNA here is from genome assembly GCA_033813475.1 of Candidatus Hydrogenedentota bacterium. Classification (GTDB taxonomy): domain Bacteria; phylum Hydrogenedentota; class Hydrogenedentia; order Hydrogenedentales; family CAITNO01; genus JAAYBR01. The sequence goes on from JAPXRP010000079.1 coordinate 9,434, forward strand.
CCGGCTTTTCCAGGTAAAGCGGCCGGTCGGTGTTCAGCAGCAGGGCCTCCAGCAGTTCGGCATCATACCGCCGCGGGGGGAACTCCCCCGCCTTGGCGCGCAATTCCGGGGGGATGCCGGGCATGCGGTCCACATCCAGATAGCCGTACCGGCGGAGGTCCGTCACATCCCGCCGCACGCCGCGGACCTCCTGGAGGTACATCACCCCGAACCCGGCGTAATCCGACTCGGAAACGTAGAAGACCTTCCAAGGCATTGTTTCCAGCACTCTCCAGGCATAGGTCTCCACCCAGTCGTATTCGGAGCGGTCCAGCGCCTTCCAATCCGGGCGCAGCACCGCCATGGCCACCACCCCCGCGGCCAGGGTGGAGGACAGGAAGGCCCCGCGCCTACCCGGCAGGGACGGCGCGCGCCGGGGCAGGTCCACCAGCACAGCCACGCACAGGGCCCCGGCGAAGTAGGCCGGGATGGGGAACACGGACATGACCTGGATCCATTCGCGGGTCAGCTCGAAGTTCTGCCAGAACGCGAACCCGGCGACGACGGACACGGAACAGGCCGCCAGCAGAAGCGCCAGCCCCCGGCGGAGGCGCCAGAGGAGCGCAAAGCCGAGCAGGTCCAGCCCCATGAGCCCCTGGGCCCACCACATGCGGAACAGCGCCGCCGCCTGGAGCCCCATGCGTTCGGCGGTGCGGGGGTACTGGGTCACCATGAAGTCAAACTGTGTCCGGCGCACGTGCCGCCAGAAGTTGGGCCAGGTCTCGGGGTTGCCCCAGTCCAGCGGCGGGTTGGCCGCCGAGCGCACGGGAAGGTACAGGAACAGCCCGACACACACGGCGGCGGACAGCAGCGACAGGAGCGCGTAGAATCCCCAACGGCGCGCGGAGGAAAGGCCCCCCGTGTGCTGCGCGTCACGAACCAGGACGTAGCCCGCGAAGCAGGGCATCAGGAGGATGAACGTGTTGTGCCCCGCCATGCCCAGACCGAACACGACGGCGAAGGCCGCGAGCGTGGCGTTGCGCCGGCCCTGTTCCCAGCAGACCAGCAGCAGAAGCGACAGGCCGAAGAGGAACGCGTTGAGCGTGTAGACCTCGGGGATGACCGCCTGCGCCACCACACCGGGGAGCAGCCCGAACAGAACCGCCGCCGCGAAGGCCGCGATCCGGTTCCCCGTCAGGCGGACGGCGATGAGGGCAAGCATTGCCGAGGCCGCTGCGCTGAAAACAGCGGAGGCCAGGGCCACGCGCCAGGCCACGGCGCCGAAAGGAAGCCAGGTGAAGGGATGGGCGGCCAGGCAGTAGAGCGGATAGCCGGGGGGGTGCGGCACGCCCAGGAAGCAGGCGGCGACGATAAACTCCCCGCCGTCCTCGCCGGTGACGGTGTGGGGCAGGAGGGGCAGGCAGGCAAGAAGGACGGCGCACGCCGCGGCCAGGGCGGCGGCCATGTCGCGCGCGGAGAATGGCCGGGATGCTTCCATGGACTCCTACAGCCGGCTTTCCTCGCCCTTGAGGATGCGGCGGATGTTCGCGTGGTGCTTCACAATGACCAGCACCGCGACCAGCACGGTGACGATCCGCACGGGGACCGGCGTGGCGATGGCGAAGACCGCCGCGATCATGGCGGCGGCGGCGGAGATGGACCCCGCGCTCACCATGCGGGTGGCGGCGAACACGATGGCGAAGACCCCGCCCGCGATGAGCGTGGGCACGGGGGCGAGCCCCAGAAAGACGCCGGTGCTGGTGGCCACGCCCTTGCCCCCCCGGAACCACAGGAAGAGGGAGAAGGTGTGCCCCAGGATGGCGGCGAGGCCGCAGAGCACCGGGAGGTACTCCCAGGTGTCCAGCCGCGCGAAAAGCACCACGGGCACCCATCCCTTCAGGATGTCGCCCGCCAGCGTAAGGACGCCCAGGCCCTTCCCCAGCACGCGGAAGGTGTTGGTCGCGCCGATGTTCTTGCTGCCGTGCTGGCGGATGTCCACGCCGCGCAGCTTCAGGCCCAGCCACAGCCCCGTGGGCACGGACCCCAGCGCGTAGGACAGGATCACCGCGACGGAGACAAACGGCGGACTCATTTGGGCTTCTCCTCCCGCAGCTCCAGCTTGATCGGCACGCCCTTGAAGCCGTAGGCCTCGCGGAGCTGGTTCTCAATGAAGCGGACATAGCTGAAGTGGAACAGGCGCACCTGGTTCACGAAGAACACAAAGGTCGTGGGGCGGGTGCCCGTCTGCGTGGCGTAGAGGATCTTGGCATGCTTGCCCTTCTGGCTCGGCGGGTTCTGCTTTGCCTTGATCTGCTCCACCAGCCGGTTCAGCTCGCCCGTGGGCACGCGCCTGCGCGCGGCCTCCGCCACGTCGTTCACATAGTCAAACACGCCGAACACCCGCTGGCGCGTCAGGTTGGAGATGGTCACCCAGGGGATGAACTTGATCTGGGGCATCTTCAGGTCCACATCGTCCGCGAGGGCCTTGAAGCGCTTCTCCTTGTTCTCCACCAGGTCCCATTTGGTCCACACGAGCACCATCGGCACGCCGTTTTCCAGGCCGTAGCCGATGATGCGCTTGTCCTGCTCGCCGAGCCCCTCGGTCGCCTCCACCATGATCAGCGACACGTCCGACCGGCGCATGGCCCGAAGCGTCCGCGCCACGCTGAACTTCTCGACCGACGCGCGGATGCCCGCCTTCTTGCGCAGCCCCGCCGTGTCTATCAGCACATAGTCGCGCCCCTGGTGGTGCAGCTCCGCGTCTATGGCGTCGCGGGTGGTGCCGGGCACGCTGGAGACGATGGCCCGCTCCTCGTTGAGCAGGGCGTTGACAAAGGACGACTTGCCGACGTTCGGGCGGCCCACGATGGCCACACGCACGGGGGCGTCGGGCGCGCGCTCCTCGGCGACCTCCGCCTCCTCGTCGTCGCCGTCCTCCGGCGCGGGGGCGTCGGCGGGCGGCTCGGGCAGGTGCGCCGCCACGGCGTCCATCATCTTCTCCACGCCCAGATTGTGCGTGGCGGACAGCGCGAAGGGGTCGCCCAGCCCCAGCTCGTAGAAGCCGTAGCTGTTCATGGCCAGCTTGTGGTTGTCCAGCTTGTTCACCGCGAGCACCACGGGCTTGCCCAGGCGCTGGAGCTCCTCGGCCACCAGCCGGTCCACGCGCGTGATCTCCGCCTGCCCGTCCAGCACGAACACCACCACCGCCGCCTCCTCCAGCGCCAGCCGCACCTGGTCCTGCATCTTCTTCGATATCTCGTCCAGCGGGTCCTCGATGATGCCGCCCGTGTCCACCACGCGGAAGGGCTTGCCGTTCCACGAGCCGCTGCCGAAAAACCGGTCCCGCGTGATCCCCTCCTCGTCGTGCACGATGGCCCGCTGCTTGCCGATGATGCGGTTGAACAGCGTGGACTTGCCGACGTTCGGGCGCCCGCACACCGCCACCAGGGGCGGCCTTTTCTTTTTCGCAGAGGTCATTTTCGGCCTTCTTTTTCGTTTACCTGGGTCCAGCCAAAGAGGAGATAGTCCCCCAGCGACCAGACCGAGCACAGCACGGTGCCCCAGATCAGCCAGACGGCCCACGGAAAGCCCAGCAGGAGCACCGTCATGGTGGTCATCTGCACCGCCGTGGTGATCTTCCCGGAGGGCCGGGGGCGCACCCGCACGGGGCCGTACAGTTCATTGATCAGCCACGCGCCCAGCACAATGAGCACGTCGCGCGCCAGCACCGCCGCCGGGAACCACAGCGGCACCGCCGGCTCAAACGCGGGGTTCCCCGCCATGAACACCAGCCCCAGATTCACCAGCAGCTTGTCCGCCAGCGGGTCCAGCCGCCGCCCCAGGGCGGAAACCTGCCCCAACCGGCGCGCCACATACCCGTCCAGGGCGTCGGAAACCGCCGCCGCGACGTACAACGCCAGGGCCAGATGCCGCAGTCCCGACCGGTCCGGTGTGTACAGGTGCACCATGGCGCAGAACACCGGGACAACGGCCAGCCGAAACAGCGTGATGCGGTTGGCAAGGGTCACTGTGAACCGTCCGTCGCTTCGTGAGCGCTGCTGCAAACCCCGTGTCGCGGGTATCTTACCCGCTGGGCCGGGGGGGAAGCAAAGGCGGGACCTGTCCCCGACCATCAGGAGCGGCGGGTGGGAGCCCGAGCATCGGCGGAAAAGAGACCGCTTTCTTGCGGTTTTCCCGAACACAGACGCAACTCGGGAACAAGACGAAACAGACGCCACACCACACGCTCCGGGCGGACGCTCCCTGGGATCGCCAGGCTCTAGCCTGGCACCGCGCGCCCACGCGCGCGCCCGCTCTTCCTCCTTCAGCCTCCATCCTCATTCCCCCTAGGGACAGAGAGGCTCCCCTTTGCTGCGCTAGTTATGACGATCTCTCCATTGCCGGAACGAGAGGGGAAGGCCAAGAGGCCAAGCTGGAGCTTGGCGATCCCAGGGGTGTGTGGTTTGGGGAGACAGGGCGGCCGAAGCCGTGGCGGGCACAAGAGGACCGCGCTTCGCTCGCCATGACGGGTTGATGACGGCCCGCGCCCCTGCGGGTGCGTAGGGCGGGTTCTGGGGCGTATACTATCGGGGAACACTCTCCGTGAAAGGTCAGCATGCAGTGAAGCGAGAATTCAGCGGATGGCGGGAGGGGCTGTTTCTGTATGGCCCCGTGATCCTCCTGGGGGCCGGGGTGTGCCTGGCGGGCGGGCTGTGGGGCGCGGCCTGGGCCGGCGTGCCGGTGCTCTTCGTTGGCGTCGCCATGATGCTATTCTTCCGCGACTTCCCCCGCGCCATCACGGCCACGGGGAACGAGATCGTGTCGCCCGCCGACGGCACGGTGGTCGCCATTGAGGACCTGGCGGAAACCCCCCACTACGACGGCCCCTGCCGCCGGGTGAGCGTGTTCATGTCCGTTTTCAGTGTCCACGTCAACCGCGCCCCCTTTGACGGCACGGTGCGGGAGGTGCGCTACGCCCCGGGGAAATACAAGGACGCGCGGCTCCCCGAGAGCAGCAAGGTCAACGAGTCGAACGCCGTCTGGATGGACACGGCCCACGGCCCGGTGACGGTCCGCCAGATATCCGGCGCCGTGGCGCGGCGCATTGTCTGCCCCGTCGGCCCGGGGGCCGTCCTGCGGCGCGGGGAGAAATACGGCATGATCCGCTTCGGGTCGCGCCTGGAGACGTATCTGCCGCCGGGCACCGAAATCCGCGTGGCGATCGGGCAGCGCGCAAGCGCGGGAACCACCGTGCTGGGGAGCTTCCAATGAAACTGCAGAACCCGCTGCGCCGGATGCCGGCGCGCCGCCGCTTCCGCCCGGTCAACATCGCCGCCAGCGTCATGACCATCATGAACCTGTACATGGGCGTGGCCAGCATCTTCGCCAGCATCGGCCTGGAGTTCAACAAGGCGGCCGTCTTCATCTTCATGGCCATCGCCTTCGACATGCTCGACGGCTTTGTGGCCCGGCTGACCAAGAGCGTGTCGGAGTTCGGCAAGGAGCTGGACAGCCTGTGCGACATCGTGTCGTTCGGCATCGCGCCCGCCGTGCTGGTGTTCATGATCTACCTGCCCGACGGCGCCCAGCTCGTGCTCTTCCCGAGGGCGGGCTCCATCGTCGGCCGCACGGGGTCGTACATGGCCATCATCTACGCCATCTGCACCGCCCTGCGCCTCGCCCGCTACAACACCTTCCAGTCCGACCGGCGCGACTCGTTCATCGGCCTGCCTTCCCCGGCGGCCGGGGGCAGCCTGGCGGCCTTCGTTCTCTTCGTGGAGTACATCTACACGGAGGAGCGCGGCCAGGAGCAGCTCGGCGGCCTGGCCTACGCCATCGGCCCCATGGCCGTCGCGCTGGCCCTGCTCATGGTCAGCACGGTCCGCTACCCGCGCAACCGCTTCAAGGCCCTTGTGCTCAAGCCCCAGCACGCCTTTCCCGCGCTCGCGGGCGTGGCCTTCGCCGTCGCCGTGGTTCACTACGCCGTCACGCGCTCCGTGGCCCTTGTGCTGTTCCCCCTGGGCATGGGCTATGTGCTGTTCGGCCTGGGGGACACGGCCTACGCCTATGTGACCGGGCGCACGGAGAAGCCGGAGGAGGAACCGGCGGCGGGCGAGCTGGATGTGGACAGCCCCGAGGACTATGAGGCCGAGGCGGGCGGCGGCGCGGAGGAGGAGTCCCCCGTGAACACCGAAGAGCGCCTGTAGACCTCCACCCCCTCCAGGATCAGCACCTTGAGCACGGCGGCCAGCGGCACCGCCAACAGCGTGCCCAGCGCGCCCAGCAGGCTCGTGAACACGAGAATCGAGACGATCACCCACACCGGGTTCAGCCCCACCTGTTTCCCCACGATGCGCGGCGTGAGAATGTAACTCTCCAGAAGCTGCACCAGCGCAAACATGCCGAACACAAGCAGCAGGTGGTGGTCCGGGCCGTAGTACAGCAGCGTCATCAGCGCCGCGGGCACCACCGTCACCGTCGGCCCCACATAGGGGATGATGCTCGCCGCGCCGCCCACCAGCGCGATCGGCACCGCGAAAGGCGTCCCCGCGACCAGCAGCCCCGCGCCGTAGAGCACCATCAGGCACGCGCACACCGTCAGCTGCCCGCGCAGAAACGAGTGCAGCTGCGTGTCTATCTTCCGGAAGATCGCCTCGGTCCGCGGACGCGCCCGCGGCGGCAGCAGCGACCGCGCCCCCTCCACCAGCTTCTCAAAGTCCCGCATCAGATAGGCCGCCACGAACAGGAACAGGGAAAAGTCGAAGAAGAACCCCGCCAGCCGCAGCACCAGCGACCCGGCCGACCCGATGATCTGCGCCGCCGACCGCCCGGCGGTCTGGCCCGCCCCGGCGATGACGTCGCCGTAGCCCCGCACAAACTGCAGCGCGTTGCCCTTGATGTACGCGCCCAGCCGCTCCGCGAGAATCGCGCGCTCGTCGAAATCCGCCGCCGGGTCCGCCGGCGCCCAGCCCAGATACTGCACGATCTCCCGCAGGGGCAGCGCCTCCAGCGTCTTCTCCGCCCATTCCCCCGCCGGGGCGCTGCCCGCCGCCCGCACCAGCCGGTCCGCCTCGCCGATGACCTCCGGCAGCACCACCACCGGCAGCAGCAGCGCGCCGAACACCCCCGTCCCCAGCAGCAGCAGAATCGTCACCATCCGCGGCGCCCGCCGCCGCTCGCACGCCACCACCACCGGATGCAGCGCGTACGCCACCAGAAACGCCAGCAGCACCGGCGTCAGCACCGGCACCAGCGCCAGCACCAGCAGCACCGCCGCCACCAGCACCGACACCGCCGCCGTAAAACGCACCCAGGGGTTTTTCAGCACAGGATCAAACATGCCAGCCCGTCTCCGCCGGAACCTCCCGGCGCACGCATCGTAGCACGAAGCCCCCCCGCGCGCAAACGCCGGAGAGGATGCAGCGGGATGATGGGGTTTTCCGGGAACGGGAACGCATTGGCCGCTGCGCTCCCTTGCGATGACGACATTTTTCTCCGTCATCGCGAGGAGGCCGCCCGGCGGCCGACGCGGCGACCTCTTGTCGGAATGCCTGCGACCCGGCGCCCCTCGCGGGTGAAGAACCTCCCTGTCCGGCAATCGGCCGCCACAGCCCCCTCCTCAAGAAGCGCCCCGATAGAATCCCAGCCCGCCCGCCCCCCAGCCGGGGAAGACAACATTGATTTTCCCCGCCAAAGGTGGTACATTATAGCCGCCGAGCGGGACTAACTCAGTTGGTAGAGTGCCAGCTTCCCAAGCTGGATGTCGCGGGTTCGAACCCCGTGTCCCGCTCCATTTTCTTTTTAAGCGGGTCTTTGGGGCGGCCGGGCCGGATGATTGTCCGGTCTTCGACGGGACGTATGTCAGACCGCCCTCCCCTCCTTCCTTGGGCACCCCGATCTCCTGATCGGCACTCTTTTCAGGCGGCCCATCGGAAGATCGGCGTTCCCAGGATGGGGCGTGCACCGGTGCCGTAGCCGCACACGCCTTCCCGCGCCACAGCCGCGAGGGACACGCCCGGAGCCGGCGGCCCGGTCGCTTGAAAACGACTGCAACGGTTACCGGGCCGCACCTTTCATGGTGCGACGTTGTGAGGCCAGAGCATCGTCACTGCACATACCAGTCCGCTGTCCCGCCGGCGGCGATGGTGACATAGCCGTTTTCGATACGATGACCTTCCGTGTGATTTGTCCATACATAATATAGGATTGTGCATTCACAGTAATACCTCCCTTCGGGCAAATCACTCACTTCGAAAAGCTTTCCAGAGGGTATTGCTTCGGGGAGAATGTTAACCCCTCTCGGTTCTTGGTCTGAGCATTCATCTGGCACGCGGACAGCGGAAACGTTAATAATGCTCTCGAAGTTCTCTCCCTTGAAATTGTTATGGACCACAATCTTCCCCAGGACCGCTTTCCCCCCGATCCCCAGGGCGGGGCACCCGGCCAGGCCGACGGTCGCGGCCGCCAGCATCATGCACACCGCGCCCAAGACCACCATTCGCTTCATGATTTTTTCCTCCGTGTGTTTCGCCGCCCAACCTCATGCCGAACGGCTATGGGAGTATACTACAGCAGGCGGTGGATTGCGCGACGTTCCATGAGGTCCCTGATCGCGCCGGATAGGGCAGAGAACGAGAGGTTCCGAGGGCAGGTAGTGAATTGCCCAAGGGGACGGCGTGGGAGGGCACCGCACGCCGCCGCCGCCGAAGGCGCGCCCCGGACCGTCGCCCGTGACGCTGGAAACTTGTCTAATCTCTTACCGGGCCGTGCCATTCGTGGCGCGGAATCACCACTGAACATACCAGTCCGCCGCTCCACCAGCAGCAACGGTGACATAGCCCGTCTCTTCTTCACCGCATCGGCCATCGGAGCAATTTGTGCTGTCATACTCAATCTCTGCGATGCAGTAGTACCTTCCCTCCGGAAGATCTTTCACAGTGAAAGACTCCCCGATAACCAATTTCTCGGGAAGAAGATTAACACCCTCCAGCAGCCTGTGGCAAAAGGCTGAATTGAGCGGGTCATGTTGAGGTGGTTCCATGCGGGCGTTTTTGGGCGCGTCG